>NZ_JBEZIH010000029.1:0-113866 GCF_040650935.1 Streptomyces sp. NPDC048565
TATGATATTTAGTTTTTTTGGTTATCTTAATTCGCATTTTGCGTAAGGCGTTCGTCCCGGTTCGGGACGAACGCCTTCGCGCGTCGGGCGCCTCCAAGGGACCCTCTTACGCGGAGCCGGGCGCCATGCTCCGTATCAGGCTCTTGGGCCGCAGGTCGGTCCAGTTCTGCTCCACGTGGTCGAGGCAGGCCGGGCGGGTGTCCTCCTGGTGGGCCACGGTCCAGCCGCCGGGCACCTCGGCGAAGGCAGGCCACAGGGAGTGCTGTCCCTCGTCGTTGACGAGCACCAGATAGGTGCCGTTCTCGTCCTCGAAGGGGTTGGTCACCGGTACTCCTAGCACTTGAGTAAGGCACTTAGGTAAGGCTAACTTCACTTGTCGATGCCACCTTACCCAGTTCGCCGGCGCCTGACGCTCCCGCCCCGCAAGCCCCGCCCCCTCAGCCCTTCCTGACCGCCTCGCCCACCTGCGCCGGCGAGACCCGCCAGGGGGCGCCGTGCCCCGGCAGCACCCAGGACGCCGACAGCCGGGCGATCCGGTCGAGAGAGTCGAGCGCCTCGGCCGGGTCATCCGTGAAGGGGGCCGGCTGCGGTCCGGTGCGCCCGGTGAGAACGTGCCGCGTGGTGAGGGCGTCACCGACGAAGACCGCGTCGGCGAGGGGGACATGGACCGCCACACTCCCCGGGGAGTGACCGGGCATGCCCACGATCTCGGGCTTGCCCGGCAGGTCCAGGACGTCGCCGTCGCCGAACTCGGTCACCGCTCCGACGTAACGCGTGCGCAGGCCGTTCTTGCGGAGCGAGTACCCGAAGAATCCGAGCGCCGCGGCCAGGCGCATGGGGCCGACCGCGACCTTGGGCTTGTCGCCCGTGCGGGCGCGGTCGGCGTCGGCCGCGTGCACGAACACCGGGACGCCGTGCTCGCTCCGCAGACGCTCGGCGAAGCCGATGTGGTCCGAGTCGCCGTGGGTCAGCACGAGTCCACGGATGTCATCGGCGGACTTGCCCAGGGATTCGAGCTCCTGCTGCAGGTCCCGCCAGTGACCGGGCAGCCCCGCGTCGACGAGCGTGATGCCGTCGGGGGTGTCGATGAGGTAGCACGCCACCAGATCGTTGCCGAGGCGGTGCAGGTGGGGTGCGATTTTCATGAGGTCTCCCGAAAGTCAGGGCAGCGAACACGAACAGGAACGTGATGGCTAAGCTACTTAGCTATGATGGCTATCGTCAATAGCCATGAGCGGAAGGATGGACCATGCCGACCCCTGAGAAGACCTCGTTCAGCGCAATCGTCACCGCGGGCCGTGACCTGCTGGAGGCGAGCGGCCAGCAGGGACTGACGATGCAGGGGGTCGCCGAGCGGGTGGGCGTGAGAGCCCCGTCGCTGTACAAGCATGTGGCCGGTCGCGCGGCCCTGCTCACCGCCGTGGCCGAGGCCACCGTCGACGACCTGGCCTCCCGACTGGAGACGACCGACGGCTCACTCGAAGAACTGATGCGCCGCTACCGGCAGTTCGCCGGAATCCGGCCCGAGGGGTTCCGGCTGATGCACTCCACACACGTACCGCCCCGCTCCCTGACCCGCGCGGCCGGCCCGGTGCTGCGGGCGGCCAGAGAACTCGCGGGCGAGCGGGACGCGCTCGATGCCGCGCGCCTGCTGACGGCGTGGGCCACCGGCTTCATCGAGATGGAGCTCAACGGCGCCTTCCGGCTCGGGGGCGATGTGGCCGGCGCCTTCGAGTACGGCCTGCGCGGCATCCGCCGGGCCCTCACGGACGAGGAGCGGCCCCCGGCGGCCTGACCCCCGCTTTCGCCGACGCCACGGCCGCCCCTTCCGCCCGGCGCACCGCGCCCCTCAGCGAAGCAGCTCCTCGGACCGCTCCCAGAGGCCGCGGGCGAGGCCGGCGTCCAGCGCGAGCGGGTTGAGCCCCTTGCCCGGCACGCGCTTCGCGTAGAACTCGCCGGAGACCCAGTCGACACCTGGCTCACCTTCGGCGAGCCGGACGAGCTGATCCGCACCCTTCTCCGGGGTGGTGAGCAGCAGGGAGCGCGAGAGCCGGTTGGTGGTGATGAATCTCATCAGACGACTGGTGGTCTCCGCGCCGAAGTTGGTCGCGACGTTGCCCGGATAGAAGACGGCGGCGGAGACTCCGCGCGCGTGGTACCGGCGGTGCAGTTCCTTCGTGAACAGTACGTTCTCGAGCTTGGCCGCGTTGTAGGCCCGGACGGCGTCGTACTTCTTGTCGTTGTCGAGGTCGTCGAGATCGAGCGCGCGCACCATGCCGCCGTGCAGGGTGGTCGTCCGGACGACCGCCGCCCGGGAATCGACGATCCTGTCCATGAGGAGGCTCGTGAGAAGGAACGGCGCCAGGTGGTTGATCTGGAAGGTCTTCTCGAATCCGTCGACGGTCTTGGCCCGGTCGCCGAAGACACCTCCGGCGTTGTTGGCGAGCACATCGATGCGGGGGTACCTGGCGGCCAGTTCGGCGGCGAGCCGCCGGACGTCGTCCAGGCGCGTGAAGTCGGCCACGAAGCTGTCCGCGCCGACCGAATCCGCGACCGCCTTCGCCTTCTGCGGCGACCGGCCGACGACAGCGACCGCGTAACGGCGTGACGCCGGAGATCACCTGAGCGTTGGACGCGGGTGCGCTGCCCAGTGTTCGTCGGCGGTGATCCCGAGCAGTACGAGGTCGTGGTAGGCGCCGGCGAAGAACTCGTGCTGGCGAAGCCGTCCCTCCTCGACGAAGCCCAGACCGCGGTAGAGGGCGAGGGAGGCGTCGTTGAAGGCGTGGACCTCCACCTCGCACTTGTTGAAGCGCTGCTCGGCGAACATGTACGTGAGGACGAGCCGGTTCGCCTCGGCCGCGTATCCCCTGCGTCGGTGGCCGCGGGCGATCTCGACACCCGTCCTGAACCGCCCCGCGCGGCTGTCGGTCTCCCCGACCGTCACCGACCCCGCGAACGCCTGGTCGGCCAGCACCTCGACCACCAGGCGGAACGCCTCACCTCCCGGCGGGCGTCCGGCACGCTCGGCGGTCCAGGAACGGAAACCCTCGGCGGAACGCGGGGGTTCGACCTGGCCTGCGTCGCGGGCGTCGAAGGTGTTCCGGGTCAGGTCGCGAAAGCCTTCCCAGTCCTCGGGCTCGACGCCTCGCAGGCGTACGTTCTTCCCCGTCCATAGGTCGCTCATGGGCCTGCCACTTCGGTGTCGGTGCGGGCGCCCGGCCGTCCCGCGTGTCGAGTGGTACACCCTAGCGACGGGCTGGGCGGCCTGGGCACGGTCACCCGAGGAGAGCGGCGACGGCGATCAGTGCCGGGACCGAGACCGCGGTGGACAGCAGGATGGACTCCCGGGCGAGCTGTTCGGCGACCCGGTACTGCGAGGCGTAGGTGTAGAGGTTCTGGGCGGCGGGCAGCGCCGAGACCACGACGACGTCCAGCAGAGCCGCACCGTGCAGATGGAAGACGCCGACGCCCAGGCTCCAGGCGATCAGCGGCTGGGCGGTCGTCTTCAGGGCCGCGGACAGGACTATGGCGCCCCGGTTGTCCCCACGGGCCGGCATTCCGCTGCCGCGCAGGGAGATCCCGAAGGCCAGCAGGACCGCGGGGACGGACATGTTGCCGATGAGGGTGAGCGGTTCGAGGGCCGGGGACGGGACGGTCCATCCGGTGGCGGCCACGACGACGCCTGACAAGGAGCCGACAGCGATCGGATTGCGCAGCGGGGTGGTCAGGCGCTGCCACAGGGGACGGGGCTCGCCCGGCCGGCTCAGGTCGAGGACGGTCAGCGCGAGCGGGGTGACGACGATCTGCTGGAAGAGCAGGACGGGAGCGACGAGGGAGGCGTCGCCCAGCACATAGACGGCGATGGGGATTCCGAGATTGCCGGCGTTGACATAGCTGGAGCACAGAGCGCCGACGGTGATCTTTCCCGCACCCCAGCCGCGTACCAGCCCCACGGTGACGAAGAGGGCGGCCGCGCAGACCGTCGCGGCCGCGGTGACGAGCAGCCGCTGGGAGAAGACCACCGAGAGGTCAGCGCCCGCCAGCGTGGTGAAGAGCAGTGCGGGAGTCGCCACGTTGAAGGCGAGCCGGGTCAGGACCGTCCGGCCGTCGTCCCCCAGGTGTCCGCGGCGCCCGAGGACGTAGCCGATGCCTATGACGACGGCGATCACCGCGAAGCCGGTGAGTACTCCCTGCATGAACGTCCTTGCCGAAGCCGGGAGCCGCCGTCCTGCCCGCGGCTCCTCGAAGCCCGCCCGCCGATGTGTTGACCAGGGCTTAGCTTAAGGTCACCGCGTCGACCGGCTGTTGCCGCCTCTGCCCGCAGGGCCGGCGGCGAAGCGGGACGGCGGCGTGCCGAAGGCGCGTGTGAAGGCCGCGGTGAACGCTGCGGGAGAGGCGTAGCCGAGGCGGCCACCGACCTCGCTGACGGACGCGGTGCGCAGGAGTGGCACGGCCGCGAGCAGACGGGCACGGGCCCGCCAGACGGCCGGGCTGTCGCCGGTCTCCGTACGGAAGCGCCGGGTGAAGGCCCGCTCGCTCATATGCGTCCCGGCGGCCCAGGCGGCGTTGGTGACACCTGCGTCGGGGGCGGCCAGGTAGGCGCGGCAGAGCCTCGCGAGATCGGCGGATGCGGGGATCCCCACATGGAACGGCAGAGGGGCTCGCTCGGAGATCTCATGCAGGAGGAGCGCGGCGATGGTTCCCTCGCGTCCCGAGAGGCTGTAGTCGGGCTCGAAGTCCACGGCGGCCAGGAGCAGTTCCCGCAGCAGTGGCGGGACGTCGACCACCGTGCAGCGGGCGGGCCACCAGGGGACGGCATCCGGCTCGATGTACAGGCTTCGGGTGCTCACCCCCAGCATCCGGACCCGGTGACGGGTGACCGCCGGGATGAGCACGGCACGCTCGGGTGGGACGGTCCAGGCCCCGTCGGCGGTGTCCACGACCATGACGCCCGTGGCTCCGTGCAGGAACTGCGCTCGCCGGTGCTCGTGCCAGTCCAGCATGTGACCTGGCGGATAGTCGGTGCCGATCGGCAGGACGACCCGGTCCACCTGGTCGACCTCGGTCAGCGGGACGTTCTTCACTGCTTCACCGTACCGGCCGGGACGCGAAAGAAGTGTGCCGACCATCGCATGCCGGACGCCGGGCCGAGCTGGTGGGGTGGGGGCCATGGACGTGATGACGCTGATCGGGGTCGGGCTCCTCACCGGGGTGACGACCGTGCTGTTCGGGTTCGGCGGCGGATTCGTCGCTGTGCCGGTCGTGGTGTGGGCGGATGCCGCGCTCGGCGGGGACGCGATGCGGGTCGCGACGGCCACATCGGCCCTGGTGATGGTGGTGAACGCGGGGTTCGCCACAGCCGTCACACCGCGACGGGTGCTCGTCGCGCTCCGGGGCAGCCGTGCACTGCTGCTCCTGCTGGCGGCCGGCGCCTCGGCCGGTGCGCTCGCCACACGTCTCGCTCCGGCCGGCCAGGTCCGCTGGGCGTTCGTCGCCTACGTCGCCCTCACCGTCGCCGACCTGCTCCTGCGCCCCGGCTTCCTGCGCGCGTCCGGGCCGGACGGGTCGGGCAGGTCGGACGGGCCGGGCGGGTCGGACTGCTCGGACGGGTCGGTCTCGGACGCGCCACGCCCGCTGCCCGCCGTGCTCGGCGCACCGGTCGGCGCCGTCGCCGCGTTCCTCGGCGTGGGAGGCAGCGTCATGACCGTCCCCGCGATGCGGCGCGCCGGGCACCCCATGCGCACGGCGACCGCGCTGGCCAACCCCCTGACCCTCGCCATCGCGCTGCCGGCCACCGCGGTGTCCCTGGGCACCGCCGCGGTCCCTGCCGCCACGGACGCGCACGTACACCTGGCGGGACTCGTCGACGTCCGGGCCGCCTCGGCGCTGCTCCTCGGAGCGCTGCCGGTGATCGCGATACTGCGACGCCGCCCGCCGCGCATTCCCGACCGCGCCCACGCATGGGCCTACATCGGGCTGCTCACCGTCGTGACCGTGGCTATGCTGCGCCCGGCCTAGGGCCCCCGGGTCCCTCCGTGCTCTCGCGCAGGACGAGCCGGTGTGCCACCACACGGTCCTGGGGTGCCTGGACCCCGGGCTCCCCTGGGCCCGCGCCCTGCGCCGTCCGCGCGGCTTCCTCGATCCGGTGGTTCAGGAGCTGGACGGCGACCCTGGCCACCGCCGCCTTGTCGGGCGCCACGGTGCTCAGTGTCGGCACGCTGAACCGGCCGCCCTCCACATCGTCGAAGCCGATCACCGCCACCTCCTCGGGCACACGGAGGCCGTGTTCGTGCAAAGCGCGCAACGCCCCGAGGGCCAGCTGGTCGTTGAGACACAGCAGACCGTCGGGCCGTGGGCCGGTCCGCAGGGCCAGGGCCACCGCACGGGCGCCCTCGGGCATCCTGAACCCGTCCACCGGCAGCAGTGCCTCCGGGTGGTGGGCGAGGCCCGCCTCGGACAGGGCGGCGAGATAGCCACGCGTACGGGCCTCTGCGGTCCCGAGACCGGGCGCCTCGCGTCCGCCGACCGCGAGGATGTTCCGGCGCCCGAGGCCGATCAGATGCTCGGTGGCCCGGCGCGCGGCCTTCTCGTTGTCGATGGCCACATGGTCGGCGCCCTCCTCGAGAAGCTCTCCGAGGAGCACGGTCGGCGGGGCGCCCGCCCGCTCCCGTACGTCGTCCGCGGTGAGGGCGAGCGGGCTGAGGATGATCCCGTCGACGAAGTCGGATCCGAAGCCGGCGAGGGCGGCCAGCTCGTGCTCACGGTCCGCGCCGCTCTGGTGGATCAGCACCGTGAGCGAGAGCTGCTCGGCCTCGCGGATCACATGCCGGGCGAGCTCCGCGAAGTACGGGACGTCCAGCTCGGGGACCACGAGCGCGATGATGCCGGTGCGGCCCTTGCGCAGATGACGGCCGGCCAGGTTCACCCGGTACCCGAGGTGCTCTATGGCATCGCGGACCACACGCCGGGTCCGGTCGGAGACATGGACGTAGTCGTTGATCACGTTGGACACGGTCTTCTCCGACACCCCGGCGTGCCGTGCGACGTCCTTGATCCTGGGCCGTGCCACGGCCGCCCTCCCTGCCATCGATCGCTGCCGAGTCTATGTCCCGGCCGCCCGGGGGACGTCGGGGGCGTCCGGAGGCGACACGAGGCGCACCCCGGGGTGTCGAACACCCGTACCGTCCGAACTCTTTACAGCCAATGTACATCGATGTAAAAACATGTCACCGCACTGTTTCAGCCAGTGCCGCCACCCACTTGCCCCGTGCGGTGGACCCGCTCATGCCTGCGGTCCACCGCCGCTCCGGCATGAGCGTCCGGCCGTCGAAAGGTCCGCGATGAGTTCTTCGTCCCCCGCCCACGAGGCGCCGGCCGTGCCCGGCCCGGGCCCGGCACCCGGGATCGGCCGTCGCCGCTTCCTGCGTTACGGAACCGCCGGCGCGGGCGCGGTGCTCGCCATGGGCCCCCTGGCCGGGTGCTCCTCACCGGCCTCCGCGTCCGACGCCTCGGCACTGAGCGTCTGGGACCTGTTCCAGGGCGGTGACGGCATGCTGATGGACGACATGATCAAGGCCGTCTCCAAGGGTCCCGACGGCTTCGAGATCGATCGAACGATCCTGGACTGGGGGCCGTCGTACTACACCAAGCTCGCGATGTCGGCCGCGGGCGGGCGGGCCTCCGACGTGGCGGTCCTGCATCTGTCCCGGCTGGCCGGCTACGCCCCCGGCGGGCTGCTGGACCCCTTCGACCTGGATGTGCTCGCCGAGTTCGGTGTGACCGAGAAGGACTTCACCCCGGCCGTCTGGTCGCGTACGAAGCACCAGGGGGGCGTCTATGCCATCCCCATGGACGTCCATCCCTTCATCGTCTTCTACGACCGCGACGCCGCCGCGAAGGCCGGGCTCCTCGACCCGAAGGGCGAACTCGCCCCGATGGGTTCGCCGAAGGCCCTCCTGGAGGCGGGCAAGTCCCTGGCAGATGTGACCGGTGAGTCCGGCATCCTCTTCGGCCATGTCACCGACACCGCCCAGAGCTGGCGGCAGTTCGCCGCGCTCTACGCGCAGACCGGTGCCGCCTTCACGCTGCCGGACGGCGGTACGGCCGAGATCGACACCGACGCCGCGGTGCAGGTCGTGTCGTTCATGCAGCAGCTCTTCGACGGCCGTACCAATCCCAACAACCTCGACTACAACAGCGCGCTGGCGGGATTCGTCGGCGGCCGGGGTGGGATGGCCATGCTCGGCGAGTGGGAGCTGCCCACGCTCCGGAAGTCCGGCATCCCGCTGGGCGCCGCTCCCTTCCCCCAGGTGTTCGGCCACCCCGGCGTCTACACCGACTCCCACAGCTTCGTCCTCCCGCACCAGGACAACCCCGACCCGGCACGCCGGCGGGAGGCGCACCGGTATGTCGCGGGAATCCTCAAGCAGAGCCTGACCTGGGCGAGCGCCGGGCACATCCCCGCCTACCAGCCGGTGCTCGCCGAGCCGGAGTATGCCG
Source organism: Streptomyces sp. NPDC048565 (assembly GCF_040650935.1). Taxonomy (NCBI): domain Bacteria; kingdom Bacillati; phylum Actinomycetota; class Actinomycetes; order Kitasatosporales; family Streptomycetaceae; genus Streptomyces; species Streptomyces sp. NPDC048565. The sequence continues at coordinate 8,500 of NZ_JBEZIH010000029.1, forward strand.
AGCTGAAGCCGCAGTCCTCCTACGCCGACGCCGGGAAGGTGGCGGTCCTCGATCCGCCGAACTGGTTCGCCGGCGCGGCCTCGAACTTCCAGAACCGCATGTGCCAGCCGCTCCAGTCGGCGTTGCTGGGCAACACCTCCGCCGAGAAGGCGGTACGCCAGATGGTCCGTGAGGCGAACACGCTGCTGCGGCAGCCCAACCCGGTGGCCTGACCGAGCAGAAGGAGTTATCGACGTGACCACCACCACGCCCGTCGGCGCCCCCGCGCCCACCGGCGAACCGCCACTCGCCGCGGCTCCCCCGCGGCGCTCCCGCCGGCGCGGCCCTGGCATGCTCTTCGTCCTGCCCTTCGCGGTGCCCTTCGTGCTCTTCCTGGTGTGGCCCGTGGTCCAGGGCCTCTGGATGAGTTTCACCGACAGTTCGCTCGCACTGCGCGCCACGTCGTTCGTCGGGTTCGACAACTACGCGGAGGCGTTCGGCGACCCGGACGTCTGGAGCAGCCTCGGCAACACCGTCTTCTTCACCGCGGTCTCCAGCATCCCGCTGGTGCTGATCGCCCTGGTCATGGCACTCCTGGTGCACAGCGGACTGGCGGGCCAGTGGGTGTGGCGGCTTTCCTTCTTCGTGCCCTACCTGCTGCCCGTGACCGTCGTGACCCTCATCTGGACCTGGCTCTACCAGCCGGACGTCGGCTTCGCCAACGAACTGCTCGGAGCGCTCGGCCTCGGCCCCGTCGGCTGGCTGTCCGACGAGTCCGTCGCGATGTGGTCGGTGGCCGCGCTCACGGTCTGGTGGACGGTCGGCTTCAACTTCCTGCTGTACCTCGCCGCTCTGCAGTCCCTGCCGACGACGTACGACGAGGCCGCGGCCCTCGACGGCGCCGGTGCCTGGCGGCGGCTGTGGTCGGTCACCCTCCCGCAGCTGCGCAGGACCACCGTCCTGGTCGCCATGCTCCAGGTACTCGCGTCGCTGAAGGTGTTCGACCAGATCTACATCCTCACCAAGGGCGGCCCGAACGGCTCGACCCGCCCCCTCCTCGAGTACGTCTACGACGTCGGGTTCACCGGCTACCGGCTGGGCTACGCCTCCGCGGTCTCCTACGTCTTCTTCGCGCTCGTCATCGTCGTCTCGCTCGCGCAGTTCCGTCTCTTCCGCCAGGAGGACTGACCGATGTCCACCACCGCAACGACCCTGCGGGCTCGGCGCCGCCCACCCAGGGACCGGGCCGGATCCCCCCTGCTCCTTGGCCACGGCCGGCTGCCGCGCATCATCGCCGGCAGTGCGATCACCGTGCTGGCGGCCGTCTGGCTGCTGCCGCTCCTGTGGGCGGTGGCCACCTCCTTCCAGAGCGAGCAGGACGTCTCCAAGCCGGGCCTCTCCCCCTTCAAGGGCGCCTTCACGCTGTCCGCCTACGAGCAGATCCTCGAACGCGGCAACGTGCTCCTCTGGGCCGCCAACAGTTTCCTGGTCGCCGGGGTGGTCACGCTGATCACCGTCGCGATCTCCACGCTGGCCGCCTACGGCTTCTCGCGCGGGACCTTCCGCGGCCGCCGTGTCCTGCTCGCCGTGACCATCGCGGCGGTCATGGTCCCGCCGCAGCTGCTCATCGTGCCCCTGTTCGAGCAGATGCTGATGTTCAACCTGGTGGACACCTACGCGGCGGTGATCCTGCCCCAGGTGGTGGCACCCATGATGGTGTTCATCCTGAAGCGGTTCTTCGACGGGATACCCCGGGAACTGGAGGACGCGGCCCGGCTCGACGGCGCGTCCGAGGTGCGTGTCTTCCGGTCGGTCGTGCTGCCGCTGTCCCGGCCGATCGTGGCCGCCGTCTCGATCTTCGTGTTCATCGGTGCCTGGAACAACTTCCTGTGGCCCTTCATCGTCACCAACGATCCGGACCTGATGACGCTCCCGGTGGGCCTCGCCACCGTCAAGGACGCCTTCGGTGTCCAGTACGCCCAGGCCATGGCATCGGCGCTGCTGGCAGCGCTGCCGCTGGTCGTGGTGTTCCTGCTCTTCCAGCGCCGCATCGTCAGCTCGGTGGCCACCACCGGCCTCGGCGGCTCATGACCTTCCCCTCTCCTCCTTCCTCCATTCCCTCCCCCGTACCACCACGGGGCCGCCGTACACCGCCGGCCCGACGACCCACTGGAGCACGCGTGCCCATCCACTCCGTACCGCGCCCCGAGTACCCGCGACCGCAGTTCGCGCGCCGCGACTGGCTCAATCTCAACGGCCTCTGGCAGTTCGAGACCGACCGGGGGGACAGCGGTCTCGAGCGGGGCCTCCTCACCCGTGAGCTGGACAGCGAGATCCTCGTCCCCTTCCCGCCCGAGTCCGAGCTGTCCGGCATCGGCGACACCGACTTCCTGGAGGCCGTCTGGTACCGGCGGGCCCTGTCGTTGCCCGCCGAGTGGGCGGGGCGCCGGGTCCTGCTGCACTTCGGGGCCGTCGACCACGACACGACCGTCTGGGCGGACGGCACCGAGGTCGCACGCCATCGCGGCGGCTTCACCCCGTTCACGGCCGATCTCGGAGACATCGCGGGATCCGGGCGGGACGTGGTGATCACCGTCAGGGCCCGCGACACCCGCTGGGGCCCGCAGGCCCGTGGCAAGCAGGCGACCAGGTACGCCAACCACGACTGCAACTACACCCGGGTGACCGGCATCTGGCAGACCGTCTGGCTGGAGCCCGTCCACGCGGTGCATCTGAGGCGCCCCCGGATCACCCCCGACCTGGCGGGTTCCGCCTTCCACCTGGAACTCCCGCTGTCCGGCGGCGGTCTGCCGGGCCACCGGGTGCGTGCCGTCCTGAGCGACGGGGACGGAGAGGTGAGCCGCGCCGAGGCCCGCGCCGACCTCGACCTCGCGCCCCGTCTGCACCTCCCGGTCCCGGCGGACAGGCGGCGCGAATGGGGCCCCGACGACCCGCATCTGTACGGCCTCAGGCTCGAACTCACCGACGAGCGGGGCGAGGTGCTCGACTCGGTGGAGAGCTACGCCGGGCTGCGCGCCGTCGGGCTGCGGGGCAAGGCGGTCACGCTCAACGGGCGCCCGCTCTTCCAGCGGCTGGTGCTCGACCAGGGCTGGTACCCGGACGGGCTGATGACCGCGCCCACGGACGAGGCCCTGGTACGCGACATCGAGCTCGCGATGGAGGCGGGCTTCAACGGGGCGCGGCTCCACCAGAAGGTCTTCGAAGAGCGCTTCCTGTACCACGCGGACCGGCTCGGTTACCTGGTCTGGGGCGAGTTCGGGGACTGGGGCTGCGAGACGGGCGGCTCGTCGGGGAACAACCAGCAGCCCGACTCCTCCTATGTCAGCCAGTGGCTCGAAGCCGTGGAACGCGACTACTCGCACCCCTCGATCGTCGGCTGGTGCCCGCTGAACGAGACGTACCAGAAGCTGCACGACCGCATCACCGGGCTCGACGACGTCACCCGGGCCATGTTCCTGGCCACCAAGGCCCTGGACACCACACGGCCGGTGATCGACGCGTCCGGCTACGCGCACCGGGTGGCGGAGACCGACATCTACGACGCCCACAACTACGAGCAGGATCCGGAGACCTTCCGGCAGCTGATGTCCGGCCTGGCCAAGGGCGAGCCGTTCGTCAACACCTACGAGAACGGGGCGGCCTACTCCCAGCCCTACCGTGGGCAGCCGTACTTCGTCAGCGAGTTCGGCGGCATCTGGTGGAACCCGGAGGCCGCGGCCGAACTCTCCGGCGAGGACCGCACCGCCTCCTGGGGCTACGGCGAGCGGATACGCGACGAGGAGGAGTTCCACACCCGCTTCAGCGGCCTCACCGGAGTGCTGCTCCAGGATCCCGCGATGTTCGGCTACTGCTACACGCAGCTGACCGACGTCTTCCAGGAGGAGAACGGCATCTACCGCTTCGACCGCAGCACGAAGCTCGACGTGGCACGCGTCCGCGCCGCCCAGTCACGCCCCGCCGCCATCGAGGAGCAGGGCGACCGCTAGGGCGTGTTTCGAAAGTAGCGCGCCCCAGGGCGGAGGAGGGCGGGCCCGCGGCCGTGACCCCGTGTCAGGAGTCCCGTCCTCCGAACTGCCAGTTGTGCACCTCGACGGCCGCGTACCGTTCCGGGGTCAGGACGGCGCGTGCCGCGTCCGGGTCCGGCGCCCGGACGAGCGCCGCCGTGCCCAGCCAGGTGTCACCGTCGTCGGACAGCAGCGGCCCGTAGGCGATCAGCTCGTCCCGGCCGGGCGGCACCGCGAGGTCCGCGGCCTTTCCGGCACCGAGCCCGATCACCAGGTACCGGTTGCCGCCGTCCGGCCCGCCGGGGTAGTCCCACATCGTGCGTCCCAGCATGTTGCGCCAGCGTCGCAGCAGCACGTCCCGGTAGATGCCGGCCTGGTGGTTCGGTTCGTCGAAGGCGAACGCGCGGGCAGCCGCGGGGCCGGGCAGGTCGACGATGTGCACGCTTCCCGTGGGTGTGTCGCCGTCGTCGGCGAGTGTCGGGCCCCGGGCGATCATCTCCTTGGCGTACCGGTCCATGTAGGACCAGTGCTCTTCCAGCAGCTCTTCGCGCAGCGCCGCGGAGCCGGGCCGGTCATGGTGGTAGCAGAGGAACTCCATGCCCCGATGATCTCCTGCGGGAGGTGCCCGGGTCGAGGCTGCGCCACAAGGAGCAGGCCCCGTCATCGGTGCGGCGACGCCGCCGCGGCACACCGCACACTCGAACTATGGTGAAGCACCGGACCACGGACGACGAGGGGGACGCCATCGACACCGCCGAGACGGGCCGGCACCCGCTGGACGCCGCCAGCGTCCTGAACGCGAGGAACACCCTCCTCGAACTCCTCGGCCGCGCGGGAGTGTTCCGGGGCGAGGCCGAAGAACTGATCGCGCTCGTGGAGGCCGGCGCGGTCGCCGACGCGCGCGGCGAGGCCGGCAAGGCGGCTGGTGCCCCTGCCGGGCACGGCGAGCTGTACGGCACCGGCTGGCACGACGGTGCCCGGGCCGTCGGCGAGGAAATCGCCCGCGTCGCCGAGCGCGCCATCGAGCGTGCCATCGGTCCCGCTGTGTCCGGCTCGGCGGGAGGCGGCGCACAAGGCCGTCACCCCGTGGGGAAGGTGGACGTGGAGCGTGCGAAGGTCGCCGTGACCCCGCTCCACCTCGCGTTCAGCACCACCTCGGATCTCGACCCCGAGGTGTCGGACGAGGTCCTCACCGCGGTACTCGGCACGATGAGTGTGGTGGGACGGGTCGGGTACGCCGGACAGCTGGAGCGGTTCACCGAGGCCCACCGGCAGCGGCTGGGCCGGTTGTACGCGCGGTACGGACCGGGCAGCCACATCGCCGTCCACGGCCGCTACTCCCTCCTCCACTCCCCCACGAGCATCGCCGTACTCGAACGCCTCACCGGCTCACCGGCGGCGCTCCGGGCGGAATGGGAGCACGCGGAGCTCCCGCCCGCGTGGCTGGAAGGGCTCGCGACCGCCTGGGGCGCGTCGGGTGCCCCGGCCGGCTGACGCGGGGCACCCGCGTGGTCCGCGGGTGCCCCGCTGCCCGATCCGAACGGAAGGCGCTGGTGCCGTGACCGGCAATGTCTGCCGGGAGGGGCACTAACTCAGCGGTTCGATACGGATGTCACGGAACCGCACCTTGTTCCCGTGGTCCTGGAGACGGATCGCTCCGGCCGAGGGCCCCTCCGGCGCACCCGCACCGGTCGGTCCGTCGATCGCGACGTCGTCGTGGACCTTCTTGCCGTTCCACACCACCGTGACGCGCGCGTCGGCGGTCTTGCTGCCGCTCGCGTCGAAACGCGCCGCGCGGAAGGTGATGTCGTACTTCTGCCATGTCTCCGGGGCGGTGGCCGCGTTGACGTCGGGTGCCCTCTTCTCGTAGATGGCACCGGCCTCGTTCGTGTCGAGGGTGGTGTCGCCGTACGAATCGAGGATCTGCAGCTCGTACCGGTCCTGGAGATAGATCCCGCTGTTGCCCCGGTCCTGGCCTGTCACGTCGTCAGGCAACTGCGGCACCCGGAACTCCAGGCTCAGTCTGAAGTCCTGGTAGGCGTCCTTGCTGCGGATGTCGCCGCAGCACACCTCCATGGACCGCTCGGCGGCCCGCGGCCATTCGACGGTCCGGCCGTCCGTGTGCTGCCACTGCGCCTGGGAGGCGGTGGTGCCGTCGAAGAGGGCGACGGGAGCGCCGTGGGGGCGCACGGTGATCAGGTCGAGGTTGACATGACCGGTGTCACCTGGGTCGAAGCGGTACGAGACGGTGTTCGGCCCCGCGTGGAGGCGGACCCGCTCGGTCTGCGTCGACCATGTGTCCCAGGTGCCGGTGGAGGCGAGTTTCGTCTGTCTCACCTTCTTCCCGTTGACGTAGAGGGAGAGGGACTTGGTGCCCTGGAAGGGGTCGGGGCCGTTGGAGTAGCGCAGGTTCACGTCGTAGTCGCCGACCTTGGGCGCTGTCACGTCGAAGGTCGTGGCGGCCTCGTCCTCGGTGGCGTAGCGGTCGACGAACCCGCTGCCCGAGTATCCGGTGTGGTCGGTGTGGATGCCTGCCGTGCCGGTGAGCCGTGCCTCCTCGGCCTCGTACAGCGTGGCCGGCGGCGGCTGCTTGCCCGGCAGGGCGTTGAGCGTGTACCAGGCCTCCGTGCTCCACAGGGTCTCGCCTGACTCGGAGGCGAAGGGGCGCGGTGAGCGGAGGTGTACGACGCGGTCGGGCTTCAGCCCGTCGAGACGCAGCCGCACCGTGCGGCTGTCCTTGGAGAGGGTCGCCGAGCTCACGGCGAGCTCCTCCTCGGCGATCTTCGGGCCGCCGTAGTCGGAGGTGGGCGTGTAGCGCCACTGCTCAGCCTGGTAGCGGGACGTCAGCTCCGCCGCGGTGTCCTCGGACAGGGGCTGGGTGTATTCCAGGTCGAAGCCGCCGGGAACGGCACGCATCTCCTTGATGTCGAAGGTGTTGCCCCCGTTCGGCGTGAGTTTCTGCAGGCCGAACTTGAGCTTCCCTTCCTGGCCCCAGTTGCCGTCGGCTCCGAGCCCGCCCGCGTAGACGGCGCCGTCGGGCCCCATCGTGATGCGGTTGACGCCGGCTTCGAGTCCCTGCGTGTAGCGGAACACGGCGCCCTGGTACTGGCCCTTCACCTTCTCCAGGTAACCGCGCTGGAGCCCGCCGTAGGTGACGTCGCCGAACAGCATCTGGCCGGCGAAGCGGCCCTTCGTGAGATACAGCGGCGTACTGGGAGAGTTGGCGATCTCGTTCTGCGGCAGCCAGAGCACCGGCGCGGTGACGGGCTTGTTGTCGAACTTGCCCGTCGGCTGGGTGTAGTGGTTGAAGAAGCGGTCCTGCTTGATCTGGACGAGCTTCGACGCGGGCAGCCATCCGCCCTGGTTGTCCATGGCGAAGAGGGACTTGCCGGGGCCCCAGCCGATGCCGTTCGGGGTCCGCAGACCGCCGGCGATCGCATGGATCTTCCCCGTCTTCTTGCTGATCCTGTACGTCGTGCCGCGGCCCTGAACCGGCTGGGGCGTGGTGGTCGCACCGCCGTAGTTGATGGCGACGGACAGGTTCACGTAGAAGTAGCCGTCACGGTAGAGCAGGCCGAACGCGAACTCGTGGAAGTTCCCGCCGTACGGCCAGGTGGCAACCGTGCGGTACTCGTCGGTGACGAAGTCCTTGTCGGTGTCGACGAGTTGTGTCAGTTCGTGCTTCTGCGAGACGTACAGCGAGCCGTCGACGTACTTGATGCCCATCGGCTCGCGCAGTCCGTCGGCGACCTTCTTCACCGTCACCTTGTCGCGGCTGGTGTCACCGGTGACGTGGTCGAGGAGGTACACTTCGCCGGTCACGTTGTCCGTGCCACCCCAGGTGGAGAGTGCCAGGCGGCCGTCGGGCAGCCAGTCCATCCCGGTGACCTGCGGCTCGAAACCGTCCGGGCGCAGATCGGTGAGGTCGAGGTCGGGGCGCACATCGGTGAGCGGCAGACCGTCGCCGGGGCTGTCCGCCCCCGATTCGCACTCCTTGCGGCCCGGCGCGGTGACCCGGACGACGCCGGCGTCGGTGCTCAGGGACTCGCTCGGAATGACGCCGAAGTCTGTCGCGTCCGGCGGCTTCCACGCGAGGGTCAGCTGCTGCTCGCCACCGCCCTCGAAGTAGTCGACGCGGAACGGGTGCGACCCCTCGGTGAGTTGGGCGGTTCCGTCCTTGGGCTCGGTGCCGTGCAGACCGTCGTGGTCGATGACCTCCCGGTCGTCGATGGTCAGCCGGGAGCCGTCGTCGCTGTTGAGCCGGAAGGAGTACGTCCCGTCGGCCGGGACGACCAGGTAGCCGGACACCTCCGCCACGAAGTTGTCGCTGTAACCGCCGAAGTCGTCGACCGTGGACCAGTCCACGGTGGGCATCAGTTTGTCATGGTTGGGCGTCTGCCCCGGCTTGAGCGTGCACAACTTGCTGAGTGGCACCTGGGTGTCGAAGACGCGCAGGGTGACACCGGGTTCCTGGGGCGGGATGTCGTCGGGCGCGGCGACGGCCGGGTGGCCGGCCCAGACACCTCCCGCGAGGAAGGCGCCGACGAGCAGGGTGGTGAGCCGTCTTCGGGCACGTGACAACAGCCGTGGATGCATCGGTCCTCCAGCAGGGGGTGGCACTCCGGTCGGGCTGTACTGATCCGCGCATGAGCACTGGGCCTACGGTGGCGCCGCCACGCTAGGGGACTTCTGCCGGGGAAGTCCATACTTTGTCATCTACGAGTTCAAAGTTCGGCCACTGCTCCCACGCCCCCCGTCGGCACTTAGCTGACGTCTCGTCAGTCTTTTTTCGCAGAAGGCCTCATGGTGTCCTGACCTGCGTACTCGGCAGCCTCGTAGCCCCTGCGGCGGCCAGCAGACAGAAGCCGAGCACCCACCAGAAGGTGTCGCCGAACGCCGAGGGGATGTCCTGGCCTCGGTGGGACAGCCGGCTCTGGAGAACCACAGCGAGGGCGGCGGTGCCCACCGAACCGCCCACGGTGTTGAGCAGGTTGAGCGCTCCGGACGCACGGGGCAGGTGCTCGGGTTCGATGCGGCTGTAGACGATGTTCATCACGGGCGCGCCGACCATCGCCATGCCGAGACCGCGCACCGCGAGCGCGACGACGATCACGGCGTCGGGGATGCCGTGGCCGAGCTGGGTGAAGGGGACGGTCCCCGCGAGGATCAGCACGATGCCGGTCACCACCAGCGTCCGTGGCGCCACCTTGTCGATGGTTCGGTTGACCAGGACCGATCCGGCGGCGGCGCCCAGCCCCTGCGGGGCCAGCAGCAGCCCTGCCTCCCACGCCGACAGTCCGCGGCCGGTCTGGAAGTAGAGCGGCAGCAGGAACGTCGTGCCGAACACCGAGGCGCCGAGCACCACCAGCGCGAGGGCGGCGGCGCCGAAGGGCGGCCGGGCGAACAGCCGGGGGTCGACCAGCGGGGTCCCGCGGGTCCGCAGCCCGTGCACGGTGAAGCCGGCCAGCATCGCGAGCCCCACCACCACTCCCGTCACGGCGGGCAGGGGGCGGCCGTTGGCGACCTCGGTGAGTCCGTACACCAGCACGGCCAGGCCGGGCGAGAGCAGCAGGGCCCCCCGGGCGTCGAACGGCGTCCGGCGTGTCGACGGCGCCACCGCGGGGACGTGGCGACGGGCGAGCAGAGCGGCGATCACACCGATCGGCAGGTTGATCAGGAACAGCCACGGCCACGACGCCACGCCGAGTACGGAGCCGCCGACCAGCGGGCCGAACACCGGTGAGAGCAGCGGGACGACCGCGACGACACTGATCACCCGCCCGGTGCGCTCAGGTCCCGCGATACGGGCCAGCAGTGCCTGCCCGGTGGCGGGCAGCAGCCCACCACCGAGGCCCTGGATCACCCGGAAGATGATCAGGCTGGTCGCCGACCAGGCCAGCGCGCACAGGAGGGAGCCGAGCAGGAACACGCCCACGGCGGCGAGCCAGGTCCGCTTCCCGCCGAAACGGTCGGCCAGCCAGCCGGACGCCGGCACCGCGGCCACCACCGCCAGCAGATAGGCGGTGGTGACCCATTGGATCTCCGCGACGGAGGCGCCGAACTCCTCGGTCAGGGTGTCGATGCCGACGCTGACGATGGTGGCGTCCAGCGTCGCCATGAAGGTGCCGAGCACCAGGATGAAGGCGACTCCAAGCAGCCGCCTGTCCACCCGTTCGGCGGGAGGGGCGACGTCCCCGCTCATCGGTCCTCCAGGAGGTCGAGCGCCTGGGCGTCCAGGTGCTTGTCCAGGGACCTGAGCAGGTCGAGCAGTTCGTCGGCGAGCCCGGCGGTGTCCACCCCGGCCCGGTGGGCGAGCACGCCGGTCCAGCCTTCGCCGTCCGGCATGACCGTCAGGGTCACCGGGTGGTGCGTGGCCTCACGGAAGCGGGTGCCGACGACCCTGAGCCCGGGGGCGGGTTCGCGGAGCCGGTCGGGATCGACCGGGTAGTTCTCGAACACCACCATGCTGTCGAAGAGCCGGCTGCGGCCGGTCAACCGCTCCAGGTCGGCCAGCGGGACGTGCTGGTGCTCCACCAGGGCCCGCTGCCTGGCCTGGAGTGCGGTGAGCGTCTCGGCGAAGGTGCCGTCGAGCCGTGCCCGTACGGGGACGGTGTTGGCCAGCAGCCCGATGATCTCCTCGACGCCGTCCAGCTCCGGGGGCCTGGACGCGACCATGGCGCCGAAGCAGACGTCCGTCCGTCCGGAACGCCGGGCGAGCAGCACCGCCCAGGCGCCCTGCACCAGGGTGTTGCGGGTCAGACCGCGCCGGGCCGCGGTGCGGGTGAGGCCGGCCACCAGGGCCGGGTCGAAGTCGATGACCTCGGGTTCCTGCCAGGCCGGTCCGGGCTCGAAGCCGCCGAGATGGTCGCCCTCGGGCAGGCCGTCCAGCTCGGCCGCCCAGGCGGACAGGTCGGGTTCGTGCTCGGCGCACCAGGTCAGGTAGTCGCCGAACGGTACGGGGGCGGGCAGGTCCGGGGCCACGCCCCGGAGCCGCGCCGTGTAGAGGGCGAACAGTTCGGTGAGGATGCGCGGCGCCGACCAGCCGTCGGACAGGACGTGATGGGTGGTCAGCACGAGGTCGGCGCGCTCGGCGCCGCGCCGGATCACGGTGAGGCGGACGAGCGGGCCCGCCGCGAGGTCGAAGGGCTCGGCCAGGTCGGCGGCGAGCACCTCGCCGGCCGGCCTGTCGGTCACCCGGAAGTCCGGGCGGGGTGCCGTGGGGATCACCGCCAGGGTGGCGGGGAAGACGGCGCCCATGTTGGGGTGACGGGCCAGCAGTGCGTCGCCGGCGGCGCGCAGGGCTTCGACGTCGAGCGCGCCGGCGAGGGAGAACGTCGACTGCGCGGTGTACGGGTCGGGCCGCTCGGTGCGCGAGTGCCGCAGCATCACCTCCTGCAACGGGCTGAGCGGCTGTACGGCGGCCACCTGGCGGTCGGGGCCGAGCGCGCTGATCTCCGGCGCGGCGGCGGTGCGCAGGAGCGCGGTCCGCAGATGCTCGGCCAGCTCCTCGATCTCGGCGGCCGTGAACAGGGCCGAGGGTGACGTGATCCGGACCCCGAGCGCCTCGTCGCGCACGAGGGCGTTGACCATCAGGCTGTGCGGCAGGGGCATGCTGTCGGACCCGCCGGAGCCGAGGGGGTCGGCGTCCGGGGGCGCCTGCCACGGCGTCTCGTCGGCCGGGGCTCCGGGGTACTGGCCGAGGTAGTTCCAGGCGATCTCGGGTCGCACGGGGTCCAGCAGGCCGGCCGTGGTGAGAATGCCGTGGCCGAGTCCGTCGCCCTGGGCGCGCAGCCGCTCCCTCACCGCCTGTACGTCGTCGTCCGCGTCGAGCAGTACGGGGTGGACGGCGGTGAACCAGCCGACGGTCTGGGACAGGTCGACCTGCCGCGGGCGTCCGTGGCTCTCCAGCGCGACCAGGAGCTGCGGCGTCCCGCGCCAGGCGCGTACGGCCTGGGCGAGCGCCGTGAGTAGCACGGCGTCCGGGGTGGTGCGGTAGGCGGCGGGCAGCGTCGTGATCAGAGCGCGGGTCGCCTCGGTGTCGAGCCGGAGCTCGTGGTGCGTCGCCGTGGCCACGGTGTCCACCGCGGGGTCCAGCGGGCGGCGGGCGAGCGCCCGGTCGGCACTCATCCGCTGCCAGTGCGGCAGTTCGTCGCGCCGGTCGGCCGCGCGCAGCGTACGCGCCCAGCCGAGGAACGACTCTCCGTGCCTGGCCAGGGTGCCTCCGGAGTGGGCGTGTTCCACGTCGTCCAGCAGGACGCGCCAGGACACACCGTCGACGACCAGGTGATGGGCGATCAGTACCAGCCGGCCGGGCCGGTCGGGGCCGGCGTCCACCCACACCGCACGCAGCAGGGGGCCGGTGCGCGGGTCCATCGACGCGCGGGCCGCCTCGGTCCCGGAGTCGGCCGCTGCCCGCAGGTCGCCGCCCGCGGGCACGCGGGTCAGTACGTCGGCTCCGGTGACCGCGCCGACGGGCGGGACGCGCAGGACGTCGTCGGCCAGGTGGGCCCGCAGCACATCGTGGCGGGCGAGCACGGCGTCGAGCACGGCCCGCCAGCCGGACTCGTCGCCGCCGGGCGGGACGCAGATCTCCACCCACTGGCAGAACGCGTCCGCGGCGGACCCGGCGCGGCGCAGCAGGTCCCGCATGACCGGGGTCAGCGGCGCGTCCCCGACGGCGGGCGCCTCACCTGCGTCGAGGCCCCTGGCGCGGGCCGCGATGCCGGCGACGGTCTCCCCTTCGAACACGTCCTTGGCGGCGAGACCGAGCCCTTGGCGCCGGGCGCGCGAGACCACTTGCAGGGCGACGATGCTGTCCCCGCCGACGGCGAAGAAGTCGTCGTCGAGGCCGACGTCGTCGGTGCCCAGGATGTCGCGGAACACCGCGAGCAGCAGGGCCTCGGCCTCGGTGGCGGGTGCACGCCGTGCGGCGGCGGCGATCTCGGGGGCGGGCAGGGCCGAGGTGTCGAGCTTGCCGCTGGGGCTCAGCGGAAGCCGGCCGAGCGGCACGAGCGCCGTGGGCACCATGTGGTCGGGCAGTTCCCCGGCCAGGTACTCGCGCAGTCGCGCGGTGTCGAGTTCGGCGTCGTCGGTGGGGATGACGTAGCCGACGAGCCTGCCCTCCCGCATGATCACGGCGCAGGCGCGGACATCCGGATGGCCGGTGAGCGTGGACTCGATCTCGCCCAGTTCTACGCGGAAGCCCCTGATCTTGATCTGGTGGTCGGCGCGGCCGATGAACACCAGTTGTCCGTCGGGCCGCCACCGCACCAGGTCACCGGTGCGGTAGATCCGCTCCCCGGGCGGGCCGTAGGGGGAGGCCACGAACGTCGACGCGGTCAGGCCGGGGCGGCCGAGGTAGCCGCGGGCCAGGCTCGGCCCGCCGAGGTACAGCTCGCCCGTCACACCGACGCCGACCGGCTGGAGGCCGTCGTCGAGTACGTAGGCGCGGACGTCGGGGTCGGGCCGCCCGATGGGCAGCGGCCCGGTGTCGTCCGGGTCGTACCGCCACAGCGTGGAGTTGATGGTGACCTCGGTCGGCCCGTAGGCGTTGAACATGGCGCTGCGGCCCTGGCCCCAGCGCCGTGCCAGTTCGGGGTCGAGGCGCTCGGCGCCCACGACGAAGAACACGTCGGGGTCGACGGTGCGGTCGTCGGGCATCGCGGCGAGGAACGAGGGGAGCAGGTTCACTCCGGTCACCCGGTGCTCCACGATGTAGTCGAGGAGTTCGTCGCCGGGTACGCGCACCTCCTCGGGCGCGATCACGGAGGTGCCGCCGGAGAGCAGGGGCACCATGGTCTGCCAGAACGCGACGTCGAAGCTGGTCGACGCGAAGTGCAGGTAGCGGTCGCGCTCGGTGACGCCGACGACCTCTTCCTGGAGCGCGATCAGGTCGGGTACGCCCCGGTGGGTCACGCCGACGCCCTTGGGCCGCCCGGTGGTTCCCGAGGTGTAGATGACGTAGGCGAGCGCGTCGTCGGTGAGCGCGGCACGCGCCTCGGCGGGGTCGGTCTCCGGCGCCGACGCGAGGGTGGCCGGGTCGTCGAGGCGCAGCACCGGGATCTCGCGTGCGACGGGCAGTTCGGCGCCCGTCGTCACGACGGCGGCCGGGTCGATGTCGTCGAACATGTAGGCGAGCCGCTCGCGCGGGTAGCTCGCGTCCATCGGTACGTACACGGCGCCGGCCTTGATCACGCCGAACAGCGCCACGGTCATCTCGACGTCACGTCCGAGCAGCACCGCGACGGGGTCCTGCGGTCGTACTCCGCGCGCGATCAGCGCATGGGCGAGCCGGTTGGCCTCGGCGTCCAGTTCGGCGTAGCTCAGGCTACGGTCGCGGCAGACCAGCGCCTCGGCGTCGGGCTTGCGGTGCACCCAGGCGGCGAACTCGTCCAGCCAGTGACCGCGTGTCCTGGCGGCGACGGTCTCGGTGCCGGTGCGCAGCATCCGCTGCCGCTCGTCGGCGTCGAGCGCGGGCAGCCGGATCGCCGGCCGTGCCGGGTCGTCGACGATCTCCCGCAGGAGGTTGTGCAGCCAGCGGCCGTAGTCGCGTACGGCCGACGCGTCGAAGGCGCGCGGCTGGTAGCCGAGGCCGATCGTGATCTCGTCGTCGGGGATCACGATGACGGTCAGGGCGTAGTGGGTGGCGTCGGTGATGTCCACGCCCGCCAGGTCGAGCCCGGGTGCGAGCGGGGTTCGCTTCCGGCTGGACAGCGGGAAGTTCTCCATCACGAGCATCGTGTCGAAGAGTTCACCGATTCCCGTGGCCCGCTGGATCTCGGGCAGCCCGACGTGGTGGTGCTCGCCCAGCGCGACGCTCTCGGCGTGCACCTGGGCCATCAGGTCACGCGCCGTCATGTTCCGGCTGTGCCGGACGCGTACCGGGATCGTGGTGCCGAGCTGGCCGATCATCGACTCCACTCCGTCGACCTCGGCGGGACGCCCGGAGACCGGGCAGCCGAACACGACGTCCTGTCGCCCGGTGAGCCGGCCCAGCAGGAGTCCCCACGCGGTCTGGAGCACCGTGGTCAGGGTGACGCCCTCCTCGCGGGCGAAGGCGCGCAGCCGGTCGCTGAACTCGCGGCCGAGACCGACGGTTTCGCGGCCGGGGCGCTCGATGCCGCTCCCGGTGCTCGCGGGTGCCAGCCTCGTCGCGTCGTCGACGCCGGCCAGGGCGTCGCGCCATGCGCCGAGCGACGCCTCACGGTCCCGGCCCGCAAGCCACCGGAAGTACTCCGAGAGCGGCCGGCTCGCGGGGGCGGCGGGCCCGCCGCCGAGCTCGGCGTAGATGGCGAGCAGGCTCCGGCCGACCAGTGGCATGGACCAGCCGTCGAGCAGGGAGTGGTGGTTGGTGATCACCAGCTTGTGCTCGGCGGGTCCCACACGGGAGAGCAGGAAGCGGATCAGCGGCGGCCGGCTCGGGTCGAACGGGCGCTCCAGGTCGGCACGCGCGGCCTCCGTGAACCGGTCGTCCTCCCGCCAGTCCAGGGCGATGTCGGAGGGAATCACCTGCACCACGTCGTCGCCCGCCGTGCCCAGATACACCCGCAGGGCGGGGTGCCGGCGCAGCAGTTCGCGCGCGGCCTCGGCCATCCGCTCCGGGATCAGCTCGCCGACCAGGGTGGTCACGGCCTGGACGACGTAGACATCGGTCTCGTCGTCGTCGCGGAGCAGGGTGTGGAAGGAAAGACCGACCTGGAGCGGGGTGGCGGGCAACACGTCTGCGATGCGGCCGGTGCGTTCGAGGGTGTCGATGGCGGCCTGGTCGAGGTCGACCAGCGGGAGGTCGGACGGGGTGAGCCCGCCCCGGGTGTGCAGCGCGTGCTCGGCCAGGGCATCCAGGGCCGATGCCCAGGCGCTCTGGAGGGCCTCGACGACGTCGGCGCCGAGCACCTCGGTCGCGGCGGTCCACTCGACGGCGAGCCGGGGCGCGCCTTCCTCGTGGACGAAGCAGTTGAGGGCCAGGATCTGCTCCAGGGCCTTGGCGCCGGGCTCGGTCACCGAGAAGGCGTCGCGCTCGGGCAGCCGCCATCCGGTGTCGGACAACGGGGCGAACCTGCCCAGGTAGTTCAGCAGCACGTCCGGGGGCGGGGTGGCCGAGAGTTCGGCGCCCGTCTCCGGGTCGAGGTGGCGCAGTACGCCGTATCCGATGCCGGCGTCGGGCACGGCGCGCCGGGCTTCCTTGGCGGCGCGCAGCGCACGCCCCACGTCGTCGGACGCGGGGACGCGGACCGGGTACTCGCTGGTGAACCAGCCGACCGTGCGGGACAGGTCGAGGTGTTCGCGGCCGTGGCCCTCCATCGAGACGGTCACGTCGTCGCCCGGCAGGCCCCAGGTGCGCAGGGCGAGCACGAGCGCGGCCAGCAGCACCTCGTCGACGCCGGCGCGGTACGCGCCGGGCAGGATGGTCAGCAGCGCCTCGGTGACCTCGGGCGAGGCGACGGTGACCGAGCGGTGGGCGGTCGACACCGTGTCGCGCGCCGGGTCCAGCGGCCGGGCTCCCAGCCGGGACGCGGCGGCCAGCGCGGTGCGCCAGTGGTCGAGTTCGCCCCGCCGCGCGCCGGTCGTGCCCTGCTCGGCGAGGAGCAGCGCGTGCCTGCGCCAGGAGGCCCCGACGGGGGCGAGGGCGCCTCCGGTGGAGGCGATGTGCAGGTCGGGCAGCAGGACGCGCCAGGACACCCCGTCCATGGCGAGGTGGTGCACGACGACGACGAGCCGGTCAGGGGTGGCGTCGCCGGTGCGCAGCAGGGCGGCCCGCAGCAGGTCGCCCGTCCTGGGGTCGAGGTCCGCCGCCAGCCGCTGGGCCAGGGCGTCGGCGTCCTCTCCGCTCACCTCCTCCACGACCGCCGGTACGGTGCCCCGGGGCAGCACCTCCAGGCCGTCGGCCGTGCGCAGCCGCAGGGCGTCGTGGTGGTCGAGCACCGCCTGTACGCCCCTGACCAGGGCGTCCCGGTCCAGTGCGTCGACGCTCAGGGCGGTCCACTGGGCGTATCCGGCGATGACGTCCACATCGGGGTGGGGGTCGAGCAGTCCACGTACGATCGGTGGCGCGGGCACGGGTCCTGTCGGCTCGTCCACCGGCTCGGCCACGTCCACCAGCAGTTCGGCGGATGCGGCCAGGGCGGCGAAGCTGCGGCGGGCCAGCAGGTCGCGCGGACGCAGTCCGAGACCCGCCGCCCGCAGCCTGCTGCTGACGGTGATCGCGGTGATGCTGTCGCCGCCGAGTGCGAAGAAGTCGTCGTCCACACCGACGCGTTCGACCTCGAAGGTCTCGGCGAGTACGGCGCACAGCAGCCGCTCGGGCTCGGTGCTCGCCGCCCGGCCTCCGCCGGCGGAGGCGGGCGCGGGCAGGGCGGCGCGGTCGAGCTTGCCGTTGGGCGTGACCGGCAGTTCGGGCAGCACCACGACGGCCGCGGGCACCATGTGGTCGGGCAGCCGCTCCGCGAGGTGCGCACGTGCCTCGTCCCCGTCGACCGAGGCGGACACGATGTATCCGATCAGCCGCGACGACAGCACCCTGGCGGCTGCGGCGGTGACCCCGGGGACGGCGGCGAGTGCCGCTTCGACCTCGCCGGTCTCCACCCGGTGTCCACGGATCTTGATCTGTCCGTCGCCCCGGCCGCCGTAGGCGAGGCCGCGGTCCGGCACCCAGCGGGCCAGGTCGCCGGTGCGGTACATCCGGTCCCCCGGTGCGCCGAACGGGTCGGCGACGAAGCGCTCGGATGTGGCTCCAGGCCTGCCGAGGTAGCCGCGTGCCAGGTGCGGTCCCGCGAGATAGAGCTCACCCGTGGTGCCGTGCGGGACGGGCTGCAGCGCGCTGTCCAGGACGTAGGTCCGGGTGCCTGCGAGCGGGTGGCCGATCGTCGGCGCGTCACCCTCGATCCGGGCGGTGGTGCTGTCGACGGTCGCCTCGGTCGGGCCGTAGATGTTGCGCGCGGCCGTCCCCGATCCGGCGACCCGCTGCCACAGCGCGGGCGGGGTGGCTTCCCCGCCGAGTACCAGCAGCGTGGGCCGCAGGTCCAGCAGACCGCCCTCGATGAGCGGCGCGGCCATCGACGGCGTGGTGTCGACGATGTCGATGCCGTCACGGGTGTAGGCGGCGAGCAGGGCGTCGGCGTCGCGGATCGTCTCGGCGTCGTAGACGTGCAGTACGTGTCCGCACAGCAGCCACACCAGGTGGTCGAAGGCGGAGTCGAAGGCGAACGAGTAGGTGTGGGCGGCGCGCAGCTGCCTGCCGGCGGCCTGTTCGGCCTCCGCGACGACGGTGGAGCGCTGGTGGTGCAGCAGTGCGGCCAGACCGCCGACCCGGCCCAGGACACCCTTGGGGCGTCCGGTCGAGCCAGAGGTGTGGATGACGTAGGCGAGGTGCTCGGGGTGCCGGGGCGCGGCCAGTTCACCGGCCGTCAGGGGCGCTCCGGACAGGCCGGCGGCCTCGCCGAGCAGGGTGTCCCAGGACAGCCCGTCCATCACGCCTGAGGTCACCACCAGTGCGGGGCGGGTGTCCTCGATCAGCTCGTGGAGCCGCTCGGGCGGGTATGCGGCGTCCAGTGGCAGGAACGCGGCGCCCGCGTCCAGCACCGCCAGCAGGGCGACGACGGAGTCGGCGGAGCGGGGCAGCGCGAGCGCCACGACGTCGTCGGCGCCGATCCCCCGGGCACGGAGCGCGCGGGCCAGCCGGTGTACCCGGTCGGCGAGTTCGCCCGCGGACAGCCGGACCTCGCCGCACACCAGGGCCGTACGTCCGGGTCCTGCGGCGACCATCGTGTCGAAGGCGGTGGGCACGTCCACCGGGGTGCCGGGCAGCGCGGGCGGGCACCAGGACTCCATCAGCCGGTCCACGTCGCCGGTCATGGCGATCCGCCCGACGGGTGTGCCGTCGACGAGTGCGGCCAGCAACGTCCGCAGCCCGGACAGCAGGCTGTCGACGGCCGCCTGGTCGTTGGTCCGCGCGTCGACCTCGAAGCCGAGCAGCAGTCCGCCGTCACGGGTGGGCAGGACGCTCAGGCCCATGTCCTCGGGCGGGCCGCCGGCGACGTTGCGCATCACACCGCCCGACCCGGCGAAGTCGATCGCCAGGTCGAACGCCTTGAGGTTGATGCCGCGTCCGTGCAGCAGAGCGCCGGCGCCGGGCGCGCCGAGGTCCTGCGGCAGGTCCTCGCCCCTGTACCGCTGGTGCTCGCGCATCTCGCGCATGGCGGACGCCACCCGCGTGCTCAGCTCGCCGAGCCGGTCGCCGCCGCGCACGGTGACCCGCAGCGGCAGCACGTTGACCGCCATCGCGGGCGTACGCAGTTCGACGGAGCTCGCCCGGCACATCAGCGGCAGCGCGAACACCACGTCGGTGCGGGCCAGCATGCGGTGCAGGAAGGCGGCGTACCCGGCGATCAGCACCTCGCCCCAGGTGACGCCCTCGGCGTCGGCGAACGCGCGCAGCCGTGCCGTCTCCTCGGGGGTGAGGACGGCGCGGGCGGTCAGGGTGCGGTCGGGCGCACCGGCGGTGCCGGGGTCGTCGAGGGAGCCGAGCTCGGGCAGCGGGGTGAACCGCTCGACCCAGTAGGCCCGGTCATCGGCGAACCGGTCGCTCTCCCGGTAGGCCTGGTCGGCGGCGACGAGGTCGGCGAAGCTCCCGAACTTCGACTTCGCCGGCCGGGTGCCCCGCACGAGGGCGGTGTAGCGGGCGCCGGTGCGGCGGGCGAGCATCGCGGCGGAGTAGCCGTCGAACACCAGGTGGTGGCCGAGCTGGGTGTACCAGACCTCGTTGTCCGAGAGCCGGATGACGGTACGTGAGCAGAGCGGCCGGTCCACCATCCCCCGGCACTCATCGGCCGTCCGCGCCCGCTCGGCGTCGACCAGCGCCTGGGCGGCGGCCACGGGATCGGCCGCATCTCTGACGTCGAGCACCTCGGGCGGTTCGACCGGATCCTCGCTCACCGCCTGGCGCGGCCCCTCGGGGGTGTCGTACACACGCAACCGCAGCGTCTCGGCCTCCTCGGTGGTCGCCCTGACCGCCTCGACCAGCGCCTGGACGTCGACCGGCTCGCTGCCGGATATCTCGACCACGTCGCCGACCACGTAGTACGGCGAGTCCGGCTCCAGGCGCTGTGCGTTCCAGATGCCCAACTGCGCGTGGGTCAGGGGGAGGCGGCCGGAGGGCACGCTTGCGGTGCTCAACTTACTCTCCTTGGAGTGTGGGCACGACCATCGGTGTGCCGGTGACGGGGTCGGGGACGATGACGCTGGGCAGGTCGAAGACGTCCTTCATCAGGGCGGCGTCCACGATGTCTCCGGGAACGCCCTCGGCGACCACCCTGCCGTCCCTCATGGCGACCAGGTGATCGGCGAACCGGCACGCCTGGTTGATGTCGTGCAGGACGGCGATCACGGTGCGGCCCTCGTCACGCAGCCGTGCCAGCAGGCTCAACAGCTGGTACTGGTGGGTGATGTCGAGGAACGACGTGGGTTCGTCGAGCAGCAGGTAGGGCGTTCGCTGGGCGAGCACCATGGCGATCCACACCCGCTGCCGCTGCCCGCCGGACAGCTCCTGCACCGGCCGGTCGGCGAGGTCCTCGACTCCCGCTCCGGCCATCGCATCGGTGACGGCCTCCTCGTCCTCGGCGGACCACAGCGCCAGCAGCGACTGGTGCGGGAACCGTCCCCGGCTCACCAGCTGGCGGACCTTGATGTCGTCGGGGGCGAGTGGATCCTGCGGCAGGAAGCCCAGTTGCTTGGCGAGCGCCTTGGGCGCGTACCCGCCGACCTCGCGGCCGTCGAGCTCCACGCCCCCTTCCTCCGGGCGCAGCAGCCGCACCAGCGCGCGCAGCAGGGTCGATTTCCCGCAGGCGTTGGGGCCAACGACGGCGGTGAACGCGCCGTCGGGGACATCGAGGCTCAGCCGTGCGGACACGACCCGGTCTCCGTAGCGCAGGGTGATGTCCCGCGCGCTCAGGCGTGCGGTCACGCGCGCCTCACCTCCTTGGTCAGCAGCCAGATCAGATAGCAACCGCCGATCGCGGTACTCACCACTCCCACGGGCAGCGCGACGGGCGCCAGCAGCATCTGGGCGAGCAGGTCGGCGCCTTGGAGCAGGACCGCGCCGGTGAGCGCGGCGGGGAGCAGCGGCACGCCGGCCGCGCCGGCGAGCCTGCGGCCGATCTGCGGGGCCGCCAGGGCGATGAACGCGATGGGTCCTGCCACCGCGGTCACCGTGGCCGTGCAGCCGACGCCGACCAGCACCATCAGCAGCCGGAGCCGGTTGAGTCCGACCCCGGTGGTCGCCGCGACCGCGTCGCCGAGCGACGCCTGGTGCATGGCGTGCGCCCGCGTGGTCATCAGGACCAGCAGCACGGCGATCAACGCGAACGGGATCCCCACGTCGTCCCAGCCCACACCGTTGAGCGATCCCGCGCTCCAGCCGACGGCGGCGATCGCCACCTCCAGTTCGGCACGTAGCACGATCCAGGAGTTGATGGCCGTCACCATCGCGTTGACCGCGATGCCGATCACCACAAGACGCAGTCCGGAGAAGCCCCGTCCGTACGCCAGCAGGTAGATCGCCGCCGCGACGATCAGTCCGCCGAGCACGGAGCCCGCGGCCAGTTGCACGGACGTGCCGGACAGCACGGTGATGGCGACCAGGGCACCGGTGTAGGCGCCGGCGTCGAGGCCGATGACGTCCGGGCTGCCCATCGGGTTGCGGGTGAGGTTCTGGAAGAGCGCTCCCGCGACGCCGAGTGCGGCGCCGAAGACGAGCCCGGCCAGCACACGCGGCAGCCGCCAGTCCGAGATCACCACGGAGCGTTCCGTGCCGGTCAGTGCGGCGAACACCTTGGCAGGGGACGCCCAGGAGGCGCCGTAGCACAGCCCGAGCAGTCCGAGGCCGAGCATCAGGGCGACCATGACCGTGACCAGCACGGCGGTACGGCGTTCGATTCTCAGTCCGAGTGTCTTCACAGCGACCCCGCCCCGTAACGCCGGACGGCCCAGATCAGCATGGGGCCGCCGAGGAACGCGGTCACGATGCCCACCGGCACCTCGCCGGTCGGCAGCAGCACCCGGGACCCGATGTCGGCGATCAGCAGCAGCACAGGCCCCAGCACCATCGTGTAGAGGATCAGCCAGGGCACCGAGCCCGCCGCCGGCTTGCGCACCAGGTGCGGCACGATCAGGCCGACGAAGAGGATCGGCCCGGCCACCGCCGTCGCGGCGGCGCAGAGCACGGTGATCAGCACCAGCGCGACGGCACGCACCCGGCCGACCCCGGCGCCCAGGGTGTGCGCCACGCTCTCGCCAAGCGCCAGGGCGTTGAGCGCCCTGCTCAGCAGGAGCGCACCGAGCAGACAGACCACGATGGCGGTCAACGGCAGCCCCAGTGACGCCTGTTCCCGGGCCGCCAGCGACCCGACCGACCAGAACCTGTACATGTCGAAGACATCGGGCAGCATCAGCCGCAGGCCCAGCGCGACACCGTTCAGCACCGCGGTCATGGCCACGCCGGTGAGCACGAGGCGCAGCGGCGAGCGGCGCCCGACGGCGGCCACCAGCAGTGCCGCGAGCACGGATCCGATGACGGCGAAGCCGAGTTGGCCCGCCTGTCCGGCGGCCAGTCCGAGCGCCGAGCCGACGGTGATGGCGAACCCGGCGCCCGCGGTGACCCCGAGGATGCCGGGCTCGGCCAGCGGATTGCGGGCCAGTGTCTGGATCAGCGCGCCGGCCACCGCGAGAGCGGCGCCCACCGCGACGGCCAGCAGGGAGCGGGGCAGCCGGACGTCACGCACGATCACGTGGGCGTCGGTGCCCTGGTAGTCCAGCAACGCGCGCACGACCTCGGTCGGGGGGACCGGGTGGGCGCCGACGCCCATGCTGAGCACGGCGACCACCGCCAACAGCACCAGTCCCCCGACGAGCAGGCCGATCTGCGGTCCGGCGGTCCGCTTGACCCCCGCCGGACCGGACGCGCGACCCGCGACGGTCACCGGTCCAGCAGAGGAGCGAACGACTTGTCGATCGCGTCCAGGGTGTTCATGGCCTCCCCGTAGGTGGCGGCCTCGGTGTAACGGAGCGGGAAGGTCTTCCCGGCCTTGACGGCGGGCAGGTTCTTCCACAGCTTGGAGTCGAGGACGTACTGCACCGCCTCGGAGACGCTGCCGTCGGCCTGGACGGAGTACGTCAGGGCGTCGGCCTCACCGAAGGCGTCCGGGAGGTCCTCGACGGACGGGTACTCGCTGACCGCGCGCGAGCCCTCGCCGGCCTCCTTCACCTTGCCGTAGTACTTCGCACCCAGGTCCTCGGCGATGTTGGTGCCCCAGGAGCCGCCGAACTCACGCTGGAAGGTGCCCTTGGAGACCTCGCCGTAGGCGCCGACGTGTCCCAGCTTGAGCCCGGGGAGCACGTCCTTGTACTTCTTCGCCAGCTCGGCGGCCTTGGTCTCGTACGTCTTCTGCGCGGCGTCGAACTTCTCCAGGGCCCCCGCGGCATCGGCCTGCTTGCGGGAGAGGCCGCGCCAGGCGGACGGCACGGTCGGGCCGATCGCCACGACGGGGGCGATGGACTCCAGCCGCTTGACGTCGATGTCCCCGAGCACGGGAGCGGGCACACCGATGACGATCAGATCGGGCTCTGCCTCGGCGATGGCCTCGTAGTTGGTCTCGGCCGCCTGCTCACCGGCCACCTTGGTGAGCTTCTTGTACTCGGCGAGGTCCTCCTTGCTCATCATCGGCTCGCCGCGCTTCCACGACGAGATCCCGACGAGGGGCGCGTCGGCCTCGATGAGGGCAGGCACGGCGTAGCCGGTGGCCACCACACGCTTCGGGTCGGACGGGATGGTGATCTTGCCGTTGTCCGCGGCGAACACCCGGGTCTTGTCCTTGCCCGCGGTGTCCGAACCGCCCCCGTCGTCCGACGAGGACCCGCATCCGGTCAGGACCAAGGCCAGCGACACGGCGCCGACGAGACCGGAGGTTCTGCGTATGGACATTCCTGCTCCTTGAAATTTAGGTAAGGCTTACCTTAGTTGAAATCTTCCGGCCGGGACACCTCGGGGCGGCACAGGTCCGCATCCCGGACAACCGGTCGGTCAGTGGTCGTCCTCGTCGAAGTCGGCGACGCCGCGCTTCCAGTAACCGGTGATGTCGTGATCGGCCTTCTCCAGTCGCAGTTCGTCACGGACCCAGCGGCGCAGCGGCTTGATCTGCCCCGCCTCACCCGCGACCCACACGTAGAGCCGTTCACCCTCGGGGACCGTCACGCCGGTCACGGCCCGCACGAGCGCGTCGTCCGCACCCACCGGCCGGTCGCCGCGGTGCAGCCAGCGCACCTCGACCCCCTCCGGCGCGGCCAGCTCGATCTCCTGTGCGGCGTCGACGACTTCGACGAACGCCCAGCCCCGCGCGCTCCTGGGCAGCTCCTCCAGCCGGCGCGCGATCGCCGGCAGCGCCGTGAGGTCGCCGACGAGCAGATAGCGGTCGTAGGAGTGCGGGACGATCAGCCCGCCGGGTGGTCCCGCGAGATGCATGACGGCGCCCGGCCGGGCCGCCGAGGCCCACTCCGACACGAGTCCGCCCTCGTGCAGGGCGACGTCGATGTCGATCTCACCGGTGGCCGGGTCGTAGCGGCGCACCGTGTACTGCCGCGAGACGGGCGCCGGGCGCGGCCAGCGCAGCATGGCCCCGTCGGGCTCGGGCAGCCGCAGCGTTCCGTCCGGATCGGGCAGGATCAGCTTCACGTGCTCGTCCGGCGCGTGGGCCTCGAACCCCTCGGTGCCGGGGCCGCCCAGAGTGACCCGCAGCAGACCGGTCCCGACCATGGCGGTACGGACGACCCGGGTCTCCCGGATACCGATCGGGTAGCCCACCTTCTCGGCCCGGAGGCCCGCCCGGACCTCCGCGATCCGGTCCAGATGGCGGCTGCGGTGGTCGACCCGGCTCATGCGGCCTCACCCGTCAGCAGCTCGGTCCAGTGGGCCAGTTCGGGCTGCTCCGCCAGGTCGGCGTACTCCAGCGCCTCCGCACCCGCGGCACGCCAGCGCTCGACCAGGACCATGGTCCGCACCGAGTCCAGGCCGTGGTCGGCCAGATTGTCGTCGGGCGCGATCTCTGCGGGGTCGCAGCCGATCAGTTCCGCGACGTCGGCCAGGACACGTTCGGCCGACAAGGTCTGGTTCATGGGATGACTCCTGAGTGGATGGACAGCGACGGCTCGGTCGGCTCCGGTGCCGCGATCACGCCACTACGGCTCACCCACCAGAACCTAGGCGAGGCTAACCTAACTTCGCGCTCCGTGGTGCAGCATACGCAAGGCCGATCCATGTGACGCGGCCCTCTCACCACGCAAATCCGCCAGATACGACCTGCCGTCACGCCACCGCACGGACGCGGCGTACGGACACGGAATACGGACAAGAGGTGGCGTATCAGGCCACCGTCAGTCGGACGCGGCGGAAGGCCGCAGACCATCCCTCAGCAGATCGAGCATGCGCGCCGCCTGGTCGCGCTGCTCGGGGGCGCCCGCGACGGCCAGGATGCCGGCGAGGGTGGCGCCCACGTCGGAGGCGTCGGCGTCGGCACGGATGTCGCCCGCGGCCACCCCGGCGTCGAGGAGCATGCGTACGACCTCGACCAGTTCCTCGCGCATCCGGCCGTACTCGAGCTTGCCGGACGCGACGACCGCTCGCAGTGTCTCGATCATGCCGTGCTTCGTCACGGCCCATTCGGCGAACAGGTCCATCCACAGACGCAGCGCGCGGGCCGGCGGATGGGCGGCGAGAAGCTCTTCGGCGCCGGTCCGCAGACGTTCGGTCCGGTCGCGGTAGACGGCCTCGACCAGAGCCTCCCTGGTGGGGAAGTGGCGGTAGAGCGTGCCGATCCCGACGCCCGCCTCCCTGGCGATCGCGTCGAGCGGGACCCGCCGTTCGCCGGACGCGAAGGCGCGCGTGGCGACGGCGATCAGCTTGCGCCGATTGCGGCGGGCCTCTGCGACCCGGGCGCGCGGGGGGTCCGACTCGTTGGGCGACACGTTGCGGAGTGTACTCCGTTTGGATAGAGTCACGCCTCAATCGGAGGACCCTCCGATTGGGTTACCCGTCCGACACCAACGGATTGAAAGGCCTCACACATGGGCGTGTTGATTGTTTTCGGTTACGGTCCAGGAATTTCGCACGCGACGGCGGAACGGTTCGGGCGCGAGGGTTACTCCCTCGCGCTGGTCGCGAGGAACGCCGAGAGGCTCGACGAGGGCGTGGCCCGTCTGAAGGCCGACGGCATCGACGCCGTGGCCTACCGGTCGGACGCCAGGGATCCGGAGATGATCCGGCAGACGGTCTCACGCGTCCGGAAGGATCTCGGGACCGTCTCCGCGGTTCTCTGGACCGCCTTCAGGAGCGGCGGGGTGACGGATGTCCTCGCGACCCGCCCCGAGGACGTCGCCCGGGTGTTCGACGTCGGGATCATCGGCCTGCTCACCTGTGTGCAGGAAGTGCTCGACGACCTCCGGTCGAGCCCGGGCGCAGCGGTCCTCGTCGCCAACGGCTCGGTGGGTGAGCACTCTTCGGAGAGCGACGCCTTCACCAAGCTGCTCGGCATCGACGGTGTGGCCCTCGAGAACGCCGCGAAGTCCAAGCTCGTCGGAGTACTCGCCGAGCGCCTGCGCGACTCCGGTGTCCACGTCGGCGAAGTGACGATCGCCGGATCGGTCAAGGGCACACCGACGGCGAGCCCGACCGCCATCGAGCCGTCCCTGATCGCCGAGACGTTCTGGTCCCTCGTGCGGGATCGCGACAGGACCCGGGTCCGTATGACCGAGTAGCCCCCGGAGCCCCCTCGCGAACGGCCGACTCACCCGGCGGCGACGGCGCGCATCAGACCTTCGAGGTCGCGTTCGACCTCCGGGGTCTGGATGCCACGTTCGACCGCTCCGGACATGAGCTTCGCGGTCGTCTCCGTTTCCACGAGCGCCGACCACGCGTCGTTCTCCTCCCGGAGTCCAGCCACGATGTCCGACGGGGGCACGACCCGCTTCGCCCGGGCGACGATCTCCGGGCCGAGGGCCGCGATGTTCGCGGCGAGTGTCTCGACGAACGCGTCCAGGTCCGCGGCGGGTACGGCACGGTTGATCCAGCCGTACGCGGCGGCCCTGTCGGCGTCCAGGAGCTCGGCGCCGAGGAGGAGTTCGAGGGTGCGGTTCCGGCCGACCCGTTCACGCAGGTACTGGGTGCCGCCGCCCCCGGGAAGGATGCCCATCAGAGATTCGGGCTGACCGATCCGGGCGGTCCCCTTCGCCGCGAAGGCCATGTCCGCCGCGGCGACGAATTCCGCACCGCCGGCGCGTGCGACGCCCGCGAGCTTGACGATCGTGATCTGCGGCTGGTGTCGCAGCAGTTCACCCGTCGCCTGGAACACGTTCACCTCGGGGTTGCTCGCGGCGATGGCCCGCAGTTGGTCCATCTCCTCCAAGATGTGCAGGTCGACATGGGCGAGGAAGAACTCCTCGTTCGCGCTGGAGAACACGATCACCCGCACCGAGGGGTCGCCACCGAGGGCCCCGAGCAGTTCGTGCAGCTCACGGATCATGGTCGCGCCCAGCGCGTTCACGGGCGGGTTGTCCAGCACGACGTGTGCGATCCCGTCCCGGATGTCGACGTGGAGAGTGGTGAAGCCGGCCAGGTCCATGGGTTCTCCCGGTTGTCATCAGGCATATAGGTTTGCGATGCATACCTACTGTCGAGTCCCGGCCAGATGCCGTCAAGAACGCACTTTCCGGGCACCAAGGATCACGAAGGACACCACCATGGAACCGAACGCCACCCACTCCGAGCCCCGGTTCAGCGTGGATTGCCCCAGCCGGCCGATCCTGGACCAGGTCGCGGACAAGTGGTCGATGATGGTGCTGGCGGTGCTCGAACACCCGACTCGTTTCAACGAGATCAAGCGGCAGCTCGAAGGAGTGACGCAGCGGGTGCTCACTCAGACACTGCGCCGCCTCGAGCGCAACGGCATGGTCCGGCGCAGGGTGCTGGAGACCTCGCCGGTCGGTGTCGAGTACTCCTTGACCCCCCTCGGTGAATCGTTCCGTGAGCCGTTCACCCGCCTGTACGACTGGACGGTCGAGCACAGCGCCGAGATCGAGCAGGTGCGACGCGCGTACGACGCGCGGACGGCACCTGCGGGCGCACGGGCGTGACCGGCGACGAGGGCCCGGTGGACGACGCCCCTGCGCCCCCCGCGAGTGCGCTGTGGCTCGGAGGAGAGCTCCTGGAGATCGCGACAGCGCTGTTCCCGGACCATCCACCGCAGGCGATCCGCGAATGGGCCGACCCCGTACGGTGGCGCGACCCCGCGCCCATCGGCCACCGCTTCCTGGTCCTCCTCTGCGCGGGCGGGGACGGCCGCCCGCCGGCCTCCGGATTCGAGGACATCCTCGGCGCCTTCAGCGAGGCCGGCTGGACCCTGCGCAGGTGGGCTTCGGGGCATGACGGGGCGAACTCGGCGACGGCCCTGCGCGAGGGCTTCGAAGCGCGGGTCCACCGGGGCGGCGGCCGGGGGATCCTGACGCTCACCGGCTGGACCCCGGTCGTGTACACGGGACGACAGTGGAGCGAGCCGCCCTTCACGATCAGCACAGCCGGTGGGGTGCTGTGCAACGACTGTCACGGCTGGGGCATGTGCCTTGAATGCGAGGGCAGGCCCTACGGCGGCGGAACAGGCGGCTACGGGCGATGCTGGTGCGCCGGCAGCTCCGATCCGGGCATGTGCATCGAATGCGCCGGAACGGGCCTCCTCACCCCGGAGGAGGCGACGTCGATGCGGCGGCACCGCGGGCTGCCCCACACCGACAGCGGCGACACCGAGAGCCACGACTCCAACACCAGCGCCTTCGCGGCGGTCAGCGAACGGTCCTGCGGATGCGGGGAGTTCCGCTGCTTCTGGCACAACACCGTCTCCGAGGCAGACGGGCATCCCCTCTCCCGCTTCACCGGCATCTGCCACGGCTGCGGCGCACAGCGCGACCACGCCTTCTCGCTCCCGCTGCCCGGGGACACCTCCGCGTAGGGCGTGTTCCCAGGGTGGCGCCGTCCCGCACACCGCCCGTCCGAACTATGACGTCCCACCACATACGCCTCCGGCCAGGCCGCGGGTACCGCCCTCCGACGCCGGTGGTGTCCGAACCGGGCCCGTCACACCCCGGCGGCGGGGGTGGGCTCGAACCAGGTGGGGCCGTCAGTGAGGGACTGCTTGATCCGGAACAGCGAGAACTCGCCCAGCGACGGCAGGGCGTCCACGTCGAACCACGCGACCTCCAGCGACTCGTCGTCGTTGACCCGCGCCTCGCCGCCGGTGGCACGGCAGCGGAACGTGATGTCGACATACTGACAGCGGTCGCCGTTGGCGTACTGCACGGGCTTCAGCGCCTGGGTGAGCACGACCCGCTCCGCGACACAGTGCACCGCCGTCTCCTCGTACACCTCGCGCTCCGCTGTCGCCGCGGGCTCCTCGCCCGGCTCGCCGATCCCGCCGATGACCGACCACTTGCCGGTGTCCGACCGCCGGCCGAGCAGCACCCTGCCCTGGTCGTCGAAGACGACCGCGGTGACTCCCGGCAGCAGAAGCAGCTGGTGACCGGCGGTGGCACGGATGTCGCGGATGAAGTCTGGAGTAGCCATGCGCCCGAGCCTACGTGGCGTCCGGAACGTTCCCCGTACCGGCCGAGCGGGCCTTCCTCGCACGCACCGACCTGGCCGTGGCCCACCCGAGACCGGCCACGGCGAGCAGCGCCAGAATACCTTCGGGCAGGGCACCCAGCCGGGTGGCGGGCGTGAGCGAGGACCGCAGGGGCACCTCGTCGACCAGGGCGTCCGGGGTGAACATCTTGGTCTTCTCCACGATCGTGCCGTCCGGCCGGATCACCGCGCTGACGCCGCTGGTGACCGGCACGACCACGGACCGCCCGTGCTCGACCGCCCGCACCTGGCTCATGGCCAGCTGCTGGTAGGTCATCTCGCTGCGCCCGAAGGTCGCGTTGTTGCTCGGTACGGCGATCAGCTGTCCACCGTGCTTGACGGTGTCGCGTACGGCGTCGTCGAACGCTGCCTCGTAACAGGTCACGAGCCCGACCTTCGTGCCCGCGAGGTCGAACACCCCGACCTTGCTGCCGGGGCCGAAGTCACGCTGGACCCGGTCGACGTCCTTGCTGAAGATCCGTGCGACGGACCGCATGGGCATGTACTCGCCGAACGGCTGGATGTGCCGTTTGTCGTACGTGCTCACGGGCCCGCTCTCCGGATCCCACTGGATCAGCGTGTTGCGGAGAGGCCCGGTGTCGGGGGTGAGGACGGCGCCGATGACGGTGGGGGCGCCGATGGCCCGCACGGCGCGGTCGATGACGTCACGGGCGTCGGCGTTGCGGTACGGGTCGAGGTCGGAGGAGTTCTCCGGCCACAGGACGAGGTCGGGCCGGGGCACCTTCCCGGCCTCCACGTCCTCGGCGAGCTGTTCCGTGCGCTTCGCGTGGTTGTCCAGGACAGCCCGGCGCTGGGAGTTGAAGTCGAGCCCCAGGCGCGGCACGTTGCCCTGGATCGCGGCGACCGTGGCGGTGCCGTCCTCGGGCGAGTCGTCGACGAGCGGGAGGACCGCCAGCGCCGCGACGACCGGGGCGGCCACGGTGACGGCCGCGGCGACGACGGCGGAGCGGGGCACGGTACGGGTGGCGCGGTAGCGGAGGACCTGCCGGACGGCCTCCAGGAGCCCGAAGCCGCACAGCACGACGGCGAACGTGAGCAGCGGGGTGCCGCCCAGCGCGGCGAGCGGCAGGAAGGCGCTGTCGGCCTGGCCGAAGGCGATCTTGCCCCAGGGGAAGCCTCCGAACGGGACGCGGGCGCGCAGCGCCTCGTCCAGGGTCCAGACGGCGGCTGCCCAGACGGGCCAGTACGGGAGCCGGGAGACGGCGGCGATACCGATACAGCCGACGGCGATGAACACGGCTTCGGCGAGCGCCAGCGCGAGCCAGGGAACAGGGCCGACCTCCTCCCCCGTCCAGTGCAGCAGCGGCAGCATGAAGCCGAGGCCGGAGAGGAGGCCGAGGCCCAGCGCCGCGCGCGCCCGCCGCGCGGTGAGGACCCAGCCCAGCAAGGCGAAGCCCGGCAGCACCAGCCACCACAGGGGCCGGGGCGGGAAGCTCGCGTAGAGCAGCGCACCGGACAGCAGGGCGGCGGCCGGCCGGACGAGCCGCGGCGACAGCCTTCTGCTGCGGGGCGCGGGGGCGGGCGGCGGTTCGACGGTGGTGATGGTGGCGCTCACCTGCCGGAGTCTACGGTGAGCGGCTGTGAGAGCGGCAGCCGCTCCGGCCGTTCCACGACAGCGGAAGAGGACGGGGACGGGTCCTGCCGGGCTCAGCGCCCCGAGGTCTTCCCGGCGCCGGTGAGGTGCAGGCGGTCGCGGATGAAGCGTACGGCGGCCTCCGCGTCGTCCACCGTGACGGTGAACGTCCTGCCGTCCCCCAGCCTGAGCACCAGCGCCTCCCCCCGGCGTACGACCACGGCAGTGCCCTGGTCGGGCCGCCAGCGGTAGCCCCAGCCGCCCCACTGGCGGGGGGTGACCGTGGGCGCGAAGTCCGCACCGACCACATGGGTGAGGAGGATCCGGCGCCTGGGCAGTCCGGCGTGGCCGCAGCGCACTTCGAGCGCGTCGCCGTCGACCTTGACGGCCACGTGGACGAAGGCGAGTGTCCCGAAGAGGATCAGGAGCCCTGCGGCGACGCAGCCGATGACGGACATGAGGAGCGGGGCGAAGCCGCCGTTCCAGGCCGAGTCGACCGCCAGCTCGATGCCGAGCGCGAGGCAGGCCGCGCCGACAGCCGCGAGCAGCCACTGGAAGCGATTGGTGGCCCGTCCCGTCCAGACCGTGCCCGCGGCCTGGCTCGAACCGTGCCACCTGTTACCGGGGTGGTCCGTCATGCCAAGCAGCGTACCCACGTTCCGCGCCGTAGGGGGGCGCCGGGCGCGGTCAGATGGCGGAGGTCACTGCCTTGAGCAGCCGGCCCTCGGCATAGACCAGAGCGGTTCCTGGCAGGTCGGCCGCGTGTCCGCCGAGCAGGACGTCGAGCGTGCCGACGGGTTCGGCCGACGGTGCGGGCGCCGCCCCGACACGGCGCAGCGCCTGGGCGGCCACCGCGTCCGCGGAGCCGTGGAGCACGAGGGGCGCGCGGCCCGGCCGGCCGGCCTCGACGGCGGCGCGAATGCGCTCGGCCACCAGTTCGTAGTGGGTGCAGCCCAGCACGACGTCCGTCACATCGGCCGGGGTGAGGGCGGCTGCCGCGGCCACCGCGCGGTCGATCGCCTCCTCGTCCGCGTGCTCCACCGCGTCGGCGAGACCCGGGCAGGGGACCTCTGTGACCTCCACGGAGCGGGCGAAGTCATGGATGAGCCCACGCTGGTACGGGCTCCCGGTGGTCGCCGGGGTGGCCCAGATCGCGAACGGGCCGCCTCCCGCGGCGGCCGGCTTGATCGCGGGCACCGTACCGACGACCGGCAGCCCGGGCTCCAGCTCGGCGCGCAGCGCGGGCAGGGCGCGGACGGATGCGGTGTTGCACGCGACGATCAGGGCATCCGGCCGGTGGGCCGCCGCAGCGCGTGCGACGGCGAGCGCGAGCCGGGTCACTTCCTCGGGCGTACGGGGCCCCCAGGGCATCGAACCGGGATCCGACGACAACACCAGATCGGCATCGGGCCGTAGCCGGCGTACCGCGGCGGCTGCCGCGAGCAGGCCGATTCCCGAGTCCATGAGTGCGATCTTCACCCGGTCACCATAGTCGACGGCCCTTGCGGTATCGCCGGAGTGGGGCACACTTCGACGGATGAGTGCCGTTGCCTGGGTCGCCGTGGGTTCACTGATCGTGTGGGTGTGGCTGCTGCTGGGTCAGGGCTTCTTCTGGCGGACCGACCAGCGGCTGCCGGTGCGCGGGGAGCCCGACCGCTGGCCCTCGGTGGCGGTGGTCGTACCCGCCAGGGACGAGGCCGAGGTCCTGCCGGTGAGCCTGCCGTCACTGCTCGCCCAGGACTATCCGGGGGACGCGGAGATCTTCCTGGTCGACGACTGCAGCGAGGACGGCACGGGTGAGCTCGCCCGCGCCCTGTCCGAGCGGTACGGGGGGCTGCCGCTGACGGTGGTGGCACCCGGCGAGCCGGAGCCGGGGTGGACCGGCAAGCTCTGGGCGCTGCGGCACGGGATGGCGCTGGCCCGGCGGCGTAAGCCTGAATTCCTGCTCCTGACGGACGCCGACATCGCCCATGAGCCGGACAGTCTGCGGGAGCTCGTCGCCGCGGCCGGGAGCGAGGGCCCGGGCGGATTCGACCTGGTCTCGCAGATGGCCAGGCTGCGGGTGACGAGCGCCTGGGAGCGTCTTGTGGTGCCGGCCTTCGTCTACTTCTTCGGGCAGCTCTACCCGTTCCGCCGGGTGAACGGCAAGGGCTCACGGACGGCCGCTGCGGCGGGTGGCTGTGTGCTGCTGCGGGCCGGAGCCGTCGAGCGGGCGCGGCTCCCCGAGTCCATCCGCTCGGCGGTGATCGACGACGTGTCGCTGGCGCGTGCGGTACGGCGCGGCGGCGGCCGGATCTGGCTGGGGCTCGCCGACCGTGTGGACAGCGTGCGGCCCTATCCGCGGCTGGCGGACCTGTGGCGCATGGTCTCGCGCAGTGCGTACGCGCAGCTGCGGCACAGTCCGTGGCTGCTGGCGGGCACGGTCCTCGGTCTCGGACTGGTCTACGTCGCGCCGCCGGTCACGCTGGGCGCCGGGGTGCTGGGGGACGATCCGGTGGCGGCGGTGGCGGGCGGGGTCGCCTGGGCCGTGATGGCGGGGACCTACATGCCGATGCTCGGGTACTACCGGCAGTCGCTGTGGCTGGCGCCGCTGCTGCCCTTCACCGCGGTCCTCTACCTCCTGATGACGGTGGATTCCGCGGTGCAGCACTACCGGGGGCTGGGCGCGGCCTGGAAGGGGCGTACGTACGCCCGTCCCGAGGCCGCGCCGGAACCCTGAGCGGCATCGGTTCACCCGCTGCGGGTCACTTGCGCCCGGGGGTCCAGTTCATGCCCCACCCGTAGGCGGCGTCGATCGTCCGCTGGGGGCTCACCCCGCGCCGGGGGACGAGATAGCGGGCCTCGCGCTGCACGGTGAGGTCCCCTCCCTCGGCGCTGATCAGAGCGAGCGCGCAGACGGTGGAGGGCACGGTGCATTCGTCGAGGGAGAAGTCGATGGGCGCGCCGTTCTGCGGCTGGAGTGTGACGGTGGCATGCAGATCGGCGAAACTGCGGGCGCCCTCGTAGATGGTGACGAAGATCAGGACGCGCCGCAGCCGGTCCTTGTGGTCGAGGTTGACCGTGAGGTTCTCGCCGGTCGAGACGGCACCTGTGCGGTCATCGCCGTCGAGGTGGATATAGGGCGGCTGCCGGAGAGAACCGAAGGCGTTTCCCAGTGCCTGCACGACTCCCTTGCTTCCGTCGGTGAGTTCGTACAGCGCGCAGAGATCGAGGTCCAGGTCCGCGTGCTGTGCGACGGCCCTGCCGAGCTTGGCCCCCCAGCCCTTGAACTGCTTGCGCACTTCCCAGTTGAGGTTGACGCGCAACGCTCCGGAGGTGCCGCCCTGTTTCGACAGGGATACCGAAGGGGCGTCCTTCGTCAGCGTGACCTTGGTCAGCCGTACGGGCTGCGCGACGGGCGGCGCGGGAGGCGGGGGCGGGGGTACCTGCTGGGCCTGTGCCTGCGGAGGCGGCGGCGGCGCCTGCCGGGGCGCGGGAGACGGTGGGGCCGCCTGGGCCGGCGGCGCCTGCTGCGGCTCGTCGACGGAGATGCCGAAGTCCGTCGCGAGGCCCGCCAGTCCGGTGTCGTACCCCTGGCCCACCGCCCTGAATTTCCAGGCGCCCTGCCGCAAGTAGAGCTCACCGAGGATGAACGCGGTCTCGACGGTCGCGTCCGCGCTCTCGAAGCGCGCGATCTCGGAGCCGCTCGCCTGGTCCACGATCCTCACGTAGAGGCCGCTCACCCGTCCGAAGGTGCCACCGTCCGCAGAGGCCGCGACCACGACACGGTCGATTGCCGGCTCCATCCGTGCGAAGTCGACGGCGAGGGCGTCCGTGACCGAGTCCCCGGCCGTCCGCTTGCCTTCGTGGCGCACCGCTTGCGACGCGTGCACCGGCTGGTTGTAGAAGACGAAGTCCGCGTCGCCGCGCACCTTTCCCGTCACGAGAAGGAGTGCGGAGGCATCCACGTCAGGTGTCCCGGGAGAGGTACGCCAGCCCAACTCGACCCGTACGGCCCGAGCCGGCACCGCGACATTGGTTCCTTTTTGCATGCTCATGCTCGCCCCCATCACCAGTCCGGCTGCCCGGAGAGTTTCCCGCCAACCTAATCCCCGGCCCCCGGGGAGCCCACACTCCACTCCCGTGCAATTACAGGAACCCCGGAACCCCGAAATCACGGAAGTGCCTTCGCTGTTAACGGAGCCTTTAGCGAGGTTTTGACAGGGCGGCCACCCAAAACCAGCGTAAATCGGATAACCCTAGGATTGGGGGCTCCCCAACCAGCACATCGTGGGCTTAACTTATGTGTCATGACCTCCCCCCGCTCCACCTACGGCAGCGGCTACTACGCCGCGCCGTCGTTCCCCGACACGCCGATCTACGACTCCCTGGTCGCCGAGCGGGGTACCCCTCAGATCGCGCCGATCCGGGTCCCTGCCGCCTACGACACCGGGAACAGCTACCTTCCGGCTCTGCCGTCGGCGCTCCCGGCGCTGCCCGCGGCCCCGTCGCAGCACACCGGGTCCTACGGCCACCCGCAGCCGCAGTACCAGAACGCCGGGATGCAGCAGGCACCGATGATGCAGCCCGCACAGCTGCAGCAGGCTCCGGCGCCGTACATCCCGCAGCAGCCGTCGGCGCCCCGCGGCTACCAGCAGCCGCCGCAACAGCAGCAACGGCCCGGTACGGGTTACGAGGCGATGCGTCCCGCGTCCCCCCGGCCCGCGCCCACTCCCGCGCAGTCGCCGTACGAGGAGCCGTACAACCGCCCGTACCAGGGCCGCGGGTACTGACGGACGCAGCCGCCCACTGTCAGTGACCACTGGCAGGATGACGGCATGCTCTCACCTGTACTCGGCGCCGCATACGTCCATCCGGTCAAGTCGCTGGCCGCATGCGTGGCCGACACGGTCGCCGTCGAGCCATGGGGACTCGCCGGGGACCGCCGCTGGATGCTGATCGACGACGGGAACAGGGTCGTCACCCAGCGACAGCAGCCACGTATGGCCCTGCTGTCCGCCGAGGCACTGACCGGCGGTGGAGTGGCCCTGTCGGCGCCGGGGAGGCCGTCGTTGACGGTGGAGGTGCCCGATCCGGCCCGCACGGTCGTCGCCGAGCTCCACCGGAACAAGGTCACGGTGGCGGTGGCCGGGAGCGCCGCGCACGCCTGGTTCAGCGCATGCCTCGGTGCGGAGGTCCGGCTCGTCCATCTGGACGCGCCGTCGCACCGCAGGCCTGTCGATCCGGCGTTCGCCCTGCCGGGCGAGACCGTGTCGCTCGCCGACGGCTTCCCGCTGCTCCTCACCACGCGTGCCTCGCTGGACGCCCTCAACTCGCTGGTGGCCCAGGGGGATCATCCGCGGGAGGGTCCGCTGCCGATGGACCGGTTCCGGCCGAACGTGGTCGTGGACGGCACCCCGCCCTGGGCCGAGGACGACTGGAAGCGGATCGCGATCGGGGAGGTCGTCCTCCGCGTCGCCAAGCCGTGCGGGCGGTGCGTCATCACGACCACCGACCAGCGGACGGCGGCGCGGGGCAAGGAGCCGTTGCATACGCTCGCCCGGCACCGGCGGGACGGGAGGCACCTGCTCTTCGGCCAGAACCTGATCCCGGAGGGCACCGGCGTGATCCGGGTCGGGGACCCCGTGCGGGTCCTGTGCTGACCGGCTGGAACTCGTGCGGGCGCGTGGGGCGTTGGCCGCGCCGTGAGGTTACTCTCTCTTCTCTGCCGGAGGGCGTGATCGCCGTCCTCCCGGGCTATCACGGACAGGGAGAAGGGGGTGCATGACTGTGCGAGCGGTTCTGGGACTCCGGCGATGGCGGCACAATCCCTTGTACCGTGCCACCGACCGTCATGAGGCATGGGTGGCGCTGGTCGCGCTGCTGCTGATGCTGGCGGCTCCTGCGCTCGGCTGGAGAGCCGGCTCCCTCACGGACGACGCACTCCGGCGGACGGTGCGCACCCAGCACGAGCAGCGCCGCCCGACCCCGGCCTTCGTGGTCCGCGCGGTCCCCGGCACGTCCCGCATCGCCCAGGACCCCGACGCGGCCGTCACCGAGGGCTCCATGCGTACCTCGGTGGTGGCCCGGTGGCTCGCCCCGGACGGCACGGCACGGACGGGCACCGTGACGGCGGGGCCGACGGAGACGGCTCCGGGCACCCGCATCCAGATCTGGACGGACGCCCACGGCCGCTCGGTGATGCGCCCCATGGACACCTCGACGGCCCGTATCCACGGGGTGCTCGCGGGCGTGGGCTCGACGCTGCTCGCCGGCGGTCTGACGGAAATGGCCCGCAGATTCGTCGTATGGCGCATGATGCAACGACGGTACGCCCGGCTCGACCGCGCCTGGGCCCAAGTCGGCCCCGACTGGGGCAGAACGGGTACGGGCACCTGACCCGGCAGGCCGCGGGTCATCCCGTACACGGCTGACCGGTGGTCTGCCCGTCAACCCGCGCCCCTCGCGCGCGCTACGGTGGACCGGCGGCACGAGGCAGCGCACACGGCACAAGGTGGGGGCACGGCAGCACCATGGCACAGGGCACGGTCCAGGTGACGCACACCGGCACATCGCGCTGGCGGCGCCGTACGGGCGAGTACGCATCCCTCGCCGCCGCCCTGGAGGCCGCAGCGGACGGTGACGTCCTCACCGTCGCGCCCGGCACCTACCGGGAGAATCTCGTCGTCCACCGCGCGGTGACACTGCGCGGGCCCGAGGGGTCCGCCGGCTCGGTGCGGATCGCACCGGCCGACGGCGTCCCCCTGACGGTCCGTGCCTCCGCCGTCGTCCAGGACATCCATGTGGAGGGCCAGGACTCGGCGGCTCCCGCGCTGCTGGTCGAGGAGGGCGCTCCCGAGCTGTCGGATCTGCGCGTCGTGACCAGGTCGGCCGCCGGTATCGAGGTGCGGGGCGCGGCCAGGCCCACCGTGCGCCGCTGCACGGTCGACAACCCGGCGGGGGTGGGCATCGCCGTACTCGACGGCGCCGGCGGTGTGTTCGACGAGTGCGAGATCGTCTCGGCCGGACAGTCGGGTGTCTCGGTGCGCAGCGGAGCGCACCCCCGTCTCGAACGCTGCCGTGTGCACCACGCGTCGGGCGCGGGGCTGAGCGTCACCGGGGAGGGCAGCGGCCTGGAAGCGGTGGGCTGCGAGGTGTACGAGATCAAGGGCAGCGGGGTGCACGTCGCCTCCCGCGGCACCGCGCACCTCACGGACTGCACCGTGCACCGCACGTCCGCCGACGGGGTCACCCTGGACACCGACGCGGTCCTCACACTCGCGGACTGCGACATCCACGACATCCCGGAGAACGCGGTCGACCTGCGCTCCCGCTCGGTCCTCACCCTGACCCGTTCCACCGTCCGCCGGTTCGGCCGCAACGGCCTCTCGGTCTGGGATCCCGGCACCCGTGTCGACGCCAACCAGTGCGAGATCCATGACAGTACGGGCGACTACCCGGCCGTGTGGGTCAGCGACGGGGCCACGGTCATACTCGACTCGTGCCGCGTCCACGACGTGCCCGACGCGCTCTTCGTCCTCGACCGGGGCTCCCGCGCCGATGTCGTGGACAGCGATCTGACCCAGATCCGCAACACGGCGGTCTCGGTGAGCGACGGTGCCACCGCTCAGCTCGACGACTGCCGGATCCGCGAGGCGTCCACCGGAGCCTGGTTCCGCGACCACGGCAGCGGCGGCACGCTGAACAACTGCACCATCGACGCGGCGCAGACCGGCGTCATCGTCACCAAGGGCGCCGATCCGACCATCGAGAGGTGCACGGTCACCTCGCCCGCTGAGGCGGGTTTCTATGTCTCCGCAGAGGGCCGGGGCACCTTCGACAGCTGCCGGGTCTCGGGCAGCGACGGCTACGGCTTCCATGTGATGGACGGCTGCCGCTCGACGCTGACGCGTTGCAGGACCGAGCGCTGCGCACGGGGCGGTTACGAATTCGCCGACGGTGCGGGCGGCGACGGGCACACGGGCGGTCCGGTGGTACAGGACTGCACCAGCGACGAGAGCGGTCTGCGTGGCGACGCCGCCGCTCCCCCGCCCCCCGCGGTCCTGACGGCGACGCAGGCGACGCCCGGGCTGCTCGGCGCGATACCGGAGCAGCGGGCCGCCGAGCCGGCGGCCCCGGCCGAGCCGGCGCGCGACTCGGGCGCCGTACTGGGCGAACTCGACGCGCTGGTGGGCCTCGACAGCGTCAAGCGCGAGGTGCGGGCGCTGACGGACATGATCGAGGTGGGACGGCGCCGCAGGCTGGCCGGTCTGAAGGCGGCGTCGGTGCGCAGGCACCTGGTCTTCACCGGGTCCCCGGGCACGGGCAAGACGACGGTCGCCAGGCTGTACGGGGAGATCCTGGCCTCGCTGGGTGTCCTGGAGCGCGGCCATCTCGTGGAGGTGTCCCGCGTCGACCTGGTCGGCGAACACATCGGGTCCACGGCCATCCGTACGCAGGAGGCGTTCGACCGGGCTCGCGGCGGGGTCCTCTTCGTCGACGAGGCGTACGCCTTGTCGCCCGAGGACTCCGGCCGTGACTTCGGCCGGGAGGCCATCGACACACTGGTGAAGCTGATGGAGGACCACCGCGACGCCGTGGTGGTGATCGTGGCCGGGTACACGCACGAGATGGAGCGTTTCCTCAGCGTCAACCCCGGCGTGGCCTCCCG
Organism: Streptomyces sp. NPDC048565; assembly: GCF_040650935.1. Classification (NCBI taxonomy): domain Bacteria; kingdom Bacillati; phylum Actinomycetota; class Actinomycetes; order Kitasatosporales; family Streptomycetaceae; genus Streptomyces; species Streptomyces sp. NPDC048565. The sequence continues at coordinate 48,456 of NZ_JBEZIH010000029.1, forward strand.
TTTCTCACGGACCATCACCTTCAGCGACTACGAGCCCGACGAGCTGCTGCGGATCGTCGAGCAGCAGAGCGACGAGCACGAGTACAGCCTGGCGGAGGGCACGGGGGAAGCGCTGCTCAAGTACTTCACGGCGCTTCCCAAGGGCCCCGCCTTCGGCAACGGCCGAACGGCCCGTCAGACCTTCGAGTCGATGGTGGAGCGGCACGCCGGCCGGGTCGCCCGGATCGGCGAGCCAAGCACGGACGACCTCACCATGCTCTACCCCGAGGACCTTCCGGCGCTGCCCTGAGCCGCCGTACCCAGGTCGTGCGCGCCCGCCTGCTGGGGCACGACGGGCCCGAGCCGTTCCAGGAGGGCGGCGCGCTCGACGGCGAAGACCGGGTCGGCCTGGTAGTCCGAGTGCCCCAGGATGGGCTCGGGCAGCGGGTGTTCGGTGGTGCGGCCGTAGACCAGCGGGTCCTTCAGCGGGCCCCTGTCCACCTCCTGGCCGTCCCTCTCGTCGATCCGGACCGGCCCGCCGATCGGGTCGGTCGCCCGCCAGAGGTTGCGCCAGCAGTGCACGGACCGCTCAAGACCTTCGAGGGGGAGCCGGCCGAAGTAGGCGGGGAACCAGCGCCCGTACAGTCGCTCGATCGGGGAGCCGTACGTGAGCAGCGCGACCCTGCGCCGGGCCCGGTCGGGGAGCTGCCACACCGCGGCGGCGGCGAGCACACTGCCCTGGGAGTGGCCGGAGATGACGAGCCTGCCGCGGGTGTGCCCGGTCCAGGCGCTCATCCGGGAGGAGAGGTCGGGGACGGCGCGCTCGGCGTAGCAGGGCGGCGCGAACGGATGGGCGGCGCGCGGCCAGAACGTGCCGACGTCCCAGAGGATGCCGATGGTGCGCCGGGCCGAGACGTCACGGTAGGCGCGGCGGCCCAGGGCGACGAGCAGTATCACGCCGAAGCCGGTCAGCCAGGAGCCGGTCGACTGGGCGGTCTCGGCGACCGATTCGACGAACGGTCCTGTGCTGTCCGCCGCGAGTCCCGGGACGTCGCCGGTGAGCCAGGAACCGGCCACCGCTCCGGCGCCGAGCAGCAGGGTGGCCGATGACAGCAGTCCGATGATGCCGGGGGCGGAGTCGGTGAGCGCCGCGGTGGCCCGGGTGCGTGCGATCCGCGCGGTGCGTCCGGGCTCGGGGCGCTTCTCCTCGTACTCCGCCTCGATCGCGGGTCCCAGCCGCCGGGCGTGGCGGGTGGTGCGGACCGCCAGCCAGACGATGGGCGGCAGCAGGAGCAGCAGCAGGACCGGGATGACGGAGGCCTGCCAGCTGAGGAGCACGGGCGGTCCCTGGATGTCGGTGCCCTCGCCCATGCCGGGGGTGCCGGGGCCGTCGAGCCAGTCGGCCACGCGCTGGGCGATCCCGCCGGTCATCACTCCGCCGAGGGCGCAGGCGAGCATGGCGACCGCCGGGCCACCGAGACCATTGAGGGTGGTGCGGGGCTCGGGGGCGCTCCGGTGGAGGTTCAGGGCCACCAGGGCGAGCAGGACGACGAGCAGGCCCTGGCCGAGGGCGAGGGTACGGAAGACGGCCTCGCCGGGGAGGGAGCCCGAGGACACCCAGCCGGGGCGTGACCAGCTCGCGTACACCACCGACCAGAGCAGCAGGACGAGAGCGGTGCCCGGCAGGAAGGTGGTGACGGCCCGGTCGAGCCGGTGGTCGAGGCGCCGCTCGCTGCGTCCCCGGTGGCAGATCACGGCGACGACGACGAGGGCGCACAGGACGAGGACGGTCTCGAACAGGACGCCGGTCACCTCGGATACGGGTCCGTCGGCGCCCCGGTCGTGCCGGGCGGCCGCGCCGCCGACCGTGGCCGCGACCGTGAGGAATCCGGCCGCGGTGTGGGCCGCGCGCAGCCTGGCCACCAGCCTGCGGCCGTACCAGAAGCCGGGCCTGCCGAGGGCCGGGCGGACCACGGGGACGCCGGAGGTCGCCTCCGCGTCCGTGCTCTCGTCGCTCTCGTCGCTCTCCGGGTCGTCCCAGGTCAGGGGGCGCTGCGACTCGTAGGCGCTCCAGGTTCGGTTGGACAGGTACCAGAGCAGTCCCACCAGGGCGGTGGGCACGAGCGCCACGACGGCCAGGCGGCGTCCGGGCTGGGCGAACCATCCGCCCTGCCCGGTGGAGAGGAAACCGAGCCAGGAGCGCTGACCCGCACAGTCGGGTGTCCCCGCGCACTGCCAGGCCACCAGGTCGAGGGCGACCTCGCAGACCGCGGCGGTCAGCAGCACGGTCAGGCTGAGCGCGACGAGGCGCACCAGCAGCCCGTAGAGCCGGACGGTCCTGGTGCGGCCCTGTGCGGAAGGGCGCATCCAGTGGGCGAGGTTGACCACCATGAAGGGGAGCAGCAGCAGCCACAGGGCCCGGGAGCCGTTGCCCGAGGTGAGGTTGGACCAGCAGTAGGCCTCGGGGATGGGCCCGTCACGATGGCGCTCCGGGTGCTGTTCGGCGCCGACGTCCTCGGTGCGCCGGTGGACGGCGGCGGTGATGTCTCCGGTGATCCTGGTCGTACGCGGATCACCGAGCATCTCCTGCGGGGTGGCGCCGCCGACACCGTGGACGAGCAGTTCCAGTGCGGCGCCGCTGCTCTGCGCGGCCTCGGGCGTGAGGTCGGGGGGCATGGTCGGTGACTCGCTCTCTGGTCCGTCCGGCTCGCGGCCGGTGGGGGGAGACGGCTGGATCTGAGCTGATACGCAGTCAACACCATCGCGGACGGGAGGCGTCCGGCGCAGCGGCTCTCACCGAATCTCCCCAGTGGGACGGCCCATGGGGGTGCGTGGCAGGATGAAGGCGTCCCGCAGGACCGCTGCCGGACCGTGCGGACAGAGGGAAGGACCGGGGCCCCCGTTGAGCGAGAACCAGAACCTGCTCGCGGAGCAGCGGCGTGCGCTGATTCTCGACGATGTGCGCAAGCGCGGCGGAGTCAGAGTCAACGAGCTGACCCGCAAGCTGAACGTCTCCGACATGACCATCCGCCGGGATCTCGACGCGCTGGCGCGCCAGGGCGTCATCGAGAAGGTCCACGGCGGCGCGGTCCCGGTCGTCGAGGCGAGCACGCACGAGCCGGGCTTCGAGGCCAAGTCGACGCTGGAGCTCGGTGCCAAGGAGGACATCGCGCGCACCGCGGCGACGCTGGCGGTGCCCGGCAGCGCGATCGCGCTCTCCGGCGGTACGACCACGTACGCGCTGGCCCAGCACCTCCTGGACGTACCGGGGCTGACCGTGGTGACGAATTCGGTGCGGGTCGCCGATGTGTTCCACGGCGCGCAGCGTCCTTCGACGGCGGTCGGCTCACGGGCGGGTGCCGCCACGGTGGTGCTGACCGGCGGGGTCCGTACGCCTTCCGACTCGCTGGTCGGACCGGTGGCGGACCGCGCGATCGGATCGCTCCACTTCGACGTCCTGTTCCTCGGTGTGCACGGCATCTCGGTGGAGGCCGGTCTCTCCACGCCCAATCTCGCCGAGGCCGAGACGAACCGCCGCTTCGTGCGGGCGGCCAGGCGTGTCGTGGTGGTCGCGGACCACACCAAATGGGGCACGGTAGGCCTGAGTTCGTTCGCCTCGCTCGACGAGGTCGACTCCTTCGTCACGGACGCGGGCCTGCCGGACTCGGCCAGGCAGGAGATCGAGGAGCAGCTGCCCGGCCTGGTGGTGGCGGGCGGTCCGCCGGAGGAGTAGCGGGCCACGGCTGCTGCCCGCGGTTGCGGCTGCGGCTTCCGGCTGCGGCTCTCCTGAGTGGCGGACGTCCTAGGATCGGGTGGTGGCCGTATTCCGCATAGAGCGCTTCACTCCCCTGCCCGCCGCCGAGGCATGGCGCCGGGTGACGAACTGGGAGCGGCACGGCGGGACCGTCCCCCTCACCTCGGTCACCGTCCCGACGGGCCTGCCCACCCGCACCGGTACGGTCTTCGTGGCCCGTACCGGCGTGGGGCCGCTCGGCTTCGACGATCCGATGGAAGTGGTGCGGTGGACCCCGCCCGCCGCCGGCCGTGCGGGAGTGTGCCTGCTGGAGAAGCGGGGCTCCGTGGTGCGTGGCCGCGCGTCGATCGACGTCTGCCCGACCGGTTCGGGCTCGCATGTGATCTGGGTCGAGGAGCTGCGTGTGAGGCTGCTCCCCCGCTGGGCCGATCCACTCCTGGTGACCGCGGGCAGGCGGGTCTTCTCCCGCGAGCTCGCCAGCCTGCTCGACGACTGACGCACCGCACGCGGTCGCGGTCGAACGCCTTCCAGGCCCCTGGCGAGCCGTGTCCGCGCCACGGCCGGCCGGCTCAGGCGGGCCAGGTGCCGGTGGCCAGGAAGTGGTCGATCGTCCCGGTGTAGGGCCGGATGTCCATGCCCTGTCCGCTCAGCCAGGCGTCGGAGTAGTACTTGTCGAGATAGCGGTCGCCCGGGTCGCAGAACAGCGTGACGACGCTTCCGGTGCTCCCCCGCTCCACCATCTCGGCCACGAGCTTGAAGGCGCTCCACAGTCCGGTGCCCGTCGAGCCGCCTGCCTTGCGGCCGATGGCCCGCTCCAGCACGCGGACGGCGGCGACGCTGGCCGCGTCGGGCACCTTCATCATCCGGTCGATGGCCCCGGGCACGAAGCTCGGCTCCATCCGGGGTCTGCCGATTCCCTCGATGCGTGAGCCGCAGTCACTGGTCGCCAGCTGGTCGTGCCGGGTCCATCCGTCGAAGAAGCAGGAGTTCTCCGGGTCAGGGACGCAGATCCGGGTGTCGTGCTGCATGTAGCGGACGTAGCGTCCGATGGTCGCGGAGGTGCCGCCGGTGCCGGCGGTGGCGACGATCCAGGCGGGCTCCGGGTACCGCTCCAGCCTCAGCTGCTGGTAGATGGACTCGGCGATGTTGTTGTTCCCCCGCCAGTCGGTGGCGCGTTCGGCGTAGGTGAACTGGTCCATGTAGTGACCGCCCGTCTCGGCCGCGAGGGCCGCCGACTCCTGGTACAGCCGGCGCGAGTCGTCGACGAAGTGGCACTGCCCGCCGTGGAATTCGATCAGGCGGCACTTCTCGGGGCTGGTGGTCCTGGGCATCACCGCGACGAACGGCACACCGATCAGCTTCGCGAAGTACGCCTCCGACACGGCCGTCGAGCCGCTGGAGGCCTCGATGACCGGCTTGCCGCGGCGGATCCAGCCGTTGCAGAGCCCGTACAGGAAGAGCGAACGCGCCAGCCGGTGCTTGAGGCTGCCCGTGGGGTGCGTCGACTCGTCCTTGAGGTAGAGGTCGATGCCCCAGTGCTCCGGCAGCGGGAAGCGCAGGAGGTGGGTGTCCGCCGAGCGGTTGGCGTCGGCCTGGACCTTGCGCACCGCTTCCTTGAGCCAGGCCCGGTAGTCGGGGTCGCTGCGGTCGACGTCGACGGTCTCCATGACGCCACCGCCAGATGTGTGCTCACCGGTGTCCATCAACGGTCTCCTTCGGGTGACGGCGGTACTCCGTACGTTCCACGATATGCCCCCTACCTGCACAAACGTTCACTTTGACGACCCATAGGCCTCCCTTGGCCCAGGCGCGCCCCGCCGCCGTACACCGGGACGTCCCGATCCGGGTCTTCGGCCGCAAATCGGTCGCCGTGGGGGCTGGCGTACGGGCCCTCTCCCCGGGCAGACTTGCAGGAGCCGGTACAAGGGGGGCGAAGTCGTCATGGCCGAGACAGAGTTCAGCGCTGCGGATTTCGGTGCGCCGAGGTTCGGTGCGGCCGACTTCAGGGCGAGTGACGTCAGTATCCGGCGGTGGGCGCGGTCCCTGACCAGGGCCGGCCAAGTGATCGTCGAGGACGGCCGGATCGCGCTGCTCACGAGCAACGGGCGGGAGATCGCCAGCGCCCCGGTGAGCGCGGTCAGCGCGGGCAGGCCGTGGTTCCTTGCCGCCGACTCGGCGATCGCCCGCATCGACGGGGTGCGGTACCGGCTGACCATGGGCCAGCGCAACCGCAGGCCCGGCGGTGCCGCGCCGGTCCGCCGGTTCCTGGAGGCGCTGCGCAGTGCCGCGGGACGACGGACCTGACGCTACGGCCCGGTGCGCACACCGCGAGTTGCGGAGCCCAACCCCCTGAGTCACGCTGGTCACACGTCACTGATGGTGCACCGGCGGTGACAGCGAAAGCCGCCCCCGCCGGGAGCCACGCAGGGCGGACCACGCATGACCAGACACAGCAGTCAGCCATCTGCTGGATCCGTTCCTTCGTCTTCTTCCGGACCTATTTCGGGGAGTCGCAGCCGTGATCAGCGAGCCAAGCAGGCACTGCGCGGTGGAGCTCAAGGCCCTGCCGTCGCGGATCGGTCAGGTCCGCAGAATCATTTCGGCGCAACTGCGCTACTGGCATCTCGATCCTCTGATCGACCCGGCAGCGCTCGGTGTCACCGAACTGCTGACCAACGTCCACCGGCACGCACAGCCGGACAAATCATGCACCGTCGAGATCGAGCTGCTGCTCGACCGGCTGACGGTCTCCGTCCACGACCACGACCCCCGGCTGCCGACCGTCTGCGACGCCGATTCGTCCGCGACCTCAGGGCGCGGACTGGCGATGATCGCCGCGGTCAGCGAGAGCTGGGGCGTACGACCGAGTGACGACGCGGGGAAGGTCATCTGGTTCACCCTGCCCGCACCGTCGTTCACCACCGCCCTGCCCCCACTCCCGGTGTACGGGTCCACGACCGACGGCCCGTTCGGGTCGGACATCGTGGGGCTCATGGAGCCGACGGCAGCACGGACGCGGGCCCGCTCGGCCGTCGTCGGCTGACCGGGATCCGGCCGCGCACCGTACACAGCGCACACAGGAGCGCGCCGGTCCGCTGTGACCGACGCGCTCCTGCCCGTTCGCGCCCGGGCCTCACCTGCCTTCAGAGATCGCCCGGGCCGCCCTTGTCGAAGCGGCCGTAGGGCTCGTCCAGGACGGAGAGCCTGCGCCAGTACTCCTCCTCGTCGATCTCACCGGCGGCGAAGCGCCGGCCCAGCAGATCGATCGGCGACGGCCGTCCCGCCGGGCCGTCCCGCCGGACACCGTGCCGCTGCCACGGGCCCCGGCGGCCACGCCACACGGTGCGGCGCAGCAGTGTGACGACGCAGACGGCGACGGCCGCCCAGATGATCGGGAAGAAGAGGATCCAGGGTCCTGGCCCTCCGTGGTTCGCCAGGGTGTTCATCTCGGTCAGCTCCTCGGTCAGGGTTTCGTCCGTGCGTTCCTGTCACTTACGAGACTCGCTCCGCGAGGGGGCCGGGAGCGTCGTACGGGCGGCGGCAGTTCACGTACGGCCACGGGAGTACGCCGAGGCCGAGACCCTGCTTCCCGGCCGGACCGGACGCGATGGATCCTGTACCTACTGGTATGTACAGTGCTGGTATGAGCACTCCGGACCGGTTGATCGAGGCCACCCAGGAGCTCCTGTGGGAGCGCGGATACGTGGGCACGAGCCCCAAGGCGATCCAGCAGCACGCCGGAGCGGGCCAGGGCAGCATGTATCACCACTTCGCGGGCAAGCCCGAGCTGGCACTCGCCGCCGTGCTCCGCACCTCCGCCGAGATGCGCGAGACGGCCGGGCGACTGCTGGACGGCCCGGGACCGGCGTACGAGCGGATCTCGGCCTATCTGCTGCGCGAGCGCGAGGTGCTGCGGGGCTGCCCGGTGGGGCGGCTGACGATGGATCCCGATGTGGTGACCAGCGAGGCGCTGCGCGCACCGGTGGACGAGACGATCGGCTGGCTGCGGGACCGGATCGCCGAGATCCTCCAGGAGGGCCTGGACACCGGTGAGTTCTCCCCCGGCCTGGCACCCCGGGAGGTCGCTGCGGCCGTCGTGGCCACGGTCCAGGGCGGCTATGTCCTGGCGCGTGCGTCGGGCTCGCCGGCCGCCTTCGACTCGGCGGTCCTGGGACTGCTCGCCCTGCTCGGCACACACGTCACACCGAACCGTCCGGCCTGAGGAGCTCACGATGCATGCCATGCAGTACGAGATCACCCTGCCCGCCGACTACGACATGGGGATCATCCGCGAGCGCGTGGCGACCCGGGGGCACCTCCTCGACGACTTCCCCGGCCTGGGCCTCAAGGCGTATCTGATCCGCGAACGCGGCGCCGCCTCACCGGTCAACCAGTACGCCCCGCTGTATCTGTGGTCCGCCCCCGAGGGCATGAACGCCTTCCTCCGGGGCCCCGGGTTCCAGGGCATCGTCGATGACTTCGGCCGCCCCGAAGTGCAGCACTGGACCGGGCTGCTCCACCAGGAGGGAGTGGCTTCGGGTGCGCTCCCCCGCACGGCTGTCCGCCGCCGCGAGTGGATCGCGGACACCGTCCGCCCTGCCGACGCGGTGGACGCCGCGCTGGAGGAGAGCCGCCGGCTGGCCGGCACGTCCGGAGCCGTGGTCAGCGCGCTGGCGGTCGACCCGCGCCACTGGGAACTGCTGTACTTCACCCTCTGGGAGCACGAGCCGTCCGGCGCGCCGGGCGACCGCTACGAGGTGCTGCACCTGTCGTCGCCCGAGCGTGACCGGCTGGGGCACGGCAAGCAGGGGTGACCCGGTCCGTACGGTCCTCTGCTGCGGCGACTGCGGCCACGGCCGGCGCACTCGCTCGGCGATGAGGTGGATCCGCCGCCGGTCAGGCCAGTGCGGCCAGCGGGTCGTCGAGCACCGGCTGCCAGGCCAACTCGGCGGCGCCCACCAGGCTGTTGTGGTTCAGCGTGCAGGACAGGATCGGCACACTTCCGCTGCGGCCCCACAGGCTGCGGTCGGCGACGACGGCGCGCAGGCGTTCGGGGTCGGCCTCCAGGAGATCGCGGTGCAGGCCACCCAGGATGATCCGGTCCGGGTTGAGGATGTTGACGAGCCCGGCGAGGCCGAGGCCGAGCCGGTCGATCAGCTCCTCGGCGGCGGCCCGCACATCGGGGTCGCCGTACTCCGTGCGCAGCAGGCCGCCCGACTGCTTGAGCAGCGACTCCTCGGGGCCGGGCTCCCTGCGGGCCGCCGTGAGGAAGGCGAGGGGGTCGGTCTCGACGTCGAGGCAGCCCCGTCCGCCGCAGTGGCAGGGGCGGCCCTCGGGGTTCACCGTGAGATGACCGACCTCCAGGGCAAGACCCGAACTCCCGCTGTGCAGACGGCCGTCCAGGACGAGGGCGCCACCCACCCCGCGGTGCCCGGTGGCGACGCAGAGCAGGTGCTGGGCGCCGCGTCCCGCGCCGTGCCGATGCTCGGCGAGAGCGGTGAGGTTGACGTCGTTGGCGGTGAACGCGGGACCGGTGATACCGGCGGCGCGTACGCGGCTGGAGAAGATCTCCCGGACCGGCGCCCCCGCGGGCCAGGCGATGTGCAGCGGGTTGAGCGCGGTCCCCTCGGGTTCGGCGACGGCGGAGGGCACGGCGAGGCCGGCGCCGACGCAGCGCAGCCCGCTCTCACGCAGGAGCCGGGCGCCGGCGTCGACGACCTCGCCGAGGACCTGGGCGGGATCGGCCTTGACGGCGACACAGCCGGGCGCGGTGGCCACGATCCTGCCCCCGAGTCCCACGAGCGCGGCACGGAAGCCGTCGGAGTGCACCTGTGCGGCGAGAGCGACGGGCCCGCTGTCGCGGACGGACAGCCGGTGCGAGGGGCGGCCCTGCGAACCGGCGGCTGAGCCCGGGCTCGAGTCGACCTTGATGAGCCCGAGCGCCTCCAGCTCCGCCGCGACCGCGCCCGCGGTGGCACGGGTGACACCGAGCTCGGAGGTCAGTACGGCGCGGGTGGGAGCACGGCCTGTGTGCACGAGCTCCAGGGCGGGCCCGAGCGCGCTGCGGCCCCTCTCCAACTTCGTCCGCGTGGTGGTCGACTTGCCGTTCATGGGGGCGAGTCTCCCATGATCCGGGGCCGTTTCGGACGCCGCGGCGTCCCGTACCGTTCACCGCCCGGCCACCGGTGCAGCACCCTTGCGTGCGTCATGGGACGACCCTATGCTCACTTTGTGCCGCAAGTAAACAAAATACGGTCGGCCCGGCCGGGAAAGCTCGGCGGAAACACCGCTCCGCCCTCGCCTGCCCGGCTCCGTGCCGCATTGACCGTGTTCTTCGCCCTCGACGGGTTCCTGTTCGCCGGCTGGGTGGTCCGTATCCCGGCCATCAAGCACCAGACGGGGGCCTCCGCCTCCACTCTGGGGCTCGCCCTGCTCGGTGTGTCCGCCGGTGCGGTGATCACCATGATGCTCACCGGCAGGCTGTGCCGGCGCTACGGGAGCCATGGGGTCACCGTGGCCTGCGGCGTACTGCTGTCCCTGAGCATCGCCCTTCCGGCACAGATGGGTTCGGCACTCACCCTCGGTCTCGTGCTCCTGCTCTTCGGAGCCGCGTACGGCGGGCTGAACGTGGCCATGAACAGCGCGGCCGTCGATCTGATCGCCGCGCTGCGCCGCCCCGTGATGCCGAGCTTCCACGCCGCGTTCAGCTTCGGCGGCATGGCCGGCGCCGGGCTGGGCGGGCTTGTCGCGGGCAGCCTGTCGCCAGCCGCCCATCTCTTCGCCCTGACGGGCCTCGGACTTGTCGTCACCGCGGCCACCGCACCGGCGCTCCTGCGCGCCGGACCCCCCGCGTCCCCCGCGCAGGAGCGGCCGGCTGACGCCCCGCAACAGCCGAGGGGGATGGGTACGCACGCGCGCCGGATCGTCATCCTGTTCGGCGTCATCGCCCTGTGCACGGCGTACGGCGAGGGTGCGCTGGCCGAGTGGGGCGCGCTGCACCTCAGCCAGGACCTGGGGGCCGCCCCGGGTCTCGCAGCCGCCGGATACTCCGTGTTCGCGCTGACGATGGCCATCGGCAGGCTCACGGGTACCGCCCTGCTCGAACGGTTCGGACAGACCCGCACGCTGGTGGCCGGCGGGGCCACGGCGGCGGCGGGGATGCTGCTCGGCGCGCTGGGTCCTGCCGTCTGGCTGACGCTGCTCGGCTTCGCCGTCGCCGGCCTGGGTCTGGCCAACATCTTCCCCGTCGCGGTCGGCCGGGCGGGTGCGCTCGCCGGGGCCGGCGGGGTGGCCGCCGCGTCGACCCTCGGTTACGGCGGGATGCTCCTGGGGCCGCCGGTGATCGGCTTCCTCGCCGACTGGATCTCCCTCCCCGTGGCACTCACCACGGTGACACTGCTGGCCGCCACCGCGGCGGTGCTGGGCTGGACGGCCCGCAATGTGGGCGAACACGTGAACGGTTGAGTAGGTGTACTCAGGCGCCGCCGACTTCCCCGGCGCACGATGAAGACATCAGCCATTCAGGGGAGCAGACCATGCGACACCACATAGAGACCAACCGGCAGCTGCGCACGGCGGCACGACTGACCTTCGGCAACACGGCGTCACGGATCTATCTCGGGCTCGTGCTGGCGGCCGTGGTGTTCGTCGCCGTGGACATGCTGTTCGTGACCCACGAGGACGCCTCCTTCTCCGGCGTCTGGGTGTTCTTCCTCGCCGCGCCGACGGTGTTCGTCTTCCTCATGGGCAGCTCGATGGCCGGGGCGGACTCCGGGGGCCCCGCGTGGTTCATCTACCTCGCACTGCTCGTCTCGGTGCTCGTGCAGGCCTTCGCGCTCGGCTGGTTCTCGCAGCTGGTCCGCGGCCCCTCCCGCCGCGGCCGTTCCGCGCACCCCCAGAGCGCCTGACGCGTCTGGCACAATCGCCGCCGTGGAGATATCCGAGCATGTGAGCGCTCTTGCCACGGAGGGCCGCGCCCTGGCCTCCGCGGCCCGCGATGCGGGGCCGGAGGCCCCCGTCACGACCTGCCCGGGGTGGCGGATCCGGGACCTCATCGGCCACACCTCCATGGTGCACCGCTGGGCGACCGCGTTCGTCGTCGAGGGCCACCGGACGTACCACCCCATGGAAGAGGAACCCGAGCTCGACGGCGACGCGCTGTTCGACCGGTTCACCGAGGGCCACCGCCTGCTGGTCGACGCGCTCCGGGCCGCACCGGCGGACCTGGAGTGCTGGACCATATTCTCCGGGCCGTCCCCGCTCGCCTTCTGGGCACGCCGGCAGGCGCACGAGACCCGGATCCACCGGGTGGACGCCGAGTCGGCGCGGGGCGGCCCGCTCACGCCCGTGGCGCCACCGCACGCGGTGGACGGCATCGACGAACTGCTGACCGGGTTTCACGCCCGCGACAGGAGCCGGGTGCGCACCGAAGTGCCACGCACGCTCCGGGTGCGGACCGTGGACGCGGACGCGGTGTGGACCGTGCGGCTGTCCGCCGGCCCACCGGTCACGGTGCGTGGGGCCGCCGACCTGGACACGTCCGCCGACTGCACACTGAGCGGCACGGCCGATGAGCTCTACCTGGCCCTGTGGAACCGCCGGCCGCTCACGTCCGTGGGCCTCTCGGGAGACCCCGAGGTGGCCGGACTGTGGGAGCGGAACGCTGCGGTCATCTGACCGTGGACGCCGGACCGGCCGCCTTCACTCTCCGGCTCCGTCGAGCATCCGGGCCAGCACCTCACGCTGGAGCGGCCTGGCCTCCGCGTGGCGGGACCGGCCGACGTCCGTCAGCTCCACACGTACGCCGCGGCGGTCGTCGCTGCACATCACGCGGCGTACGAGGGCGTCCCGCTCCAGCCGCGCCACGAGCCGTGACAGCGCGCTCTGGCTGAGATGGATCCGCGAGGCGATCTCCTGCACACGCAGACACGTCTCGCCGCCCGGCGTACCGGCTTCCATGAGGACGTCCAGGACCTCGAAGTCACTGGCTCCCAGCCCGTGCGGGCCCAACGCCCGGTCCAGCTCGCCCAGGGTCCTGGCGTGCAGCGCGAGCATCTCGCGCCACTCACCGACGAGCGCCTGCTCGGACTTCTTCGCTGCCATGGCCGCACGCTAGCAGAGGAGCCGGCCATCCATGCACACGCAACAGATGCATACGCATCAGGGCTGAACGCCATGGGACGGCGCCCGGCCGATGGGCGCGCCGGACAGCCGGGCACCGACTCCTCAGCCGAGCCAGCCGGGGCGCACGAGCCCCGACTCGTAGGCGAGCACGACGAGTTGCGCCCTGTCCCTGGCACCCAGCTTGACCATGGCGCGGCTGACATGGGTCTTGGCGGTGAGCGGGCTGACGACGAGCCTGCGGGCGATCTCCTCGTTGGAGAGCCCGATGCCGACCAGGGCCATCACCTCCCGCTCGCATTCGGTCAGTTCGTCCAGGACCGTGGCCTGCTCCGGCTCCTTGGAACGCACCGCGAACTCGGCGATCAGCCGCCGCGTCACCCCCGGCGACAGCAGCGCGTCCCCGTCCACCACCGCGCGCACCGCCCGCAGGAGCTCGTCCGGTTCGGTGTCCTTGACGAGGAAGCCGGAGGCTCCGGACCGGATCGCCTCGAAGACGTACTCGTCGAGTTCGAAGGTGGTGAGCATGACCACCTTCACCTCATGGAGGTCCGGGTCGTCCGTGATCGCGCGGGTCGCGGCCAGACCGTCGAGCTTCGGCATCCGGATGTCCATGAGCACCGTGTCGGGGCGCAGTTCGCGCACCAGGCGTACGGCATCGGCCCCGTCGGCGGCCTCGCCGGCCACCTCGATGTCCGGCTGGGCGTCCAGAAGCGCCCGGAACCCGGCCCGGACCAGCGACTGGTCGTCGGCGAGCAGTACCCGGATCACGACGTCTCCTCTGTTTCCGCCTCGCCGGAGGCGGAGGTACCGCCCCGGCCGGGTCTCAGCGGGAGTTCCGCCGTGACCCGGAATCCGCCGTCGGGCCGGGGGCCCGCGTCGATGGTGCCTCCCAGCGCCGCGGCCCGTTCCCGCATCCCGATGAGCCCGTTGCCGCTGCCTCCGGCGTCGTCCCCCGTCGCCGGACCCTCGTCGTCGATGGTGAGTCCGAGGAGCTCGCCTCGGTACGCGATGCGGACACGGGCGGTGCGAGATCCGGAGTGCCGCACCACGTTCGTCAGCGCCTCCTGCACGATACGGAAGGCAGCGAGGTCGGTACCGGGCGGCACCGACCCCCGTTCGCCTTCCGTGTCGACGCTCACGGCGAGCCCCGCCCCCGCCGCCTGGTCGACCAGCTCGGGCAGGCGGTCGAGGCCGGGGGCCGGGGCGCGGGGTGCGTCGCCCGGGGTCCTGAGGTTCTCCAGGACCTGGCGGACCTCACCGAGCGCCTCCTTGCTGGCGGACTTGATCGTGGTCAGCGCCGTACGCGCCTGTTCGGGGTCGGAGTCGAGCAGGGCGAGCCCGACCCCGGCCTGGACATTGATGACGGAGATGCTGTGGGCGAGTACGTCGTGGAGCTCGCGGGCCATGCGCAGCCGCTCCTCGTCGGCCCGCCGCTTCTCCGCGGCCTCGCGCTCCGCCCTGGCCGCCACCCACTGCTCGCGCCGCACCCGCAGAAGCTCGGCCGCGGCGACGATCGCCACGACCCAGGCGGTGATGAACGCCTCCTGGGCCCAGGGCGCGGGGCCGTCACCGTCGGGCGGCAGCCAGCGGTACAGCCAGTGCGCGGCCAGCAGATGCCCGGCCCACAGGGTGCCCAGCGACCACCAGGCGGCCATGCGGTGCCCCGACACGATGGCGCTGAAGCAGCCGACCGCGACGGCGAGGAAGACCGGGCCGTACGGATACCCCAGGGCGAGATAGACGAGCGCCGCGGCGGACGTAGCCACGACCGCGACGACAGGGTGCCGGTGGCGCACGAGCAGCACGCCGACCGCGGCGAGCAGCAGCAGCCTGGCGACGACGCCCAGCGGTTCGCGGCCCTGGCCGTGCGCGGCGATGGTGGTACCCACCATCACGATCACACCGATCACGACGGTCGACGGCCATGGCAGTCGGTCGCCGCGCCGCCCGCGGCCGGCGAACCTCCCGCCGCCGTACCTTCCGCGCCACGGGGGCCCACCGCCGGCCCGCCCGCCTCCCGGCCCCGGGCGGCGGCGGCCCGTCATCGGGTGCCCTCGCTGATCCTGCATACCGGCCACGCTAGACGCGCGGACCCCCGGCGCACGTCAGCCGGGCGGGGTGATCGCGCATACTCCCTGGGGAGTAGGCGTCCGTGAGGAGCGGGGCGGGTCCGGCGTCCTGCCCCTGCCCCTGCCCCTGCCCCTGCCCCTGCCCCTGCCCCTACGAGGCTCCGTCCGACCGCGCGCACGCCTGCGGAACGCGGCCGGAACCTTGCGCTGCCGCACGCCGAGTACGTCGCCGTCGACGGCGCCCCGCACGGACTGCTGTGGACCTGTGGACCCGCGCCCGCGCCCGGGAGGTGACCGACGCGCTGCCGGCCCTCTTGGCCAGGTGACCGGGCTCGATGAGGGTGAGCGTCCCCGGGCAGGTCGCCCGGGGACGCTCACCCTCATCGGTCTGACGCGACTCGGGTCACTGACGGCGGTCCATCACATGGATCGCCCGCTGTGCCAGCGGATGCGTGCGGACCAGCTCGGCCAGTGACGTCGTCCCCCGGGTGATGCCCGCGAACGCGTTCCACGCGGGGCGGAAACCCGTGAGCACCGCGTGCAGGAGCCCGGGGCGCCGCTCGAACAGCTTGAGCATGCGGCGTCCGACGCTCATCTCCACACCGAGCCCGGCCTTGATCGCGAACGCGTAGTTGAGCGCCTGCCGCCGGGCATCGACCGCGTCGTGCGACTCCGCGATCCGCACCGCCCATTCGCCCGCGAGCCGCCCGGACCGCAGAGCGAAGGAGATGCCTTCCCGGGTCCAGGGTTCCAGCAGCCCCGCCGCGTCACCGCAGACCACCACCCGTCCTCGGGAGAGCGGCGAGTCGTCGCTGCGGCACCGGGTCAGATGGCCGGAGGAGATCGACGGCTCGAACCCGGCGAGACCCAGCCGGCCGACGAAGTCGTCCAGATATCGCTTGGTCCCGCCGCCGTCACCGCGCGCCGAGATGACGCCGACGGTCAGCGTTTCGCCCTTGGGGAAGACCCAGCCGTAACTCCCCGGCATCGGGCCCCAGTCGATGAGCACCCGGCCCGCCCAGTCCTCGGCGACCGTCTCCGGAACGGGAATCTCAGCTTCGAGTCCGAGGTCGACCTGGTCGAGCTTCACGCCGACATGAGCCCCTATGCGGCCGGCACTGCCGTCCGCGCCGACGACGGCACGGGCGAGCACCGTCTCACCACCGGCGAGCACCACGGCGACCGTACGCCGGTCCGGGACGGCGGTGCCGTGCTGCTCCACCCGCGTCACCGAGGCGCCCGTGCGCAGCTCGGCGCCCGCCTTCTGCGCCTCCTCCACCAGACCGGCGTCGAACTCCGGGCGGTTGATCAGCCCGAAGAGCATGCGCTTGGACTTGCGGGTGCGCGACAGCTTCCCGTTGAGCGAGAAGGTGACCGTGTGGATGCGGTCCTTGAACGGCAGTTCGAACCCGGGGGGCAGGGAATCCCGCGAGAACCCGATGATTCCGCCACCGCACGTCTTGTAGCGGGGGATCTCCGCCTTCTCCAGCAACAGCACCCGACGGCCCGCGACAGCCGCCGCGTACGCCGCGGAGGCTCCGGCCGGGCCCGCGCCGACCACGACGACGTCCCAGACCGAGGACTCCCGCGGTTCCCGCGGCTCCGAGGACTCCTGCGGTACCGACGACGACTCATCCGGCTCACGTCCGGCGTCTGCGTTCTCGCTGCTCACGATGTGCTTCTGCTCCCGATCCGACCAGTGGCCCCTGCTGCTCACGGCATCCTACGGCGCGTCGCGGCCGAACTCCGCTGTGGGAGGATCTGCCGTGGATTCGTTGTACCTGCGGCGTCGCCAACAACGGCGTCGCGCCCGGCCGCGTTCGCACCGCGCCATAGTCCTAACGTCGCACCCACGAGGAGCGTGCCCATGACCGCCCGTCCGATTTCCGAGACCGTTGCCTCGCTGATGCCCCGCGCGAAGGCGGAGCTGGCCGAGCTGGTGGCCTTCCGGTCGGTGGCGGACCCCGCGCAGTTCCCGAGGAGCGAGTGCGAGGCCGCGGCCGGCTGGGTCGCCGGCG
Source organism: Streptomyces sp. NPDC048565 (assembly GCF_040650935.1). Taxonomy (NCBI): domain Bacteria; kingdom Bacillati; phylum Actinomycetota; class Actinomycetes; order Kitasatosporales; family Streptomycetaceae; genus Streptomyces; species Streptomyces sp. NPDC048565. Next base: position 65,399 of record NZ_JBEZIH010000029.1, read on the forward strand.
CACTGCGCACCGAGGGCTTCCAGGATGTCGCCCTGCTCGACACCCCCGACGGAACCCAGTCGGTGTACGGCTTCCTGCCCGGCCCGGCCGGCGCGCCCACGGTGCTGCTCTACGCGCACTACGACGTGCAGCCGCCGCTGGACGAGTCCGCCTGGCTCTCCCCGCCGTTCGAGCTGACCGAGCGCGACGGCCGCTGGTTCGGCCGGGGGGCCGCGGACTGCAAGGGCGGATTCATCATGCATCTGCTCGCGCTGCGCGCCCTCAGGGCGAACGGCGGCGTCCCGGTCTCCGTCAAGGTGATCGCGGAGGGTTCGGAGGAGCAGGGCACGGGCGGCCTCGAACAGTACGCCGAGGCGCACCCGGAGCTGCTGGCGGCCGACTCGATCGTCATCGGCGACACCGGCAACTTCCGCCTGGGGCTGCCCACCGTCACGGCGACGCTGCGCGGTATGACCATGCTGCGGGTGCAGCTGGACACCCTCGAAGGGAACCTGCACTCCGGGCAGTTCGGCGGCGCGGCACCGGACGCGCTGGCCGCGATGATCCAGCTCCTGGCGTCCCTGCGGGCCGAGGACGGCACGACGACGGTCGACGGGCTGACCACCGACGCGCGGTGGGACGGACTGCAGTACCCGGAGGGCGAGTTCCGTACGGACGCCCAGGTGCTCGACGGCGTGGAGCTCATCGGCACGGGCACGGTCGCCGACCGTATCTGGGCGCGGCCCGCGGTCACCGTCATCGGCATCGACTGCCCGCCGGTGGTCGGAGCCACCCCGTCGCTGCAGGCGAGCGCCAGGGCGCAGGTCAGCCTGCGGGTGCCGCCCGGCCAGGACGCCGCCGAGGCGACGAAGCTGCTGACCGCCCACCTCGAGTCGCACGCCCCCTGGGGCGCGCGGGTCCTGGTCGAACAGGTCGGCCAGGGGCAGCCGTTCCGTGCCGACACCACCAGCCCCGCCTACGCCTCGATGGCCGACGCCATGCGGCTGGCCTACCCCGGTGAGGAGATGCAGACCTCCGGCATGGGCGGCTCCATCCCGCTCTGCAACACCCTGGCCGCGCTGTACCCGCAAGCGGAGATCCTGCTCATCGGGCTGAGTGAGCCGGAGGCCAAGATCCACGCGGTGAACGAGAGCGTGTCGCCCGAGGAGCTGGAGCGGCTCTCGGTCGCAGAGGCGTTGTTCCTGCGCAACTACGCGGAGTCGAAGAAGGCCTGAAGGCGGCCGCGGGCCGCCTCGGGGTGAACGGCGGCCCGCAGGGCGCTGATCCGCGCGAGAGACCCTAGCCGCCGCCCATGGGTACTCCGGCCTCCAGATTGAGCACGGTGGAGCGCTCACGGGCCCGCAGGGCCCAGCGGAGCCGCTCGTAGCGGGTCGGCGGGAGCAGACCGGCGGCCTCCTCCTCGGTGACGAACCGCCAGCCGCGCAGTTCCGAGCCCGGCAGCAGCAGCCGCGCGGCGTTCTCGCCGAGCAGCCGGCCACCGTCGAACAGGAAGCGCAGCCCTCCGTACGCGGGAGGCTTCGGCGCCTCCCAGTCGACCACCAGGAGCTTCGGCACCGTGTCCAGGCACAGCCCGAGCTCCTCCGCGACCTCCCGTATCCCGGCCTGGGCCGGGGCTTCCCCGTGCTCCACCACACCGCCGGGGAACTCCCAGCCCGGCTTGTAGGTGGGGTCGACGAGCAGCACCCGGTCCTGGTCGTCGAAGAGCAGCACCCCGGACGCGACGGTCTCGGCACGCGGCGCGGGGGTCTGGACTATCCCGCACTCCCTGGCCTCCCCGGTGCGCAGGGCGTCGGCTATCCGCTGGGCCGTCTCGTACGGGGTGAGCGCGCTGGTGTCGATGGTGTGGGCGTCGGCCGTGATCCAGCCGAGCGCGGCCCGGTAGGGCTCGATGTGCTCGTACGCCCACTGCCTGACCCGCTCGCTGTGCCCGGGGTCGTCGGCGAAGTCCTCGCGCTCGGCGATCCGCTTCCGCAGGATCGTTTCCTCAGGTGAGAGCAGTACATGACGCACCGGTATACGCCGGGAGGCGAGCCCCCCGAAGATCTCGTCGCGGTACTCCTGCCTCAGCAGTGTCATCGGAACCACCAGCACGCCGGAGAGTTCGGCGAGAAGCGCCGCCGCCGTGTCGACCACCAGGCGCCGCCATATCGGGAGGTCCTGGAAGTCGGTCACCTCGGCGAGTCTCTTCTGCGGCAGTAGCCTGCGCAGCCCCCCTCCGGTCAGTCCGGGGTCGTAGAAGGTGCTGTTCGGGATCAGATCGATCAGTTCGCACGCGGCGCTGGTCTTGCCCGCACTGAACGCACCGTTGATCCAGACGATCATTCGTACTCCAGGACTGGTAGGCCACTGAACAAGGGCGGAGCGGCATCGTGGAGACCATCTGGGAGTGGAATGGGAAACACAGGCGTCCACAACCCCGCATCCACTACTTCTTTCTCCCGAACAAGCTGAAGGTACTCCCCAATCCGCTCCTCCATCCCGACCGTCGCCTCGCTGTACACACCCTCCACACCCGGAAGCTCACACCCCATTCGGGCCTCCGCACCCACGCGTGGAATGTCCCCCGGCTCATCCGGTCGGATGGAAGACCATGTCGGGGCGTGGGGCTGACGGTCGCCTCGCTTCCCACGCACGGGCACGGGAGCGACGGGCGGTGAGACCGCGTCGCTCCCGTGCCCGTCAGCGCCTCTGTTCTACTCCGGCCGCACCGGGTCGCTCCCGGCGCTCTCGGGCCCCCTCCCCGCCATGTTCTCGGCGGTGACGGTGAAGGTGTACGACGCTCCGGCGGCGAGGCCCTTCACCTCCGCCTGCGTGGCCCCCTCACCGGCCGTGACCGGCGACTGCGGCTTCCCGTCCAGGTAGGGCGTGATCACGTAGCCGGTCACCGGTGCGCCGCCGTCGAACGCCGGGGGCTTCCAGTGGACCGTGGCACGGCCCTCGCCGGCCGACGCCGTGACCGCATCGGGAGCCTCGGGGGCCGAGGGGACGGCGTGCACCTCGAACTCCTTCAGCCCGTTGTTGTAGCCCGTTCCGCCCTCGGTCCGAAAGCGCACCCAGTCGAAGGTCCGCATGGAGAAGCGGACGGTCACCGGTCCCTTGGCCGGGATGTCCCCGACCTCGACCTCGCTGCCGTCGGAGAAGGTCAGGACACCGCCGTTCACGTCGTCCTCGGTGGTCCGGTCGGACAGCACGATCCGGTCCGACCGGATCTGCCGCGGCCAGTCCAGTTGCACCCACGGGTCGAGTTCTCCGTCCGAAGCCCAGTCCGCGCCCTCGGTGACGCCGCCCGAGGCACAGCCGTCGTGGACGTTCTTCGCCGGGTAGTCGTCGCTGTACTCGGAGGACGCCGTGGCCTCGACACCCGGCCAGCAGGCGGCGTTGCCCCGCAGCCCGGCCTTGTCGAGGCCGATGTCCACCAGCTTGGAGGCGGTGGCGTCGCCGCTGTCGGCGGAGTCCGCGGTGACGCGCACCTGGCCGTCGCGGTGGTTGACGGTCAGAGTGCCGTCGTCGTCGATCTCCGCCTTTCGGGTCGGGGATCCGTCCGGCTCGGTCACCGACCAGAAGACCTCCTTGAGGGTGGCGTCGCCGGGTGCGACGGCGGCCTCGAAGCGGCTGTCGCCGTACGGCTCGTCGACCTTGTCCGGGCCTGTGACGGAGACGTCCTCGACGAATGTGGGCGTGCGGCCCGCGGACGCCGACTGCGACGGCGGCAGGTGCTTCGTGCCCCACTTCTTGTTGGGCTCGGCGCCCATCCACAGTTCCAGCGTTCCGCCGTCGGCGAGCTGGTCGTGCCGGAAGAAGGCATTGTCCAGCCGCTTGCCGTCCAGCCTCGCCCGCTGGATGTACATGTTCTCGGCCGAGTTGTGGTGCGTGACGATGCGGAAGCGCTCGCCCTTGTTGTAGTGCGGGTCGAGTTTGACGGTGATCTCGTCGAAGACGGGCGAGGTGATGTCGTAGACCGGGTCTCGCAGACTGCCGCCGGTGACTTCGAAGAGTCCCATGCCCATCAGGGCGCTGAGGGCACCCATCTGGCCCTGGTCCTCGTCGTAGTGGCCGTACCCGTCGTCGGTCGCGGTCGACCCGTAGGTCTTCTCCTTGACCTGCCGCACCCAGTACTGGCTCAGCCACGGCTTGCCGACGTAGTTGAACAGATGGGCCATCTCCAGACCGGGCTGGTTGCCGTAGGAGACGTGCCCCTCACCGTACTCGCCGATGAAGTTGTACTTCTCGGCCCTCGTGAAGGCGTAGTTGAGCTTGTCCGCGTACGCCGTCTCGCCGCCCATCAGGTTGGCCAGGCCCATCACGTCGTGCGTGGTGAACCAGGTGGCCTGCCAGGCGTTCGCCTCGACGAAGTCGTCCGGGGCGAGCGGGTCGAAGGGTGAGCGCCAGCTGCCGTCGGCGTTGCGCGGACGGATGAAGGAGGTGTCCTCGTCGTAGAGATTGCGCCAGTTGCGGGAACGGTCCTGAAGGTACTGGGGGGTATCGGTATCGTCCCAGGCCTCGAACTCGTTCAGGCCCACGTTCTCGCCCTCGCCGCCGGTGGCGGTGAACTTCACCGAGGTGACGTTCCGCTTCTCGAACCGGACCGTCTTCCTGCCGCCGTCGGCGGGGACGTCCTTCACGTCCAGGGTGGAGCCGTCGCTGAACTCCAGCCGCCCGGTACGTACGTTGCTGCCGGCGTCCGCGCGGTCGCTGAGCACCACCTGGCGCAGCGTACGCGGCTTGTCCCAGTTCAGCTCGATCCAGGGGTGCTGCTCCCCCGCCGACGCCCACTCGACATCGGTGGGCGCGCGCAGCGGCCGGCCGTCGATCGCGCGGGCGGCGCCGTGCGCCTGGTCCAGCTCGGAGGAGGCCGTGGCCTCGGCGTACTGGGTGGCGTTGATGCCCCGCTTGCCCAGCTGCTTCGCGAACTGCGCCAGTGCCCAGTCCTGGTTGGCGTACTCGAGGGTCTGGCCCGCGCCCTGGCCGGTCGTGCCGTTCGGCACGTAGCCGAGATCGAGGTACTCACGGTTGCCGCCGTTGCCCCAGCCCGCGTAGTCGAACCAGGCCTTGTCGAACAGCCCGCCGACCGACTGGGCGTCCAACATCGCCTCGTACGCCAGGTCGGTGTCGAAGTCGCGGATGCCCTTGTTGTAGGCGCCGGTGATGAAGGAGGTCACGGGTGAGCCGCTCATCACCATCGAGTAGTTCCCGGCGACCGGCCCCCGGGGCAGCAGCTGACCGTCCTTGTACATTTGCAGCTGCGACTTGACCAGGCTGCTGTAGATCTCCGGATAGGCGAGGCCGAGGACGCTGTTGAGGTTCCACTGGGTGAGCCACAGCGCGTCGTAGTTGTACATCGCGAACTCCGGCCCGCCGTCGCGGCCCGCAGGTATGTGTGCGATCCGGTCCCTGCCCCAGGTGTTGTCCAGGTAGGCGCCGTCGGCGTCACTGAGTACGCTGCGTCCGCACAGGACGTGGAACAGGTCGGTGTAGAACTTCTCCTGCTGCTGGTCGGTGCCGCCGCGGACGTCGATGCGGCCCAGCATCCGGTTCCACTGCTTCTGGGCGTCGGCCCTGACCGCGTCGAAGTCCCAGCCGGGCAGCTCCGCCCGCAGGTTCTTGGCCGCTCCCGCGGTGCCGGTCAAGGACAGGCCGACCTTCATCTGCACCTGTTCGCCCGCCTTGAGACGGTCGTAGCGCACGTAGGCGCCCGCGTTCTTGCCGGAGACCTCCTCGACGGGCTCTCCGCCGTCGGCGAGCCCTCCGTCGGCCCAGCCGCGCAACGAGTCGAAGGGCTTGTCGAAGCGGATGTCGAAGTACAGCTTCACCTTGTGGTCGGGGTCGTTGTCGGCGAAGCCCTCGCCGTGCTGCACGACATAGCCCGCGATCTCGCGGTCGCCGACCTCGGTCACGTGGGCGTTGTCCATGATCGCTTCGCCCAGGTGGCCACCGAGGTTGACCAGGATCTCGCCGGACCCGGCCTTGTCGTAGGTGTACCGGTGGAGGCCCACGCGGTCGGTGGAGGTGAGCTCCGCGTCGATGCCGTAGCGGTCCAGGTGCAGCTTGTGGTAGCCGGGCTCGGCGACCTCACCGTTGTCGTGGTCGACGTGCGACTGCCAGCCCTCGTCGCCGTCGAGCTTGGGCACGTCGGTGCCGCTGGTGGGCATGACCTGCACCCCGGAGAGCCTCCAGTCGTGCAGGTGGCTGAAGCCCTTGACCTGGTTCTCGTTGCGCCGGTAGCCGGTGCCGCGGGAGTTGTCGGTGCTGGTGTCCGGGCGCAGCTTGACCATCGAGAACGGCCTGCCGGCCGACTGGAAGAAGAAGTACCGGCCGATGTCGGCCTCCACCCACGGGTTCACCCGGTCCACGTAGCTGCGCCCGGCAGCGGCGGACGACGTGGCCAGGGAGGGCGAAGTGGCTGAGGAGGCGGAAGTGGCCGCGGCGACGGGCGCGTTCGGTCCGCCGCTCACCACGCCCAGGACCATCAGGAGGGCGCTCAGCAGTAAGGCCGGGCGGCGAACCGGCCCGGGTGCGGCGGCTGCGCCGGCCCGCCCGGCTCTGGGACGACCTGACATGGAAGTCTCCTTGTCTCCTAGTTAGCGTTAACGTGAGGATCCAGGCCTGGAGCGTTCCGGCTTCACCGGGTCGTGTCAATGACGCCGACACAACCGGGCGCCTGTGAGCATCTCGTCACGAAACCTCGAAGGTCCCTTCGAAAACCGCTGTCTCACTGGCATCAGCTGTTGCGGGGGACGGCCTCCGATCCGGGCCCGCACGTACGGATGCCAGCTTTCGCGCATCCGTTGACGCCCTTGCGACGCGTCGCTAACTTCCATGTGAACGTTAACTACGCGGGGAGGTCTTTCGTGACCAAGGCAGCGACGCCCGACGCGACAGGCGTGGGCAGATCCTCCACCAGGCGGATCTACTTCTTCGGCGCCCTCGGCGGTCTGCTCTTCGGCTACGACACCGGCGTCATCGCGGGCGCCCTGCTCTACATCCGGGACGATCTGGGTCTGACGCCACTGACGGAGGGACTCGTCGTCAGCTCCCTCCTGGTGGGGGCGATGGCGGGAGCGACCGCCGCGGGCAGGCTCGCCGACACCCTCGGCCGGCGCCGGGTCGGCATCGCCGCGTCGGTCACCTTCGGCGCGGGTGCCCTGGCCGCAGGCCTGGCACCCGACATCGCGCTGCTCGTCGCGGCCCGCGTGCTGCTGGGCCTCGGCGTGGGAGCGGCCTCCGTCGTCGTTCCCCTGTACCTGTCGGAGATGGCCACCACGCGCAGCCGCGGGGCGGTGTCGTCCCTCAACCAGTTGATGATCACCGCGGGCATCTTCGTGGCCTACGTCACCAACTCGCTGCTGGCTCCGGCCGAGGCGTGGCGCTGGATGCTCGGGCTGGCCCTCGTGCCTTCGCTGGTGATGCTGGCGGGGCTGATCGTGATGCCGGAAACCCCGCGCTGGCTGCTGCGCAACGGGCGGGAGGAGGAGGCCCGCGAGGTACTCGCGCGCACGCGGGGCGCGGCCGGGGTCGAGAGCGAACTCGCCGAGATCCGGCAGGTGGAGGCCACGTCAGGGGAACGGGCGGGGCTGCGTGAGGTCTTCGCGCCCTGGCTGCGTCCGGCGCTCGTGGTGGGGGTCGGGCTCGCCGTGCTCAACCAGGTCGTCGGCATCAACACGATCATCTACTACGCGCCCACGACGCTGACCGACGTCGGGTTCAGCGACTCCGCCGCGATCTACGCCAACACCGGCATCGGCGCGGTCAACATGGTGATGACACTGGTGGCCGTCTGGCTCATCGACAAGGCGGGCCGCAAGCGGCTGCTGCTCACCGGGGCGACGTGCATGTGCGCCAGCCTGGCGGTACTGGCGGCGACCTCGCTCCTGCTGCCGGAGCCGGACGGCCCGGGCGTGGTGGGCGTCGTGACGCTGGCCTGTCTCGCCGCGTTCATCGTCAGCTTCTCCGCGTCCTGGGGCGCCGTCTGCTGGGTGGTGATCAGCGAGGTGTTCCCGCTGCAGGTGCGGGGCGCGGCGGTCGGTTTCTGCACGACACTGCTCTGGGCGGCCAACTTCGCCGTCTCGCTCAGCTTCCCGGTGCTGCTGGACGCCGTGGGCATCGGCTGGCTGTTCCTCGGGTTCGCGGTGATCTGCGCCTTCGCCCGGGTGTTCACGGCACGGTTCGTGGTGGAGACCAAGGGGCGCAGCCTGGAGGACATCGAGCTCGCCCTGCGCGCCGGGTCGGCCTGATCCCCGCTCCGGCGAACGGAGATGGAGGCGGAGGGGGCGGCGCGGGAAACGGGCGCCGACCCCGACCAGGCGTCGCCGGACCATGACCGGCCGCGACCGACACGGCGATACAGAGACACAGCAACACAGCAACACAGCGGCCAGCGACCAGCGACCAGCGACCAGCGACCAGCGACGGTAGCCGTGGACGCGGCGTCGCGCGCCCGCCGTCGTCCGGCGGTCCGCCCCCGCCGACCTTGACTCGGGCCGACCCCCTCACCGTACAGTTAACGATAACATCAGTATCGACCCCGGAGAGTGCCGTGACCCGCCCCTACCAGCGCAACCCCCGCTACCCGGCCGTCGACGGGGCGGTCGCCCGCGGGTGGGACGCCGCTGTCCGGACCCTGCCCGCGGGGCCCGCCGTACTGGCCGTCGACGGCCCGGCCGCGCTCGACTGGAGCGCCGTGCACGGCCATCTGTCCGACGCGCTCGCCGCCCACGGCACGTCAGCCGGCTTCGTGGACCTGCGGACGTTCGAGGCGGACTGGGACACCGTTCTCGAACGCACCGGCGACGGCCCGGGCGCGGATCCGCACTACCTGCCCCTCGCCCGCGCCTCCGTGGCCGGGGTGTACGCCGCCCTGCCCCGGACCGACCCTCCGGACCAGGGGCTGCTCGTCGTCCTCGGCCCGGGCGCCGCGCTCGTGGGGCACGACCTGCTGTGGTACGCCGACCTGCCCAAGCGCTACGCCGAGGCGGCGGTGACCGCCGGGGACCCGGTCCTGGGGGTGAACCTCGGCCGGCACGCTGCACCAGGCGACCTGCGCCGGCTGTTCTACGCCGACTGGCCCGTGCTCGACGCCCACCGCGACGCCCACGCCGCCGGCATCGACCGCTGGCTGGACCTCCAGGACACCGGGCGTCCGGCCTCGATCGACGGCGGCACGCTGCGCGCGACCCTGGCGCACCTGGCCGGCGGGCCCGTCCGCACCAGGCCCTGGTTCAACTCCACGCCCTGGGGCGGGCAGTGGGCCGCCACCGAACTCGGCTTCACGCCGCGGGGCGGCAACACCGCCCTCGGCTACGAGCTGATCGCACCCGAGGCCGGCGTGCTGGTGGGCGACGGCCCCGAGGCCGAGGTGGAGGTGCCCTTCCAACTCCTCTGCGTGCTCCATCCCGAGGAATTCCTCGGGGCGGCGGTGCACGCGGAGTTCGGCACCTCCTTCCCGATCCGCTTCGACTACCTCGACACCGTCCGCGGAGGCAATCTCTCGATCCATCTGCACCCGCGCGAGGAATACATGCGCGCACACTTCGGCTGGGCGTACACCCAGGACGAGACCTACTACCTCACTGCCACGGACGGCGCGGACTCCCGCGTCTACCTGGGACTGCAGGGGGACGCCGACATCGAATTGATGCGCAAGCAGGTGGTCGCCGCCATCGAGGACGGCGAGGAGCTGAACGTCGAACGGTTCGTCCAGAGCCACCCCGCCCAGGAAGGCCGGCTGTACATGATTCCGGCCGGAACACCGCACTCCTCGGGCACCGGCAACCTCGTCCTGGAGATCAGCGCCACCCCGTACCTGTACTCCCTGCGCTTCTACGACTGGCTCCGCAAGGGCGCCGGCGGAGCGCCCCGGCCGCTGCCCTACGAGCACGCGTTCGCCAATCTCGGCGGCACCCGGCGGGGCGAGGCGGTGGGCCGCGACCTCATGCAGCAGCCGCGAGTGCTGCGCGAGGGGGACGGCTGGCACGAGGAGGTCATCGGCGCACTGCCGGAGATGTTCTACGAGGTGCGCCGAGTGGTGCTCGGGCCGTCCTGCGACAGCGCCGCCATGGACACGGCGGGCCGGTTCCACATCCTCAACGTGTCCTCGGGGGACGGCGTCGTGATCGAGTGGGGCGACGGCCGTACGCACGACCTGGCCTTCGCCGAGACGCTGACGGTACCCGCCCGGGTCGGCCCCTACCGACTGCGTCCGCTCGGCTCCGGGCCCGTGCACGTCGTCAGCGCCCTGGTCAGGGAGGACCGGTGACGCGGCCGGTGCTGGAGATCGGCGGCACCCATGTCACCGCCGCCCTGGTGGACCTCTCGGCGTCAGCCGTGCACGGGCGGTCCGTACGGGAATCACTGTCCCCGCAGGGCAGTGCCGAGGAGATCCTCGGCCGGCTCGCCCGGACCGCCTCCCGCCTCGGGGCGCCGGCCTCGGCCACCTGGGGCGTGGCCGTGCCCGGCCCCTTCGACTACGCGGCCGGCCTGGCGCGGTTCGAGGGAGTCGGCAAGTTCGACGCGTTGTACGGCACGGATGTCGGCGCCGCCCTGCGCGCACGCATCCGTCCGGCACCCGCCGCGCTCCGGTTCGTCAACGACGCGGACGCCTTCGGCATCGGCGAGCACACGGGCGGAGCGGCCGCCGGACACGCACGCGCCGTGTGCCTGACCCTCGGCAGCGGCGTGGGCTCCGCCTTCCTGGCGGACGGCGTGCCGGTCAACGACGGTCCGCAGGTGCCGCCGCAGGGCAGTGCCCACCGGCTCTCCTTCGACGGACGCCCGCTGGAGGACACGGTGTCCCGCCGTGCGATCCGTGCCGCCTACGCGCGTGCCACGGGCGGGGACGCGGACGAGGTGCCGGACGTGCGGGGCATCGCCGCCCGCGCGCGTGCCGGTGACGCCCCGGCCGGCGCGGTGCTCGCCGGCGCCTTCCGCGCGCTGGGCGTCGCCATGGCCCCCTGGGTCACCCGTTTCGGGGCCACCGTGCTGGTGGTCGGCGGTTCCATCGCGGCGTCCTGGGAGTTGGTGGTGACGCCGTTGCGCGACGGCCTGGGGGACGGCGGTGCGGACGGGTCGGCCGTCGCACCCGCCCTCCTGCCCGACACGGCCTCGCTGCTGGGCGCCGCGCGATGGGCCGCGTCCCGGGCGTCCGACGAGGAGGAGAGCCGGGGCGTCCGCCTATGATGGTGGGTCCGCGCAGACGTCGAGCGGCTGCCGGTGCCCGAAGGGAGCAGCAACGCAGTGTCCGGGTCCGAATCCGCCGGAGAGCCGCCTCGTCCCACCCCCACGATGCGGGACGTCGCCGCACGCGCCGGAGTCAGCGCCATGACCGTCTCACGGGTGCTGAAGGGCAACGAGGGCGCCGGCGAATCCACCCGTCGGCGTGTGCTCCAAGCCGTGACCGACCTGGGTTACCGGCGCAACGAGACGGCGCGCAATCTGCGGCTCGGCCGGCACAGCGGGCTCGTCGGTCTCGTCGTCACCAACCTCGCCAACCCGTTCTACGCCCAACTCGCCCTCGGCGCCGAGGAAGTGGTGCAGTCCTACGGCCTGCGGCTGGTGCTCGGCAACACCGCCGAACAGCTCGCGCAGGAGAAGCACCTGGTCCAGGACCTCGTGTCGCGTCAGGTGAACGGGCTGATCGTCGTGCCGGCCGGCTCCGACCAGCGGCACCTCTCCCCCGGTGAGCTGGAGAGCACTCCGCTCGTCCTGGCCGCCCGCCCGCCGGCCGGCATCGAGGCGGACACCGTCCTGGTCGACGACTTCGGCGGTGCGCGGGCCGCCACCGCGCGGCTGGTGACGGACGGCCACGAGAAGATCGGGTTCCTCGGCAACCCTCCCACCCTCTTCACCGGTGCCGAGCGCTTCCGCGGCTGGTGGTCCGCGCTGGAGGAGGCCGGGCTGCGGCCCCGCGAGGAGTGGGTGCGGCGGGGCCCGTACACCGTCGTCACGGCCGAGGCCGCCGCGCTGGAACTACTCGACCAGAAGGACGGTCCCTCGGCGTTGTTCTGCGCCAACAACCGGCTGACCCTGGGCGCCTGCCGCGCGGTGCGCGGTCTCGGGGTCGCAGCCTCGATCGCGGGCTTCGACGATGTGGAGTCCGCCGATCTGCTCGGGGTTCCGCTGACCCTCGCCTCCTACGCCCCCGACGAGATCGGCCGCCGCGCGGCCCAGCTGCTCATGGACCGCCTGGAGGCCGGGGCCGCGACACGGCCGACCGGCCCGCCGCGCAGGACGGTCATCCCCACCCGGCTGGCCGTGTACGGCCGCTGAGAGGCGACACTTCCGACTCCTGCGGGCCCGTCCGCCGCTCAGTCTGAGCCTCCACCACGTTAACGTTACCAAACACAGAGTCAGCCGCCGCCACCCTGCGCAGCCAGGACCCTCACCCCTGCCACCTGGGGTTTTCAAGGTCACCGCAATGCCACCGCAATTGAGCCCCGAGAGAACCTTGTGATCCCTGGATGGTGTCGTTAACGTTCTCGTCATGCGCCGGTGTCAGCCACCGCGCTTTTCGGCCAAGTCGACCACTTGGAGTGGCCGGCGGAGGCATCTGCGGCACCACGGCCTGATCTTCCCCTGTCCGAGGCGCTCTGCCCGTACAGGCCCGCGGCCTCCGTCCGTCACACTCCGGCGAAAGGGCACCGATGAACTCTCCTGGTACGGCGGCACGAGGTGTGCGGCCGGGCCCCACCCGCCGCCGCTTCCTAGCCGGTCTCGGCGCGGGCGTGTCCGGACTGGCGCTCGCCGGCTGCGCGCGCGGCGACAGTACGGCCGCGGTCGAGGGCACGGCGAGTTTCAGCAACGACAACGCGAGTTGGGACGAGGGCTACGCCCTCGCCTCCGAGGCACTGCGCCCCCTGACCGGGTACGCGCTTCGCCCGCTGTCCGTGCCGGAGGCGGTCGCCTACAAACTGGTCGCCCAGATGACGTTGCAGACCTCGCGTGCACCGGACCTCATCAAGTGGACGTCCGGCTACGAACTCAAGAAGCTGGCGCGCGGCGGGCAGCTCACCGATCTGTCGGACCTGTGGAGCACGTACGCGAACCGGGGATGGGTCAGCGAGTCGCTGCGCGACACGATGCAGTACCGCGGCGCGGTCTACGGCGTCCCGATGCACGAGTCGTACTACGTGGTCTTCTACAGTCGTCCGGTCTTCGCCAGGCTGGGACTGCGCGCGCCGGGCAGCTGGGAGGAGCTGCTGCACTGTGCCACCGTCCTCGAACGCCACGGCACCACACCTTTCGTGGGCACCCAGTACGGCGGCTGGCCCGCGTACGAGTGGTTCCAGGAACTGCTCAGCAAGACCGATCCCGACTTCTACGCGGCACTGGTCGAGGGGCGGGCCCGCTACACCGACGAGCCGGCGGTCCGGGCGATGGACATCTGGCACGACTTCATGCGCAAGGGCTGGATGACCCCGCCCGACTACGACCAGGGCAAGGGCGCCGCCGAGCTCCGCGAGGGCCGGGTCGGCATGTTCCTGCACGCGACCTGGCACACGAAGAACCTGAGCGGCGCGGACATGAGGCCCCTCAAGGACTACGACGCGTTCGTCCTGCCCACCGTGGGGCGGTCCACGAAGAAGTCGGTGATCACTGAGAGCAGCGCGCTCGCCGTGCCGCGCCGCGCCACCAGCCACGAGGCGGGCATGGCGACGGTCGGAGCCTGGCTGCACCCGAACGTGCAACGGGCGTGGACGGAGTACCTCCAGGACGGCTCGGCCAATCCCGTCGTACGGTCCGGCAACCCCGTGGTGGCCGGTCTCAGGGAGAACATCTCGAAGGAACGGCGGGCCCGTCTCGTCCGCTACAGCGAGGCCGGCCCGCCCAGCCTCGTCCAGGGCAACATCCAGGACCTGTCGGCGTTCATGACCGGGCAGATGTCGCCCGGGGCGACGCTGCGCAGCATGGCGGAACGCGCGGACGAGGAATGGAAGACGTGGAGGGAGGACGAGGCATGAGAACCACTACCGCGTCACCCACCGCCGCTGCCCGCCGGCGTCCTTCTCCCGATCCGGGGTCCCGGTCCCGCCCCGCTCCGCCCCGCGCGGCGGCACGCGACCGTTTCGCCGCCGGCGCCTTCATGACCCCCGCCGTCCTCCTGGTCGGTGTGGTGCTGCTGGCGCCCTTCGCGACCACGGTCTACCGGAGCTTCTTCGACGACCACCGGCACTCCGGTTTCGCCGGGCTGGACAACTACCGGCTCTTCCTCACCGACGACGCGCTGCTGCGCTCCGTGGAGAACACGCTCCTGTGGGTGGTGGGGACCGTGGCGCTGCCCTTCGCGCTCGGGATGCTCATCGCCTGCCTCACCGACGCCACCCGCTGGTCCCGCTTCGCCCGGCTGTGCGTGATCATCCCCTACGCGCTGTCCGGCGCGGCCGTCGCCGTGGTGTGGAACTTCGTACTGAGCACCGACGGTGCGCTCAACCAGTTGCTGTCGGCGGTCGGCCTGGACTCCCTCAGTACCAGCTGGCTGCTGGACTGGCCGGGCAACACCCTGGTCATCATCTGCGTCAACGCCTGGCAGGCGACCGGCGTGGCCGTGATCCTGATCCTGGTCGGGCTGCAGGGCATCCCGCCCGAGACGCTGGAGGCGGCCTCCCTGGACGGCGCCGGTCCCTGGCAGCGCTTCCGCCACGTCGTGCTGCCCCAGCTCCGGCCGGTGTCGATCATCGTGATCGGCATGAGCCTGGCCAACGGGCTCAAGTCCTTCGACCTCCTGTGGGTCCTCACCCGGGGCGGTCCCGGCCGGGCGACGGAGACGCTGGCGGTCTCCATGTACCAGGAGACCTTCCTGCTCCAGCGGCCCGGAGCGGGCTCGGCGATCGCGGTCGTCCTCACCGTGATCGTTCTCGGGGCGTCCTGGCTGTACCTGCGGCGCCAGTTCGACGAGAAAGGCGCATGACGATGCACCTCGGCAGAGTTCTGCGGAACACCGTGCTCATCCTCCTGTCCCTGCTGTGGGCCGTCCCTTCCTGGCTGCTGCTGGTCAACGCGTTCGTCCCGGCGAAGGAGTACACCGGTACGCCCCACTGGCTGCCGAAGAGCTTCGGGCTCTTCGACAACTTCTCGCAGGCGTGGACCGAGGCGGACCTGGGACCGGCCATGGTCAACAGCCTGCTGTACGCCTTCGTCGGCTCCCTCCTCGCGGTGGTCATCGCCACCGGCGCCGCCTTCGCGGTGGTGATCATGCCGGTGCGGCGCCGCGTCCTGTGGTTCTGGCTGATCTACTCGGGCACGCTTTTGCCGCTCCAGGTCTTCCTGCGGCCGCTGTTCCTGTCCTACGCGCGCTTCGACCTGTACGACACGCAGATCGGCATGTTCCTGGTGTACGCCACGATCTCCATCCCTTTCGCGTTCTTCCTCATGCGCAATTACGCCACCACGGTGCCCCGGGAGGTCGTGGAGGCGGCGCGGATGGACGGCGCCTCGTGGTGGCGGATGTTCTGGCAGATTCACATACCGCTGTCGAAGTCGGCGATGGTGGCCGCGTTCTCCTTCCAGTTCGTCGCGATCTGGAACGACCTGCTGTTCGGCATCACCTTCAGCACGAGTGACAACATCCGGCCCGCCATCGCCGCGCTCTCCGAACTCCAGGGCAGCTACTCCTCCGTCGGGCCCCCCGTGGTCCTCGCGGGCGCCCTCCTGGTCTCGCTCCCCACTCTCGTCCTCTTCTTCTCGGCCCAGCGCTTCTTCGTCAACAACCTCAGGCTCACGCGCTGATCCGGCCTTCGGCCTCTGTGCCGTCCATCCTCACGGGCGGCCCACACCTGTTCCTGTACCCGTCCCACTGCGTTGCGGAGCCCCATCCATGCATGACGACCGTGAACTGACCGAAGCCCGGCTGCGCCGTGTGCTGGAACAGCGCATCCGCCCCGCCGTGTATCCCGTCTCCGTGCCGCTCCAGGTCGAGGCGTGGGTCTCGCCCGGCGAGCCGGTCCCGGTGGCCGAAGGGCTGGCGGCCGACCACACACCGGTCGCCGTGGGAGAGCTGTGGGGTGCGCCCTGGGACACCACGTGGTTCCGGGTGCGCGGCGAAGTGCCCCCGCAGTGGGCGGGCAGGACCGTGGAGGCCGTGCTGGACCTGGGCTTCGACGACGGCCGGCCCGGTTTCCAGTGCGAGGCTCTCGTCCATACCCCGGACGGCGCACCGGTGAAGGGGCTCAACCCGCGCAACCAGTGGGTCCGCGTGGGCGGCCCGGTCCGGGGTGGTGAGCACGTCGAGTGGCATCTGGAGGCCGCCTCCAACCCGGACCTGAATCTCCACTCGTTCCTGCCGACGACGCTCGGCGACCGGCACACCGCGGGACCGGAACCCCAGTACCGTCTGAACCGGATGGATCTCGCGGTGTTCGACCAGCAGGTGTGGGAACTCGTGCAGGACCTGGAAGTGCTGGACGAGCTGATGCACGAACTGCCCCTCGACAGCGAACGCCGCAGTCAGGTGCGGCACGCCGTCGGCCGGTCCCTGGACGCTCTCGACGTGCAGGACGTGAACGGCACGGCATCCGCCGCCAGGCGGGAACTGGCCGGTGTGCTGGCCGCGCCGGCACACGCCTCAGCGCACCGCGTCAGCGCGGTCGGGCACGCGCACATCGACTCCGCCTGGCTGTGGCCCCTGCGCGAGACCGTGCGCAAGGTCGCGCGCACGGCGGCCAACATGACCGCGCTGCTGGAGGACTCCCCCGAGTTCGTGTTCGCCATGTCCCAGGCACAGCAGTTCGCCTGGATCAAGGAGCACCGGCCCGAGGTCTACAGCAGGGTCAAGGACGCCGTCCGTGACGGGCGCCTGGTGCCCACCGGCGGGATGTGGGTCGAGTCCGACACGAACATGCCGGGATCCGAGGCGATGGCCCGGCAGTTCGTGCACGGGAAGCGGTTCTTCCTCGACGAGTTCGGCATCGAGAGTGACGAGGTGTGGCTGCCCGACACCTTCGGCTTCGCGGCGGGTCTTCCGCAGATCATCGCGGCGGCCGGCGCGAGGCGTCTGCTCACCCAGAAGATCTCCTGGAGCCGGACCAACTCCTTTCCCCACCACACCTTCTGGTGGGAGGGGATCGACGGGACCCGGATCTACACCCACTTCCCGCCGGTCGACACCTACAACTGCTCGATGCTCGGCAGTGAACTCGCGCACGCCGCACGCACCTTCAAGGAGCAGGGCGCGGCCAGTCACTCGCTCGCGCCGACCGGGTGGGGGGACGGCGGAGGCGGCACGACGCGCGAGATGATCGCCAAGGCGGCCCGTACGCACGACCTGGAGGGGTCTGCCGCCGTCACCTGGGAGTCGCCGGAGGCGTTCTTCACCAAGGCGGAGGCCGAGTACCCCGATCCCGCCGTCTGGGTCGGTGAGCTCTACCTGGAGCTCCACCGCGGGACCCTCACCAGCCAGGCCCGGACGAAGCAGGGCAACCGGCGCAGCGAACATCTGTTGAGGGAGGCCGAGTTGTGGGCGGCCACGGCTGCCGTGCGGGCCGGCTTCGACTTCCCGTACGAGGATCTGGACCGCATCTGGAAGACGGTCCTGCTGCACCAGTTCCACGACATCCTGCCCGGCTCCTCCATCGCCTGGGTGCACCGAGAAGCGCGCGCGACCTACGCGGGAGTCGCTCGTGAACTGGAGGGTGTCGTCGGCGCGGCGCTCAAGGCGCTGACCGGGGCCGGGGACATCGAGTTGCTGGCCAACTCCGCTCCCCACCCGCGGGACGGGGTGGCTGCGGGCGCCCTCGGCACTCCCGCGGTCGAGGGCTCCCCCGTCACCGCCGAGCCGGACTCCGGGGGCGGCTTCGTCCTCGACAACGGGATGCTCAGGGTCCGCGTCGACGCGCGCGGGCTGGTCGTCTCGGTCCGCGACGGGCAGACCGGCCGGGAGACACTGGCCCCGGGCGCGGCGGGGAACCTCCTGCAGATCCACCCGGACCTCCCCAACCGGTGGGACGCCTGGGACGTCGACGCCTTCTACCGCAATGTCGTCAAGGACCTGGACGACGTGCGGGAGCTGACCCTGGAACAAGGCGCGGAGGCGGCGACGGTGCGGGTCGTGCGTTCCTTCGGGGACTCGCGGGCGGTCCAGTCCCTGACGCTGGCGCGCGGGCAGCGCCGGATCGACCTGGAGACAGAGGTGGACTGGCAGGAGACGGAGAAGTTCCTGAAGGTGGCCTTCCCTCTCGACGTCCACGCCGAACGTTACGCCGCGGAGACGCAGTTCGGACATCTGTACCGGCCCACCCACACCAACACCAGCTGGGAGGCGGCCAAGTTCGAGGCGTGCGCGCACCGCTTCGTGCACCTGGAGGAGCCGGGCTGGGGCGCGGCGATCGTCAACGACTCGACGTACGGACACGAGGTGACACGCACGGTGCGCGGCGGTGCCGCGCGAGGGACCACCACCACGGTCCGTCTCTCGCTGCTGCGGGCGCCCCGCTTCCCCGACCCGGAGACCGACCAGGGCACCCATCGCTTCCGTTACGCCCTCGTGCCCGGCGCGCGACTGGCCGACGCCGTCCGCGAAGGGCACCGCATCAACCTGCCCGAGCGCCGGGTGACGGGGGCGGCCGACGCCGCCGGCGCCCGGCCCCTGGTCGCCGTCGACACCGGGCAGGTCGTCGTGACCGCGGTGAAACTCGCCGACGACGCCACCGGCGACGTGGTCGTCCGCTTCCACGAGGCCCACGGCGGACGGGCCACGGCCACCGTCACTGCGGGCTTCGGCGTCGCCGGGGTCACGGCGGTCGACCTCCTCGAACGGCCCGTCGACCCCCCGGCGGACCTGACGGCCGAGGGGAACTCCGTTCGCCTGACCCTGCGGCCCTTCCAGCTCGTGACCTTGCGCTTCGCCAGGAACCACCACGCCTGACACCCCGCCCGCCCGGATGCCGCCCGTCCGTCCCGCCCGTGGCCCCGTCGCCGCCCCGCCTCCAGAGGAAACGCCGTATGACCACCGACCGCTCGCTGTGGACAGCGACTCCTGCCCCCTTCACCGGCTCCTGGCCGGTCGTGGAGGGCACACCCACCCTGCACGTCGACCTCGACCGTCCCGACGCCGTGTGGCCTCAGGTGCACCCCGGCATCCACGACGCCGACGGCGGGCACCGGGCGCACCGCGTCGCGGCGTCCTTCACCCTCGAACGCGGCGAGGACGCCGTCCTGCACCTCGCGTACGGCGCGGAGCGCGGCCCCTGCCCCGATCTCGAGGTGGTCCTCGACGGCACCTTCCACTCGCTGCACCACCTCGACGTCGAGCGCGCCGACCGCGCCCGCACCGGCGATCCGGGCCCCACCTCCGGGCACGGCACGCTGCGGATCGCGCTGCCCGCGGCCTGGCTCGCCCCCGGACGCCACGAACTGACCGTGACGACCGTCCTGGACGAGCCCGCGGCCACCGGTGCGCCCCGCGCCGAGGACGAGCTCCCCGCCCGCCGTCCCGGCGAGGCACTGCCCCCCGCACGAGCCCACTACGGGAAGTGGTTCGGCTCCTATCTGCGGTGGGACGCCGTCCGGCTGGAGCCCGCCTGCGCCCCGCCGTCGCACGGTCCCGGGTGGTCCCTGCGGTCCACACCCCTGCACCTGCACGGCGACCCGCGGCCCGTGCCGCTGGTCGAACTCACCGCCCACGTCCCGGCGGGGGCCGCCCTTCCCGGTGACCTCTCGCTGCGCTACGGGGACCGATCCCTGCGCGTCCCCGGCGCTCCGGCGCGGGACTTCGGCATGGTCCGCTGGCGGCTGCCCGCGCCGGGATTCGACGCACCGGCCGAATTCGCCGTCCACGCGGGTGACGCCCTCCTGCACCGTGCCGAGCTGACCCCGGCCCGCCGCTGGACCATGCACCTGATCCCGCACGTGCACCTCGACCTCGGCTTCACCGACACCCAGCCGAAGTCCCTGGAACTGCACTGCCGCAACATCGACAAGGCCCTGGACCGGCACGCCCAGGACCCCTCGTTCCGCTACAGCGTGGACGGGGCGCTCGTGGTCCGGGAGTACCTGGACACCCGCTCCCCGGGGCGCCGCGCCCGCCTACTCGATGCGATCGCCGCCGGAGTGATCGGCGTCAACACCTTCCACAGCAATCTGCTCACGGGCGTCACCGGCCTGGAGGAACTCCGCCGCGCCCTCGCCTTCGGTGCCTCCCTGCCCGCCGGGCCCGAAGCCGTTTCCCGGTACGCCAACATCACCGACGTACCCACATGGACGGGAGCCCTGCCCTCGGTGCTCCGGCTGGCCGGTGTGGACGCCTTCGTGGGCATGTCCAACCACCATCGCGCCGCCACCACCGGCAGCGACGAGGTGCACCTGGCCTCGCCGGTGCGCTGGCGGGCACCCGACGGCAGCGAAGTCCTGGCGCACTTCGCCGACCACTACTCGCAGTTGCGGTTCGTCGCCGCCGATCCGCAGTCCGTCGCCGGGGCGGTCAACGGTCTGGAGCGCTACCTGGAGCGTTACGAACGTGCGGACTACCTGCCCACCGACCTCGCGGTGATCGGTACGCACGCCGACAACGAGGACCTCGGTGACGGTGACGCCGGGTTCGCGGACCGGTGGAACGAGGTGTTCGCGTACCCCAGGGTGCGGGTCTCCACGTTCGGCGACTACCTCAGTGCCGTCGCACCGCTGCGGGACCGGCTGCCGCTGCACACGGCGGAGGGTGGCAGCTTCTGGGAGGACGGGCCCGCCGCCTCCGCCGCGGACGCCGCCGCCTACCGAGGGGCCCAGTCCATGCTGCCGGCGGCCGAGAACCTCGGCGTCGCCTCGCTGCTGGCGGACGAGCGCTATCGCCCGAACCGTACGGCGTTGGACCGCGCCTGGGACGGGCTGATCACCGGCGGCGAACACACCTGGAACTGGGCCCGTGCCGTGTCCCATCCGCACGCGCCGCAGATCGACGACCAGCTCCACTGGAAGCGGCGCGCCATCGACGACGCGGCGCGCATCTCCCTGGACGAGAGCCGCCGGGTCCTCGGTCAGCTGGCCGAGACGCTGGGCCTGGACGGCCCCTGCCTCCTGGTGCACAATCCGCATCCCTGGCCCGCCTCGCTCACCGTGGAAGTGGACCTGCCGCGGGGCAGTACACCGCTGGACGCGGCCGGGCGGCCGGTGCCCCTCGAAGTGCTGAGCGACTGCGCCGGCATGCTCCGGGTCCGGCTCGTCCTGGAGGAGATGGAGGCCTTCGGCTACCGCGCCTTCCCCCTGAGCGACCGCGGCGACACCGTTCCGGCGGGGGAACAGGGTCCGGTGGCCGCGCCCTCGCCCCCGTCGCACCCCGCCGACGAGCGGACCCCGGTGGGCCGTGCGGCAGCCGGGGAGACGATCACGAGCGAAGGGTGGGAGATCCGTCTCCGGGCGGGCGACGGGCTCCCCGTCGGCCTGCGCCATCTGCCCACCGGCCGTGAACTCCTGGACCCGGGTGCCCCGTTCGCACTGGGCGAGCTGGTCCGGCTGACCGCCGCAGGGGCCGGGGACAGCGCCGCCCACGACCGGACCATGATCAAGCAACTCGATTCGCGCCTCCACCCCGGCGCGCCCACCGAACTGGCCGAGGAACGCCCCGTGATGCGGCTGCTCGGTGCGCGCCGCACCCCGGACGGCACGCGGCTGCGCTGGTCCGGCGAGGGCGCGGGCCTCGGCGACATCACCGTGGAACTGCTGCTGCGCGATGTGCCCGACCGGTGCGAGCTGACCGTCGAGGCGACGAAGCTGCCGGTGCTCGACATGGAATCGGTGTCCGTCGCCTTCCCGTTCCTCGTCGAGACGCCGACGGTCCGTTACGACAGGCAGCTGGGCTGGGTGGAGCCACGCGCCGACCACGGTCCGGGCTCGTCCAACGAGTGGCTGTCCGCCACCTCCGCCGTGACGGTCACGGCGCAGGGCGGGCCCGGGGTGATCTGGGCGGCTCCCGACAGCGCCCTGTTCTCCTCCTCGGACCTGGTCAGGGGCGTGTGGCCCGAGCGTTTCGCGGAGCGGAACGGCTACCTGTACGCGTACGTGATGAACAACTTCTGGCCGTGCAACACGCCGCCGACGCAGCCGGGCCGGGTGCGGTTCCGGTACGTCTTCGCCGCCGTCGACCGGCACGAGCCCGCTTCGGCGTCCCGGTTCGGGGCCGAGGCCCGGCTCGGTGCTCTGGCCCAGGAGGTGACCCCGCTGGACCGGTTCACGGCGGCCCGGCGCCCCCGGTTCGAGGAGGGCAGGCTGCTCGACCTGGGGGACCTGCCGGACTGCGGGGTTTTCCTGGCCGGTGAGGAGAAGGGCCTCACGCTCCGGATCGCCAACCTTCGCGCCGGCGAGAACCGTGACGTCGTTCTGCGAGTTCCGGACGGATTCCGGGCCGTGGAGCCGGCCGGGGCGGTGTCGTCCGCCGACGGCAGGCTCAGGCCCCGCCTGAGTGGCTTCGGCGTCACGGAGCTGTTCCTGCGCCGCAGTGATCGCCGGTAGCCGCTGGAAGGCCGGAGTGCGGTGGGCTACGGGGTGACTGCCGCGCGCACGCCGTTCGAGGCGCCGGGACGACCCGTCGGCACCGAGGTGGCCGCGGCCGCCGCGCCCACCAGGCCCGCGTCGGTGCCCATCACCGCGGCGGTCACGGTGAGATCCTGGACGAAGGAGAGCGTCGCGTAGTCGCGCAGGAAACTGCGCAGCGGGGCGAGGAGCACCTCACCCGCGCCGGCGACTCCTCCTCCGATCACGGCGATGTCGATGTCCGTCAGGGTCGCGGTGGCGGCGATCCCGGCGGCGAGCGCCTGTGCGGCCCGCTCGAAGGACGCGGTGGCGACCGGGTCTCCGGCCTGCGCGGCGGCGGCCACCGCAGCGGCCGTCGCGTCTCCGTCCGGGCCGGGCCGCCAGCCGTTCTCCAGGGCTCGCCGCGCGATGTTCGGTCCGCTGGCGAGGCGTTCCACACAGCCGCGCGCACCGCAGGGGCAGAGGTCCCCGTCCAGGTCGACGCTGATGTGGCCGATGTGACCCGCGTTGCCCGAGGGGCCCGGGTGCAGCTTTCCGCCGAGTACGAGACCGCCGCCGACGCCCGTGGACACGACCAGGCACACGGCGTTGTCATAACCCCGGGCGGCGCCCAGCCAGTGCTCGGCCGCCGTCATCGCGACCCCGTCGCCGACGAGGGTGACCGGCAGGCCACCGGTCGCCGCGGCCACCCGGTCCACCAGCGGAAAGCCGCGCCAGCCGGGGACGTTCACCGGGCTGACCGTGCCGGCCGAGGCGTCCACGGGCCCCGCGCTGCCGATACCGACCGCCCGGGCCCTGTGCCACAGCGGGGAGGCGGCAAGCTCCGCCAGGACGTCGCTCACCGCGCCCATCACGGCCTCGGCACCCTCGCGGGCCGGCGTGGGCCGCTGCGCCCGTACGAGAAGGGAACCACCGCCGTCCACCAACGCCCCGGCGATCTTGGTACCGCCGATGTCGAGCGCGGCGACGAGGTCGGTATGCATCGGTGTGGACTCTCCGGAGGGGTGAGGCGCAGGACCTGCGACTTCAGTCAGATGGTCCTCCCAGTCTCCATTCTCTTGACAACGTTGTCCAGGGCCTATGCTCGACGCCACAGCATCCGGCCCCCTCCCGGCACCCCCGAGAGAGGCCGGAATCGCCCGTTCCCGACGACAGGACAGCGCACCGTGGCCGAGACCGCCCGCCATTCCGAGTCCCGCTACGGCAACAGGCCGACCATGAAGGACGTGGCAGCCCGTGCCGGAGTAGGCCTCAAGACGGTCTCACGCGTGGTGAACAGCGAGCCTGGAGTCACGCCCGACACCGAACGCCGCGTCCAGGAGGCCATCGAGGCCCTCGGATTCCGCCGCAACGACAGCGCGCGCGTCCTGCGCAAGGGCCGCACCGCCTCCATCGGCCTCGTACTGGAGGACCTCGCGGACCCGTTCTACGGGCCGCTGAGCCGCGCCGTGGAGGAGGTGGCCCGCTCCCACGGCGCACTGCTGATCAACGGCTCGAGCGCCGAGGACCCGGAGCGCGAGCAGGAGCTGGTCCTCGCGCTCTGCGCCCGCCGGGTGGACGGACTGATCGTGATCCCGGCCGGTGACGACCACCGCTATCTGGAGCCGGAGATGAAGGCGGGCATCGCCACCGTGTTCGTCGACCGCCCGGCCGGCCGGGTCGACGCGGACATGGTCCTGTCGGACAGCTTCGGAGGGGCGCGCGCGGGCGTCGCCCATCTGGTCGCGCACGGCCACCGCAGGATCGGCTTCATCGGCGACCAGCCGCGCATCCACACCGCGACGGAGCGACTGCGCGGCTACCACACGGCCCTGGCCGACGCGGGGATCAAGGTCCAGGACTCCTGGGTATCGCTCGGCCCGACCGATCCGGTCCGGGTGAGGGCGGCCGTCGAGGCCATGCTGACCGGGCCGGATCCGGTGACCGCGCTCTTCGCCGGCAACAACCGGGTGACGGTCACCGCCGTCCGCGTCCTCGCCGGGCACGAACGCCGGGTCGCCCTGGTCGGCTTCGACGATATCGAGCTGGCCGACCTGCTGGGCATCACGGTGATCTCGCAGGACGCCGCAGCGGTCGGCCGCACCGCGGCGGAACACCTGTTCCGCCGCCTCGACGGCGCCGCTCACGCCCCTGCCAGGGTGGAGCTCCCGACCCGGCTCATCGCGCGCGGCTCGGGGGAACTCCCGCCCGAGTGAGCGCCGATCGCCCCTCGGGCGCCGCACGCCTCGGGCGCCTCGGACGCCGTACGCCTAGGGCGCCGTCACGGTCAGCGCGCCACGGCGGGGTGAGGCGAAGGCGTCGAGGTCGGCGCGGGTGAGGCCGGTGAGCTCGGCGACCTCCGCGGTGTCCAGGGCGCCGCAGTCGATCCCGCGCAGCAGATAGCCGCTGAGCGCCTTCGCGGTGGCGGGCTCGTCCATGACGTCCCCGCCGGCCTTGGCCACATAGGCGGCGAGCCGGGACGCGGCCTGGCCGAGACCCTCTCGGTAGAAGGTGTAGACGGCGGCGTAGCGGGTGGGCAGATGGCCCGGGTGCATGTCCCAGCCCTGGTAGTAGGCGCGGGCCAGGGCGCGGCGGGTGAGGCCGTGGTGCAGGCGCCAGGCGTCGTGAACCTGCTGGGTGGGGCCGACCGGGAGCACATTGGTGGAACCGTCACAGACCCGCACCCCGGTGCCCGCGGCGGCGACCTGCATGACCGCCTTGGCATGGTCGGCGGCCGGGTGGTCGCTCGCCTGGTAGGCGGGGCTGACGCCGACGCAGGCGCTGTAGTCGAAGGTCCCGTAGTGCAGACCGGTCGCCCGGCCCCTGGCGGCGTCGATCATGCGGGCCACGGCGGCGGTGCCGTCGGCCGCCAGGATGGACTGGCTGGTCTCGATCTGGATCTCGAACCCGAGGCGCCCGGCGGGCAGCCCGTGGGTCTCCTCGAAGGCCTCCAGCAGCCGTACGAAGGCAGCGACCTGTTCGGGGTACGTCACCTTGGGGAGCGTCAGGACAAGCCCGTCGGGGAGGCCGCCGGCCCGCATCAGGCCGGTGAGGAAGATGTCCGTGGTACGGATGCCCCGGTCACGCACGGCGGCTTCCATGCACTTCATCCGGATACCCATGTACGGAGCGGCTGCACCGTCGGCGTACGCCTCGGCGACCAGACGCGCCGCGCGGGCGGCGGCCTCGTCCTCCTCGGCGTCGGGGCGCGGCCCGTAGCCGTCCTCGAAGTCGATGCGCAGGTCTTCCACCGGTTCGCGCGCCAGCTTGGCGCGCACGCGGTCGTGCACGGGCTCCGCGAGCTCCTGCGGGATACCGAGGACCGAGGCGAGCGCGGCGGCGTCGGGGGCGTGCTCGTCGAGTGCCGCCAGGGCCTGGTCGCCCCAGGTACGGAGCGTCGTGGAGGCGAAGCCGTCGGCCGGGACGTAGACGGTGTGGACGGGCTGACGGGTGCCGGGGTCGCCCGGGTAGCGGCGGGCGAGTTCGGCGTCCACCGACGCGAGGGAGGCGCCGATCTCCTGGCCGACCGCACCGGCGAGGCTCGTCGCCACCTTCTCCTGCTGACCCATGACCGCACCCTCCACAGTGGCACCAATTCCGCTTCCTGGAAGCTTTAATCCGCATAGTGAAGTTATAAGCCCCTCACTCCTGCGTCAATGGTGATCGGAAACAGCCCGGGGCCGCGCGGTGAGAACACCACGCGGCCCCGGGCCTTCGTACGGGCAGAACTCCTGCCGGGTCAGCCCTTGCGGGACTTGACCTCGTCGGTGAGCTGCGGGACGACGTTGAACAGGTCGCCGACGACGCCGTAGTCGACGAGGTCGAAGATCGGGGCCTCGGCGTCCTTGTTGACCGCGACGATCGTCTTCGAGGTCTGCATGCCGGCCCGGTGCTGGATCGCGCCGGAGATGCCGGAGGCGATGTACAGCTGCGGGGACACCGACTTGCCGGTCTGACCGACCTGGTTGGTGTGCGGGTACCAGCCGGCGTCGACCGCGGCACGCGAGGCGCCGACGGCCGCACCGAGGGAGTCGGCGAGCGCCTCGATGATGCCGAAGTTCTCCGCGCCGTTGACGCCACGGCCGCCGGAGACGACGATCGCGGCCTCGGTCAGCTCCGGACGCCCGGTCGACTCACGCGGGGTGCGCGAGAGGACCTTGGTGCCGGTGGCCGCCTCCGAGAAGGAGACGGTGAGGGCCTCGACGGCCCCCGCGGCCGGGGCGGCCTCGACGGCGGCCGAGTTCGGCTTGACCGTGATGACCGGAGTGCCCTTGGAGACACGGGACTTGGTGGTGTACGAAGCGGCGAACGCGGACTGCGTGGCGACCACACCCTGGTCACCGGCCTCCAGGTCGACGGCGTCGGTGATGATGCCGGACCCGATACGGAGCGCGAGGCGGGCCGCGATCTCCTTGGCCTCGGCCGACGAGGGCAGCAGCACGGCGGCCGGGGACACCGCGTCGTACGCGGCCTGCAGGGCGTCCACCTTCGGTACGACGAGGTAGTCGGCGAACTCCGGCGCGTCGGCGGTGAGTACCTTGACCGCGCCGTGCTCGGCGAGCTTGGCGGCGGTGTCGGCGGCGCCGTTGCCGAGAGCGACGGCGACCGGCTCGCCGATGCGGCGGGCCAGCGTCAGCAGCTCCAGCGTGGGCTTGCGGACGGCACCGTCCACGTGGTCGACATAGACGAGAACTTCAGCCATGGGACTTCAATCTCCTGCGTGCGAAAGAGGCGGGGCGGCGACGGGAACGGGCGGGACTCAGACGAACTTCTGCTCCGCAAGGAAGGCGGCCAGCTGCTTGCCGCCCTCGCCCTCGTCCTTGACGATCGTGCCCGCGGTACGGGCCGGACGCTCGTCCGCGGAGTCGACCGCGGTCCAGGAGCCGCCCAGGCCGACCTCGTCCGCCTCGATCTCCAGGTCCTCGAGGTCCAGGGACTCGACCGGCTTCTTCTTCGCCGCCATGATGCCCTTGAACGACGGGTAGCGGGCCTCGCCCGACTGGTCGGTCACGGAGACCACGGCCGGCAGGGACGCCTCGAGCTGCTCGCTCGCGGAGTCGCCGTCGCGGCGGCCCTTGACAGTGCCGCCGTCGACCGAGACCTCGGAGAGCAGCGTGACCTGCGGGACGCCGAGGCGCTCCGCGAGCAGCGCCGGAAGCACACCCATGGTGCCGTCGGTCGACGCCATGCCGCAGATGACCAGGTCGTAACCGGTCTTCTCCACGGCCTTGGCCAGGACCAGGGAGGTGCCGATGACATCAGTGCCGTGCAGGTCGTCGTCCTCGACGTGGACGGCCTTGTCGGCGCCCATCGACAGCGCCTTGCGCAGCGCGTCCTTGGCGTCCTCGGGGCCCACCGTGAGCACGGTGATCTCCGCGTCGTCCCCTTCGTCGGCGATCTGCAGCGCCTGCTCGACCGCGTACTCGTCGAGCTCAGACAGCAGACCGTCGACGTCGTCACGGTCCAGGGTCAGGTCATCGGCGAAATGCCGGTCGCCGGTGGCGTCGGGCACGTACTTCACACAGACAACGATCCTCAAGCTCACGCCGGCTCTCCTACTGCATCGTCATTTCTGGGCTGCCTTGTGCACGCAGCATAGGCGCCTTATCGGGCGGTTTCCGGTCGGGGCGACCCGGCTCCCGGTCAAATATTACTCGCCAGTACATCCAGTTCTTTACCCATAAGCAAGCGCTTGGAACTGTGACGTAGCCAACGAGGCCGACCTCGGCAGCGCCCCGCCCGCCCTCAGTCTCGCAGAGCCGTGAAACGGCCTTGGTGATAGACGAGCGGCCGACCCCCGCCCGACGGGTCCCCGGCCACGACCTCGGCGATCACGATGCGGTGGTCCCCCGCCGGAATCCGGGCCGCCACCCGGCCCACCAGCCAGGCCACCACTCCCCCGAGCAGCGGGACCCCCTCGGGGCCGCTGCGCCAGTCGGTGGCCGGGCCGAAACGGTCGGCACCGGTGCGGGCGAACGTCGCGGCGAGATCGTGCTGGCCCTCGCCGAGTATGTGCACGCCCACGTACTCCGTCTCCGCGACCACGGGCCAGCTGGAGGAGGAGGTGCCGACCCCGAAGGAGACCAGGGGCGGCTCGGCGGCGACGGAGCTGAGCGAGGTCGCGGTGAAACCGACCGGGCCCGCCGCGCCCGCGGCGGTGATCACTGCGACGCCGGCGGCGTGCTGACGGAAGACCGAGCGCAGGAGTTCGGGGGCAGCTGTCCGGGTGCTGTCGAGATCGAACGATGCCGTCATGGAAAGATCCTTCTGCGAGGAGGCGTAAAGGTCCGTGGGTTCACACACCCGGACAGCACGCGCTCGCGTGACGCGCGAGGTCGATGTGGACCCGGCCGAAGAGCAGAGGTTCAGGCGGCATAGCGTCAGAGTGACGATGCGTGGTGTACACAGTCAAGTGCGTCCCGTCATGTGGGAGATACGTCACGGACCGTCACATCGCCTCCCCCAGTGCGGCGACGACGTCCGCCGTACGCGGCGCACCAGCGGCCCGGCGCACGACCCGGCCCGTCGCGTCGAGCACCAGGACCGTGGGGGTCCGGCTGATCTTGAGGCTGCGTACGAGCGTGAGATGCGCCTCGGCGTCGATCTCGACATGAGCGACACCCTCCACCATCCCGGCCACCTCGGAGAGGGTGCGTCTGGTGGCGCGGCACGGCTGACAGAACGCGGTCGAGAACTGCACCAGAGTGGCCCGATCCCCCAGTTCCGCGCCGAGTTGGGCCGCGTCCAGCGTCCCCGCGGTCGTCCGTCCGTCCATCCCGGGCCTCCCTGCCAGAGCTCTACGCAAAGGGTCAGCACCCCGCGGCCGCATTACATTCCCGGAGGATTCACGTGACGAGAATCTCCCGCGCCGGGCCCTTTGGGGCTGGCCACGGCGTCGCACATGGGGCACGATCGCCCCAATGCCGAAAACCTACGGCTGCGTAACTTCCGCCGGGAGAACCCTCCCCAGGCACTGAAGAAGGGTCTTCATCCAGATGGCAGAACTCGTCTATCGACCGGTCATCGGCGCCGCTCGCACCCTGTTCAAGGCGCTCGACCTGAAGATCGACACCCAGGGTTCGGAGCACATCCCGAAGGCCGGTGGCGCGGTTCTGGTCAGCAATCACATCAGCTATCTGGACTTCATCTTCACCGGACTGAGCACCCTGCCTCAGAAGCGGCTCGTGCGCTTCATGGCGAAGGAGTCGGTCTTCCGGCACAAGGTGTCCGGACCGCTGATGCGCGGCATGAAGCACATTCCCGTCGACCGCAACCAGGGCGAGGACGCCTACGCGCACGCGCTCGCGTCCCTGCGCGCGGGCGAGATCGTCGGCGTGTTCCCGGAAGCCACCATCTCGCAGTCGTTCACGCTGAAGAGCTTCAAGTCCGGCGCCGCACGGCTCGCCCAGGAGGCGGGCGTACCGCTGATCCCGATGGCGCTGTGGGGCACCCAGCGGCTGTGGACCAAGGGGCGTCCGCGCAATTTCCGGCGCAGCCACATCCCGGTCACGATCCGCGTGGGCGAGGCCCTGGAGGCCCCCAGCGACCAGTACGCGGGAGCCATCACCCGTCGGCTGCGCGAGCGCGTCCAGGAGCTCCTGGAGGCCGCACAGCGCGCCTACCCGGTGCGCCCCAAGGACGCGGCCGACACCTGGTGGGTCCCGGCCCACCTGGGCGGCACGGCCCCCACCCCCGCGGAGGCACGCGAAATCGGCTGACCCGCCCCCGGGAGTACCGCGGGGAAGTTACGGACGCCGATATCGGATATACAGAACCTCTTCGCGTCCGTAACACCCCACGCGACCTGACGCGGGCGGGGTGTGGCCTCGGCGCGAAGGCGAGGCGCTCCTCGGCCGCGGAGAAGCGTGCGTCGATGCCGGCCACGTTTCCGCGCGGATCCTGATCAGCTTCATGCCCGGCGAGCGTAGCCATGCGACCGACCGGATGCAATGCATTTCCGGTCGGTCGCATAGTTATGCGTTACGCGGCTACTGCCGGGCCATCTCCTCCTTGAGCGCCAGCACGAAAGCGTCCACGTCGTCCTCGCGGGTGTCGAAGGCGCACATCCAGCGGACGTCTCCGGCCTTCTCGTCCCAGAAGTAGAACCGGAACCGCTTCTGCAGCCGCTCGGTGACCTCGTGCGGCAGCCGCGCGAAGACGGCGTTGGCCTGCACCGGGTGGAGGATCTCCACCCCGTCCACCGTCCTGACCCCCTCGGCGAGCCGCTGCGCCATGGCGTTGGCATGGCGTGCGTTGCGCAGCCAGAGGTCCCGCGCGAGCAGCGCCTCCAGCTGGACCGAGATGAAGCGCATCTTCGAGGCGAGCTGCATCGACAGCTTGCGCAGATGCTTCATGGCCCGTACGGAGTCCGGGTTCAGGACGACGACGGCCTCGCCGAAGAGCGCGCCGTTCTTGGTGCCGCCGAAGGACAGGACGTCGACACCGACCGTGTTGGTGAACGTGCGCATCGGCACGTCCAGCGAGGCCGCGGCGTTGGCTATGCGGGCACCGTCGAGATGCACCTTCATGCCCCGCGCATGGGCGTGCTCGCAGATGGCGCGGACCTCGTCGGGCGTGTAGACGGTGCCGAGCTCGGTGTTCTGGGTGATCGAGACGACCTGCGGCATCGCCCGGTGCTCGTCGTCCCAGCCGTATGCCTCGCGGTCGATGAGCTCGGGTGTGAGCTTGCCGTCCGCGGTCGGGACGGTGAGCAGCTTCAGCCCGCCCACCCGCTCCGGCGCCCCGCCCTCGTCCACGTTGATGTGCGCGGACTCGGCACAGATCACGGCACCCCAGCGGTCCGTCAGCGACTGGAGGGCTACGACGTTGGCCCCCGTGCCGTTGAAGACCGGGAAGGCTTCGGCGGTGGGGCCGAAGTGACTGTGCATGATCCGCTGGAGGTGCCCGGTGTAGTCGTCCTCACCGTAGGCGACCTGATGGCCGCCGTTGGCGAGGGCGATGGCCTCGAGAACCTCCGGGTGCACACCCGCGTAGTTGTCACTGGCGAAACCGCGGATCTGCGGATCGTGGTGACGTCGCGCATCGGTCCTTACGGTTGCGGGGTCAGCCACAGACGCTTTCCGTTCACTTCTCCGGCGGGCATGTCCCAGACTCCGACGATGGCCTCGGCCAGCTCCGTGACGTCCGTGAAACCCGCGAACTTCGCATTCGGGCGCTCGGCGCGCATCGCGTCGTGCACCAGTGCCTTGACGACCAGGATCGCAGCAGCCGAAGTCGGGCCCGCGTCGCCCCCCGCCTTGCGGAAGGCGTCGGCCAGGGCGAGCGTCCAGGCCTCGGCCGCCGCTTTGGACGCGGAGTAGGCCGCGTTGCCCGCGGTGGGGCTGCTGGCTCCGGCCGCGCTGATCAGCAGGTACCGCCCCCGGTCGCTGCGCTGGAGCACCTCGTGGAAGGCGAGCGAGGTGGACTGGACCGTGCGGATCAGCAGCTTCTCCAGGAAGTCCCAGTCGGCCAGGCTGGTGTCCGCGAAACCGGCGCCGCCGCGCCAGCCGCCGACGAGGTGGACCAGACCGTCGACACGGCCGAATTCCTTCTCCGTCTTGATCGCCCATTCCCGCGCGGCTCCGGGATCGAGAAGGTCCACCGTGTCACCGGTGACGGTCGCCCCGCCGTGCGCGTAACGCGCGGCGTCGACCGCTTCGACCAGCCGCTCGGGGTGGGAGTCGGACGCGACCACGGTCGCTCCCGCCTCCGCGAGCCTGAGCAGGGTGGCGCGGCCCGCCGGCCCCGCCGCTCCGGCCACCGCGACCACCGCGCCCTCGAGCACGCCACTGTCGGCCCCGCCTGTACCGTTCATCGCCACCGCCTCCTCAGAACCCGCGCTCACGCGGCTGCCCGCCCGGCGTCCACCGCAGTGATCCCCTTGGTCGAGGCGATCACATGCTTCAGCTTCTTCGAGAGCGCCTCATAGAACATGCTCAGGGGAAACTCGTCCGGAAGCACGTCGTCGACCAGCTTTCGCGGCGGTTGATTCAGGTCCAGGGCGTCGGGCCCCTTGGCCCAGCGGGACCCCGGGTGGGGTGCGAGATAGGTCGCGACCAGGTCGTACGCCTTGAACCAGTGCACCAGCTTGGGGCGGTCGATGCCGTCGCGGTAGAGCTTCTCGATCTCATCGCAGAGCTGGTTCGTGACCTGCGGGGCGCGGGCCCAGTCGATCTTGAGCGTGTTGTCGGTCCAGCGGACCACGTCGTGCTTGTGGAGGTAGGCGAAGAGCAGCTGACCGCCGAGGCCGTCGTAGTTGCGCACACGCTCACCGGTGACGGGGAAGCGGAACATCCGGTCGAAGAGCACGGCGTACTGCACGTCGCGGCCGTGGACGTTGCCCTCGGCCTCCAGCTCCACGGCCTCCCTGAATGCGGTGAGGTCGCAGCGCAGCTCCTCGAGTCCGTACATCCAGAACGGCTGGCGTTGCTTGATCATGAAGGGGTCGAACGGCAGGTCGCCGTGGCTGTGGGTGCGGTCGTGGACCATGTCCCAGAGCACGAAGGCCTGCTCGCAGCGCTTCTGGTCACCGAGCATCTCGCGGATGTCGTCGGGCAGCTCGACGCTCAGCAGATCGACGGCCGCCTCGGTCACGCGGCGGAAGCGGGCGGCCTCGCGGTCGCAGAAGATGCCGCCCCAGCTGAAGCGCTCGGGCGCCTCGCGTACGGCGATGGTCTCGGGGAAGAGCACGGCGGAGTTGGTGTCGTAGCCCGAGGTGAAGTCCTCGAAGGTGATCCCGCAGAACATCGGGTTGTCGTAGCGCGTGGCCTCCAGGTCGGCGAGCCACTCGGGCCAGACCATCCGCAGCACGACGGCTTCGAGATTACGGTCCGGATTGCCGTTCTGCGTGTACATCGCGAAGACGACCAGGTGCTGGAGGCCGTCGGCGCGGCCCCTGGCCGGCTGGAAGGCGAGGAGGGAGTCGAGGAAGTCCGGGACGCCGAAGCCGTCGGCGGCCCAGCGGCGCAGGTCGGTGACGAGCGCGCGGTGGTAGGCCTCGTCGTGCGGGAGCAGCGGGGAGAGCTGCTCGACCGCGGTGATCACGCGCTCGACGACGGCTGAGGCGGCTTCCGCGGAGGGGGCGCCGTCCGCCTCGAAGTCGATGGAGCCGTCCTTGGACTGCCAGGGGCGGAACTCCTCCACGGCACTCTTGAGCGTCGGCCAAGCCGGGTGCTCCACCACCCGCTGGGCAGAAGCTATCGCGTCGGTGGCTGCGGCATGCTCAAGAATTTCCGTCATAACACTTCCTTCACGGGAGAACCTCGCGTCAACCCACCGTATCCATGTGCGGTTCCTTCGGACAAGTGGAGGGCTGAAAATTATCCTGCCGATCCCCAGGTTCACCGTTATTTTTCCTGCCGTGTGTCCGCGCGACAACTTCTTCCGCCGGACTGGTCGGGCAGGGGCCGTCCTGTGTGCGAGAACTGCTTGTCTGGGGGTAGGAGCCGCACACGGGGCGGACACGACGGACGGAAGCGGGAGTGCCTTGACTTTTCTCACCATCGGTCATCGCGGGGTCATGGGCGTCGAGCCGGAGAACACGCTGCGCTCCTTCGCGCACGCGGAACAGGCGGGCATGGACGCCGTCGAGCTGGATCTCCATCTGAGCAAGGACGGCGCGCTGGCGGTGATGCATGACGCCGCCGTGGACCGCACGACCGACGGGCGGGGGCTGATCGCCGACAAGACCCTGGCGGAGCTCCGCGAGCTCGACGCGGGGCTGGGCGAGCGGGTACCCGTCTTCGAGGAGGTGCTGGACGCCATCGGCTCGCCCGTCCAGGCCGAGATCAAGGACGTGGCGGCGGCGAGGGCGCTGGCCGATGTGATGCTGCGGCGCGATCTGGCCGCCCGCGTCGAGGTGTCCTCGTTCCATGACGAGGCGGTCGCCGAGATCGCCCAGCTGGTCCCCGGCGTGCGCACGGTGCTCATCGCCAGCCGCTGGGAGAGCGATGTGGTGGACCGGGCGAACGCCGTGGGTGCGGCGACGCTCGCCCTGAACATCCGCCGCCTCACCCTGGAGGTGGTCGAGCAGGCCCACGCGGAGGGTCTGAAGGTGATCGGCTGGGTGGTCAACACCCCCGACCATCTGCGTCTGGTCCGCGCGCTCGGGCTGGACGGCGCGACGACCGACCATCCTGAGATCCGGCGCGCCGGCCGCTTCACCGCCTGAGGCGTCCGGCGGTGCGGGCGGGGTGCGCCAGGTGCTTCGTGCGCCCTACAGCTCCTTGACCAGGAGCTCGAACACGAGATCGTCGCGCTGCGGGATGCCGAAGCGCTCGTCACCGTACGGGAAGGGCGTGAGCTCTCCCGTACGGCGGTAGCCCCGGCGCTCGTACCAGGCGATCAGGTCCTCGCGGACCGAGATCACCGTCATGTGCATCTCCTTCACACCCCAGTCATCACGGGCCGTGCGCTCCGCCTCGGCGATGATCACCTTGCCGAGGCCCGCGCCCTGCAGCTCGGGCCTGACCGCGAACATGCCGAAGTACGCGGCCTCTCCGCGGTGTTCGAGCTGGCAGCAGGCGACAGGACCGCCGTCCCGCTCGGCGAGGAGGACACGGCCCATGGGGACGGCGAGCACCTCGCGCACCCCGTCGGCGTCGGTGCGCTGCCCCTGGAGGATGTCCGCCTCGGTGGTCCAGCCGACCCGGCTCGCGTCGCCGCGGTAGGCGGACTCGACGAGTCGCACCAGGGCCGGGACGTCGTCGCCTGTCGCGTCGCGGAAGGTGAGTTCTGCCGGTGCCGTGGCCGGTGCGCTGTCCATGTCGCTCTTCTCCGGTGGTGTGCTGCCGAGGGGGTCCTCCCGAGACTAACCCGGCCAGGACCGCCCCCCGCAGGCCCGGGCGCGCTCCCCCAGTACCCCGATGCGCCCCGGTAGCAGCGGCCGGACCTGGGCATCGATGGGACGACACCGGCGTGATGCGCCACAGGTCGCCACAGGGGGGTGCACCGTGCACGGACCGGCACTGTCCGGCTGGCTGCTCATGGTGCTGTGCGGGGCCACGGGGGCGTACTGCCTGCTGCGCTCCCGCACGGGCACCGGGCGGGAGCGGACATCGGCGCGCGCCGAGGCGCTGATGGGTTTCGGGATGGCCGCCATGGCGGTGCCCGCGGCACTGCTCACGCTCCCGGAGTGGATGTGGGCGGTCTACGCGGTGGTGTTCGGCGCCGCCGCGCTGCACGCGGTCGTGTACGCGAGGGCGCGCGGCCATCATCTGCACCATCTGGTCGGCTCGCTGGCCATGGTCTACATGGCCGTGGCCATGGCGCCGGGCGCCGCCCACGCCACGGGCGGCGGGCACGCGGGCCACGGCGCGGCGGCCGGGTCCGCAGGTGGCCTCCCCGTGCTGACGGGAGCGCTCCTGGTCTACTACGCGCTGTACGTCCTGCACTCGGCGGGACGGCTGATACCGGCTCCTCCACCCGTCGGCGTACCGGCCGGCGGGAGCGGGAGTCCGAGCAGGGGCGGGGGCGGCCACGGCGGAACGGCCGCTCGGGCCTGGGGCGCGCGCCCGGAGCTGGCCCTGGCGTGCAGACTGACCATGGGCATAGGCATGTTCGCCATGCTTCTCACCCTGTGAGACGCTCGGCCCCGCTCCCCGTGTCGTACGTCACTTGGCGTGCGCGGCCATACCCGTGGGTCCCACGGCCCTCATAGTCTGGTGTCCATGGTCGTCTCCCTCGCTCTGCTGCTGCTCGGTGTGCTGGCCGCCGTCGTGGCCCCGGGCTTGATGGCGAGGGCCCGGTGGCCCGAGCGTGAGCCGGTCGTGGCGCTGTGGGTCTGGCAGTGCGTGGTGGCGGGTGTCCTGTTGTCCTTCGGGCTCTCCATGACCTTCAGTGCGGCCGCCGCCTGGCAGATGGTCCGCGGTCATGTCTTCGCTCCCGCCCCGCGCGGCGTGGTCGAGGCGTACGCCCTGGGCGCGTACGGGCCGTGGTCGGCGGTCATCGCGGTCCTGCTGGCGCTCGGCGGGGTGTGGACGGCCGCCATGCTCGTACGGGAGATCCACCGCGCTCGGGCCCGCCGCAGGCGCCGGCGCGCCGAACTGCTGGTCCGTTCCCCGCTGCTGCCTGGTGAGGAACCCGGCGGTGGGCGCCTCGTGGTGCTGGAGGGTGAGCGCCCAGACGCATGGTGGCTGCCGGGTACGGCTCCCCAACTGGTCATCACCACGGCGGCGCTCGCCCGGCTGAAGGGGCGCCGGCTCGATGCGGTGCTGGCCCACGAGCAGGGGCACGCACAGGCCCGTCACGACTGGCTCCTGCACTGCTCGGGCGCGCTGGCGACCGGGTTCCCGCAGGTGCCGGTCTTCGCCGCGTTCCGCGACGAGATGCACCGCCTGGTCGAACTGGCCGCGGACGACGTGGCGTCACGGCGCTTCGGGCACCTGACGATCGCGCTGGCCCTGGTGGAACTCAACGAGGACCGTGGGGTGTTCGGACCGGCTCCGGCCTCCGGCGCCCAGGTGCCGCTCAGGGTGGACCGCCTGCTCGCACCCATGGAGCGGCTCACCGCTGGACGTCGGCTGCGGCTGACAGCCACCGCGGCACTGGTACCCGTCGTCCCGCTGCTCGTGGCCTTCGTGCCGGGGCTCAGCGCTCTGGGGTGACTCCCCCCGCGCGGGATCATGCACGAGGATCGTCCCCATGCACTCCCCTCCCCGCCCCCTGCGCACCCGGGCGCTCCTGACCGCCGGCCTCGTCTGCGTCTCGCTGTCCGCCGTTCTGCTCGTGCTGGTCGCGGTGCGCTGGTCGCCCTTGATGTCCCTGGACACCACGGTGGCCCAGGAGCTGCACCGCCGGGCGGTGTCCGGGCCTGGGCTCGTCCGGGTCAGCCGGGTCCTGTCGGACCGGGTCTGGGATCCCTGGGCCATGCGTGCGCTGACCGCCGTCGTGGTGGCCGTCCTGTGGTGGCGCGGCTCCCGGCTGCTCGCCGGGTGGGTCGCCGCGACCTCCCTGCTGGCCACGCTCGTGCAGCAGGGCCTGAAGGCAGCCGTGGGCCGGGAACGCCCGAGGTGGCCCGATCCGGTGGCCTCGGCGCAGTACGCGGCCTTCCCCTCGGGCCACGTCATGACGGCGGTGGTGACCTGCGGCCTGCTCCTGTGGCTGCTGCGTCTGCACGGCGCACGGTCACTCCTGTGGTGGGGCTCACTGGTGCTCGCCGTGATCTCGGTCTCCGGCGTGTCCCTCACACGCGTCCACCTGGGGGTGCACTGGCTGAGCGATGTGCTGGGCGGAGCACTGCTGGGCGGCGCCGTGGCCGCGTTCTCCGCGGCCGGATACACCCGATACACCCGGCGCTCGCGACGCCCGGCCGAGGACGGGAGCGGGCCGCTGTAGAACTACCGGGGAGACACCGCACACGCGTCGCTCGTGAAGGATTCCGGGAGGCGGTGTGAGGGATATCCCTGCCCTTGGAGGGGTCCTACGGCCCGTCGGGGGTTTAGCTTGGTGGACATGTCCCCGTATCCGAACCCGTCCGCCACCGTGCGCCCCGCCTCCGTGGTCAATGAAGAGATCCGCACCCTGTGGCAGCGCTCGGGCGGACTGCTGTCGCCGGACGAGGAGACGGAGTACCAGCGTCTGCTGGTGGAGTGGGCCACGGCGGCGGGTACGAGCGCGCGTTCGGCCGCCTGAGGCGATCGGCGGGGCCATCAGCTTGAGGTGAGGCGGGGCCGTCGGTCCCGCCCGTCTGATTCCGGCGATCCCCCGCGTCGCCGGAATCAGGGGTTACAGCATGTCCCCGTGCCGTCCACGGGTCAATGAGATAAACGTGCCCCGCCGGGCGGGGACCGTCCGGCGGGGCACTCGCTCTCACCTGCGGGAGAGACCGGCCGTCAGCGGCCGAAGTACTCCGGCTGCGTCTGCACGTTGAGCTCGGGCAGCCGCACCTTCTTCGCCGGGTCGGTCCTCCGGTCGTCGAGCTTCAGGACGTCGAAGCCCTTCTCGATGTCGTTGGAGTAGATGTAGCCGTTGTAGTAGTACGCCGACCACGGGCCGGCCGTGGTGACCTCGTCGAGGGTGACGGGGCCGCGCTCGAAGTACGCGATCTCCTTGGGCTTCGAGGAGTTGGTGAAGTCCCACACGGAGACCCCGCCCTGGTACCAGGCCTGGACCATCAGGTCACGGCCCTTGACCGGGATCAGCGAGCCGTTGTGCGCGACACAGACCTCGGTGTCGGCCTGCGGGCGGTCGATCTTGAAGTAGGAGCGGAAGACCAGCTTGCGGTGGTCGCCCTTGCCCGTGATGTCGTAGATGCCGTCGGCACCACGGTCGGGGCCGATCTCGTCGTTGCAGGTGGCCGCGCCGCCGCCACCGAGCTCATCGGTGAAGACGACCTTGTCGGCCGTCTGGTTGAAGGTCGCGGAGTGCCAGAACGCGAAGTTCACGTTGTCCTGGACGCGGTCGATGATCTTCGGGTTCTCCGGGTCCTTGATGGAGAACAGCAGGCCGTCGCCCATGCACGCCCCGGCCGCCAGGTCCTTCGAGGGCAGCACGGTGATGTCGTGGCAGCCGGTGGTCTCGGAGACGCCCGGGTTGGCCGGCGCACCCGGGTTGCCGCCGTCCGGGAAGAGCACCGGGAAGTTCACGATCCGGGACTTCTCGGGCGCGCTGCGCGGCACCTTGATGACGGAGATCCCGTCGTGCGGGGGCTGGCAGTCGGGGAAGGTCTCGCTCGGTGAGTACGAGGAGACGTACACGTAGACGTTCTTGCGCTCCGGAACGATCGTGTGGGTGTGCGACCCGCACGCGGTCTCGACGGCGGCGACGTACTTCGGGTGGCGCTTGTCGCTGATGTCGAAGACCTTCATGCCCTCCCAGGAGGACTTCTCCGTGGCGGGCTGCGTCGTGCTCGTGCACGAGTTGTCGCTGCGCGAGGAGTCGGTCGACAGGAAGAGCAGGTTCCCGGAGACCGAGATGTCGTTCTGCGAGCCGGGGCAGAGCACCTGCGCGACGGTCTTCGGCTTCTTCGGGTTCGCGATGTCGAAGATGCGGAAGCCGTCGTAGTTGCCGGCGTAGGCGTACTTGCCCTGGAAGGCCAGGTCCGTGTTGAGCCCCTGCAGCGCGTCCTTGGGGACGTTGGTCAGGTGCTTGATGTTGTCGCTGTGGACGATCTCGTCCACGCCGGGTATCTCACCGCTCTCGATGGCCGCCCTGGCCTCGGCCTGCTCGCTCGCGGAGACACCGCTCCGGGTGGTGGCGGTGTCGCCCGGGTCCGGTGTCGCGGCCGCGGTTCCGGCCGTGAACAGCGTGGCGATGAGCCCGGCCGCGGCCGCAGCCACACCCAGACGTCTCCGCCGCACGCTGGTGGTGTGCAACGAGGTCACTGTGTCCTCCCTTGTATCCGCTCTTCGAAGAACGGTTCATGGACCCCGGCAGTATCGTCCCTCCCATGTACACATCAACAGATGGCAACAGAGACGTAATAAAAGTTTTTGATCACTGCCCGGTGGTAGGTGTTAGGACGGTCTGCAACACATTCATCTGCCAGTGGAGGTCGCTGTGTTGATGCCCCGTCGGACCACACGCCTGCGCGCGGCCGCCCTGGCCACGACGCTCGTGGCCGCCGTGCTCGCCCTGAGTGCCTGCGACGGGGGCGACGGGGCGAAGGCCGCGTCGGACCAGGGCCCTTCGGTCGTGGCGCCGGGAAAACCCGGTGAACCCGCCAGGACACTGTCGGCCGACGAGGCCGTGAAGGAAGCCGGCGACGACACTCCCAACTCCGCCGACTTCGGCTACGCCCGCATGATGATCGAGCATCACGAACAGGCTCTGGTGCTCACCGCCCTGGTCCCCGAAAGGGCTGACTCCCCTTCGGTCGAACGGCTCGGGAAACGCATTGCGGCATCTCAGAAGCCTGAGATCGGCGCAATGGAAGGCTGGCTGAAAAAGAACGGCGGAGACGACCGCGAGGAGACCCACGACCACTCCACCATGCCCGGGATGGCGACCGACCAGCAGATCGAGCGGCTGCGCGGCATGAAGGGCAAGGCATTCGACCAGCTGTTCCTGAAGCTGATGATCACCCATCACCAGGGCGCGGTCACCATGGCCACCGAGGCCCTCGCCGACGGCAACAACGTGCTGATCGAGGAGATGGCCACCGACGTCGTCGCCCAGCAGACCGTGGAGATCAGCCGGATGCGCGGCCTGCTGACCTGACGGGCTTCAGCCCTGGCCGAGGCGCTCGGCCTGCCGGTCGACCCCGGCGAGGACGCTGTCCAGCAGGCCGGGGAAGAGGGCGTCCAGATCCTCCGCCCGTACGCAGCTCAGCTTGGCCGTGCCCCGGTAGAACTGGGTGATGACACCGTTCTCGCGGAGCACCCTGAAGTGGTGCGTGGTGGTGGACTTGGAGACCGGGAGATCGAAGTGGGAGCAGGCCTGCTCGTCCTTCGCGCCCGCCAGCTGGCGCACGATCCGGAGCCTGACCGGGTCGGACAGCGCATGGAGTACGCCCTCCACACGGATCTCCTCGCGCGAGGGGTGGGCGAGCACGCGAGCGGCGTTCGACGTCACGGTGGCTCCACTTCGTACCGGGGTCTCCATTGTACGAGAGTCGTCGTATTTTGTGCGGGCGCGGTGGTGGTTCCTACCCACGGGCCGCCACGACGAGCCGGGCGCGTGGGCTGCCGTCGGGCCTCCGGCCGAACTCCTCCAGGGGCAGCAGACGTACGGCGAATCCGGTCCGTACGAGGTCGTCCACCACACCGGCGAGCGGGAACGTGCGGTAGTACATGACGAACGGCGGACGCCACAGCGCGTTGCGCGCCCGCATGGCCACGTCGAAGCCGAGCAGTGACCAGTAGGCCCGGGAGCCCACCGCGGGCGGCGCGGCCACCGGGAAGACGAACTGGCCGCCTGGGCGCAGAGCCTCGTACACCTGGCCGAACAGTCCGGGGCGCTCATCCGGCAGGAAATGGCCGAACGCCCCGAAGCTCAGGGCCAGGTCGAAGGCGCCCCTGAACGGCAGCGCCAGGGCGTCGGCACGGACCCAGTCCGCCGCCGGGCCGCCCGTATGCCCGGCGTACGCGGCACGGGCGACGCCGAGCATGCCGGCACTGAAGTCGACCCCGGTGACCCTCTCCCGGCAGAGCCTCCGCAGCACCCCGACTCCCGCCCCGGTGCCGCAGCAGACATCCAGACCCCGGTCGAAGGGCCCGAGGGGCCGCACCGCGTCGGCGACGGCTTCGAGCACCCGGTCCGGGGTCCGGTAGGGCGTCAGGTCGAACTTCGGGGCGAGCAGGTCGTATCCGCGCATGGTCGAGGAGAACGCCTGTACGGCCAGCTCGCGCAGCGTGGGGCCCTCATGAGTGAACATCGCCGCTCAGCGTACCCACGGACGAGGCGTCACACGGCGTAGCCGTACTGTTCGGGCGCTTGCGCGTCGCCGCCGAGCACGCGCGAGGCGTTACGGGCGAAGTAGGGATCGCGGAGCAGCTCCCGGCCGAGCAGCACGGCGTCGGCGCTGCCGTCGACGACGATCTTCTCGGCCTGTACGGGGTCGGTGATCAGGCCGACGGCGGCCACCGGGAGGCCGGTCTCCTTGCGCACCCGCTCGGCGAACGGCACCTGGTAGCCGGGCTCCACGGGGATGCGCACCCCGGGTGCGAGACCTCCGGTCGAGACGTCCAGCAGATCGATGCCGTGCGCGAGCAGCTCGCGGGCGAGGCGCACGGTGTCGTCGGCGGTCCAGCCCTCGCGCGGATCGTCCTCGTTCTCGCTCAGCCAGTCGGTGGCGGAGATCCTGAAGAACACCGGGAGCTCCTCGGGCCACACGGCGCGCACGGCGTCCACGACCTCCAGTGCGAAGCGCGCGCGGTTCTCGAAGGAGCCGCCGTAGGAATCGGTGCGGTGGTTGCTGTGCGGGGACAGGAACTCACCGATCAGATAGCCGTGCGCCCCGTGGATCTCGGCGACCTGGAAGCCGGCGTCGAGCGCCCGGCGGGCGGCGTCGGCGAACTGCCGCACGACCTGCTGGATGCCCTCGACGCTCAGCTCGGTGGGCACCGTGTGGCGCTCGTCGAAGGCGAGCGGGCTCGGGCCGACCGGCGTCCAGCCCTCGGGGTCGTCGGCCGCTATGGGCGCTCCGCCCTGCCAGGGGCGGCCGGTCGACGCCTTGCGTCCGGCGTGGGCGAGCTGGATGCCGGGGACGGTGCCCTGACTGCTGAGGAAGCCGGTGATGCGCCGGAACGCCTCCACCTGGCGGTCGTTCCAGATGCCGAGGTCCGCCGGGCTGATCCGGCCCTCCGGGCTGACGGCGGTGGCCTCGACGAGGGCGAGCCCCGTGCCGCCGACCGCGCGGGAGGCGTAGTGGGCGAAGTGCCATGCGCCGGGCGCACCCACGTCAGGCCCGGAGGCTTCCGCGCTGTACTGGCACATCGGGGCCATCCAGACGCGGTTGGGCACGGTCAGGGACCGCAGGGTGTAGGGCTCGAACAGTGCGCTCACAGGAGGCTCCGATTCCGCGGGACGCGAGGCGGGGGTGTCGTACGAGAATCACCGTACTACGAGATCTACCGTAGTACGGCATTCATCGAATTATGAAGCCCACCCGAAGCCCCTGCCTCAGCCCCCCGGCAGCAGCCGCCGCCGGAGACGGATGTCGGCCTCGGCGCCGTACATCTGGCTCCAGCTGCGTCCGGCGCCCGATGTCCACGTCACCTGGACGTTCGCCCCGTCCGTCCTGACGGACTCCACCGTCATGAGCCG
Source organism: Streptomyces sp. NPDC048565 (assembly GCF_040650935.1). Taxonomy (NCBI): domain Bacteria; kingdom Bacillati; phylum Actinomycetota; class Actinomycetes; order Kitasatosporales; family Streptomycetaceae; genus Streptomyces; species Streptomyces sp. NPDC048565. Next base: position 108,527 of record NZ_JBEZIH010000029.1, read on the forward strand.
GTCGCCGTCCCGTACGTCGCCGCGCCGCAGCTCCCGTGCCTTCACGGTGACGGGCTCCGCCGACCGCGCGTTCTCCGCCTCGACGGCAGCGGCGACGAGCGCCGCTGCCAGCTCACGCGCGGCGGCGGGGGAACAGGACCAGGAGGCGGCGTGCGCCGATGGGCCCTCGATCCGGATGGCGACCCGTGGTGGCTCCTGGGCCTGCCCGGGGGCCACCCCCAGCGTGGCGCCGTTCCCCTCGGTGTCCCGGATCTCGATGCTCATCCCTGCCGCCTCCTCGTCCCGCTCCGGTCAGCTCAGCCGGAGGCTCTCCGGCGGGCCCAGATAGCTGGGCTTGAGACCGCCGGTGTCCACCACCAGGTTCTGGAGTACCACGGTCGGGTCGACCATCCAGAATTTCAGCACATGGGCGCCGGCCCGGCCGATGTGGTGCGCGGTGCCGGTCCGGTTGACGTTGTCCGACGTGTTGCGGGCCCACTGGGTGTTCATGACGCCGTCGTCGGACCCGGTGACCTCGGTGATGTTGACGGACTGCGGGGAGTCGTCGTCGAAGGAGACGGCGTAGGTGAGTCCGTCGGTCACCAGGGCGTTGTTGCGGGGTGAGAGGTACGCCCAGACGGTCACCGGTCCCGTGGTGAACAGGCTGACCCGGTACTCCAGCCGGGGCCCCCGGCCGCCCGGGGTCTGTCGTGGGGCAGTGACCGGGAAGGGCTCCATGCCCGCTCCGGTGCGGCCGATGCCGGGGATGCGGTGCCAGGAGATTCCGTCGCGGCCGACCGCCCGGTGGAAGTGGTCCGCCTCGATGGAGACGTACCCGTTGGCCTCGACGAAGCCCGTCAGCTGCGCCCGCGTCCGGGAAGGCCGGTCCACCACCGCGGTGACGACGACCTCGGCGCCGTCAGGCCCGGACACCGTGACCGGCACCCGGGTGACGCCCTTCGGGGCCCGGGACCAGTCGACCCGGAAGGTGACCCGGGTCTGGGCGTCCACCCGGCCCCGCGTCCGGTCCGCGACCAGCCAGGAGGCGCCCGTACGGATACGGAAATCGAAGGGCACGGTCCCCCGGTTGAACACCTCGACATACTGCGCGGGCTGGCTCTGGTAAGGGGTGAAGACGGGCAGGACCGCTTCGTCGCCGCCCTTGCCCGAGGCCGGCCACCAGTCGGACGAGCCGTCGACGGCCACACCCATCTCGGCCCTGTGCGGGAGTTCGATGCGGCGTACGGCGGGGAAGATCTCGTCCGCGATCGCCACGTCGTCCAGTTCCGGCTGCTGCCACGGGGCGTTGGGCCCGTAGCGGTCCACGTCGCCGTAACCGATGTGCGGCTGCGACTGGAAACCCTCCCACTTGCCGTCGGCCACCTCGGTGTCGAAGTGCCGCGCCAGGGCGAAGTCCTCGGCGAGAGCCGCCTCGGCGGTGGCGGCGAGCTGGTTGGTCAGCGCCCGGCCCTGGGGGGCGTAGTGCAGGTTGGTGAATTCCGCCTCCCGCAGGGCGTACAGATTGGCGCTTGCGCGTACCGCGTATCCGACGAGCTCGAACCAGGCGTCCGCGGCGGACGCGGGAAGGGTCTTCCTGACGCGCTCCGCTGCGGCTTCCAGGCGCTGCCAGTCCTCGGTGACCCGCTCCAGCTCGCGGTAGTCGACGATGCTGAAGGGCGTGGCCCTGTCGTCGTAGAGGACGGCGGACTCGTCCGTCGCAAGGTCCTTCGCCGGGTCGAGGGTGATCTTCCGGTTGAGCAGCTCGGGCTTACGCCGGGACTGCAGCCGGGCGTAGGTGCGGAGGATCTCGGCGATCTCCTCGGCCTGGCGCTCGCCGAAGTTCTGGGCGGCGTAACGCTCCTCCCACTCCGGGAGCGCGTCCAGGGACCAGCGGTCGGGGTCCCAGGCGTACTCCAGGAAGAACTGCGTGGGCAGTTCATTGCCCTTGAGATCGCCCACGTTGGTCACCCAGAGGCCGTGGTTGCCGTAGACCACGCTCTGGTGCAGCTGGTCCCACATGTTGGGCAGCGAGGTGGTGTCGACCCATTTGTAGTTCCGCCCCACGCCGACGTAGTCGAAGTGGTAGTAGAGGCCGTAACCGCCACTGCGGGGGTCGTTCTCCAGGTCCGGCAGCTTGCGGACGTTGGCCCAGTTGTCGTCGGTCAGCACGACGGTGATGTCGTCCGGGACTCGCAGACCGCGGTCCCAGTAGTGCTGGACCTCCTTGTAGAGGGTCCACACCTGCGGAACCGCGTCCTGGGCGCCCAGCTCCTCGGCGATGATCTCGCGCTGGGCGGCGATGATCTCCGTCATCAGCTCGATGCCGTCGCCGTCGGGCAGACCGACGTCACCGTTGCCGCGCATGCCGACGGTGACCACACCCTCGAAGTCCTCGTCGGCCATGCGGCGGATGCCCTCCCGCCAGTAGGCCTTGACGGCCTCGGCGTTGTTGCGGAAGGACCATTCGCCGGTGCCGCCGTACGGGTCGTGGCCCGGCTCGGTGATGTTCCCCTCGCTGTCACGCACGGCGGCGACGGCGTGCCGGTTCCACTCCTCGATGCCCCGCATCATGGGGCCCTCGTGCGAGGTGCCCATGACGACGCCGTAGGCCTTCGCGGTGGCGTGGTTCCGCGGGTCGTCCTCGGCGAAGGCCCGGCCCCAGACCGCGGGCCAGAGGTAGTTGGCCTTCAGACGCAGCATCACCTCGAAGATCCTGGCGTAGAAGGCGGCGTTGAACCCGCCCTCGAAGCCGGGCGCCTTGCCCGGGCCGAAGAAGGCGGGGGCCCAGGTCCCGAGCGCCGGATTCTCGTCGTTGACGAAGAACCCGCGGTACTTCACGGCGGGGGTGCCCTGGCTGTGCCTGCCGGGCAGGACGTACAGCGCGTCGCGGTGGACGGGGGTGACGTCGTCCCACCAGTACCAGGGCGAGACCCCGATGCCCCGGGAGACGTCGTACGCGCCGAAGATCGTGCCGCGCTGGTCGCTGCCGGCGATGACGAACGCGCGGTCCACTCCGGGCAGCGGCCTCTCCACCACCGTCTGCAGGCTGGTCTCCCACCTGCCCTTGATCCCCGAGACCTTCAGCCTGCCCGCGGCTATCAGGCCGTCGATCAGCGGGCTGCGGCCGATGGTGCCCATGAGGACGATCTCGCGTCCTCGGGGTGCCGCGTCCCGGGAGAGCGCGGGGCGGACTCCGGTGACGCGCTCGATGTCGTCCCGGAGGTCGCCCGCGACCCGCACGACGCCGTCGTGGTCCTTGTCGCTGACCACGATCGGGGCCGCCTTGCCGGCCCTGACCAGAGGGAAGGCGCCTGAGCTCGGCCTGAAGGAGATGTACGCGCCGGGGTCGGTGGGCCGGACCGCATGCGAGCGGCCCGGACCGGCCTGCGCCGCCTGGGCCTCGCCCGTCAGCCCCATCATTGATCCGAGCGGGGTCGCCGCCACCGCCGTGAGCCCGAGGCCAGCCCCGAGAACCGATCTGCGGCTGGTGCGCTTGTCCATATCACTCTCCCCATTTTGTTCATATGCATGACAAATTGGATGGGCGTGGGCCCCTGGTGGATGTCCGGTGCGGGCACGAGCCCGTCAGTCGGTCGGCCCCGGCGCCTCCGCCGGCTGCCGGGCCGCGTCGGCGACCGGTCCGTCGTCCTCGCCCGGGGCGGGCGAGAGCGCCGCGACGATCGCGTCGGCGGTGTCGTCCGGTTCCGGGCTGAGCAGGCCGACGACGACGTACACCACCAGCGAGGTCACGAGCGGTGTGACGATCACGAGCGTCTGGTCGGAGCTGTCGAGCGCGAACTTCACCAGGACGTACCCGAGCAGTCCCAGCGCCCAGGAGGACAGGGCGGCCCGTGGTCCGAACCGGCGGAAGACGGGCAGCAGTCCCAGCAGCATCGGAATGGATATGGGGCCCATCACGGCCGCGACGAGTCCGACGATGATGCCCAGCACACCTCCGAAGTGGTCGGCCTCGATCGCGACGATCATGCTGACGCTGATGAAGACGACGGTGCACACCCGGGCCAGGAGCAGTCCGGCCGCCGGGGACAGGACGCGGGCGCGCCGTACGACGGCGGGGATGATGTCCCGGGTGACGACGGCGGAGACCGCGTTGGCGTCCGACGATGCCATCGCCATGGTGTGCGAGAACATCCCGGCCAGCGTCAGTCCGACGAGCCCCGCGGGCAGGTAAGACTCCGCCATCAGCGCGTAGACCTTCTCCGGGTCCGCGATGTCCGGCAGCAGCACGGCCGCGGCGACCGGCGGGAAGAGCAGGACGGCGGGCCAGATCACGTACAGGACGGCGGAGAGCCCGGCCGAGCGGCGGGCGGCCTTCGGGGAGTCCGTGGCCATGTACCGCTGGGCCAGGTTCCACATGCCGCCGTTGTACTCGAAGAGCTTCACCACGACGTAGGCGCCGAGGAAGGTCGCGGTGTACGGGCCGACGAGCGGCTGCCCGTGCCCGACGGGCAGCCTGTGCCAGATGGTGCCGAGTCCCGCCAGGCCGTCGCCGAGCTGGTCGAGGACGACCCAGAGCATGGCGAGCGCGGCGGCGCCCTGGATGATGAACTGGCCGAAGTCGGTGAGCGCGTCGGCCCACAGGCCTCCCACCGTGCAGTAGAGGAGGGTGACGACGCCGGTGATGAGGATGCCGACGGTCATCGACATGCCGGTGAACACGTTGAGCAGCACGGCGACGGAGGCCCACTTGGCGGCCACGTCGAACACCTTCAGCAGTGCACCGCTCCAGGCGAGCGCCTGCTGGGTCGGCACGTTGTAGCGCTTGGCGAGGTATTCCAGGGGCGAGGCGACCGCGTAGCGCTTCCGCAGCCGCTGCCAGCGCGGGGCGAACAGCCAGGCGCCCACCGCGGTGCCGAACGCGAGCGGCAGGAAGGCCCAGACGTAGACGGTGATGCCGTAGCTGTAGGCGATGGCGGCGTACGCGACGAACACGGCGGCGCTGTACCCGGACATGTGGTGGGAGATGCCGGAGAGCCACCAGGGCATCCGGCCGCCGCCGGTGAAGTAGTCACTCACATTGCCGATGCGGCGGTGCGACCAGAGGCCGATGAGCAGCATCACCAGGAAATAGCCGCCCAGGGCGGCCCAGTCGAGCGTGGCCATCAGAACTCCTCGATGTACGTACGTGACCGGGGTGGCCAGCACGTTGCCCTGGACATGACAGGTGCCTCTCCATGGCGGCGCGTGGCCCCGAAGGTTTCGACATCGTCCCGCGCACGCCCGAGGGGTGCGCGGGACGGGGGTGGGGGGGGGGGGGCCCCCCCCACGCCTGAGCGGTCGGCCAGCCGGTGCGACAGATGAGGGGGCAACCAGCGCACCGCCCCAACGGACAGCAGAGAA
>NZ_JBEZIH010000030.1:0-109414 GCF_040650935.1 Streptomyces sp. NPDC048565
CCGCTACGAGAAACGCGCCTACATCTACCTCGGCACCGTCACGCTCGCAGCACTCGTCATCTGGCTCAGAACATGATCCGAGAAACAGTGCCTAGGTGCCGGACCGGCCCCGCAACCTCGTCCCCGGCGTACTTCCACGTCGCTGTCCACCGGTCCGGCCAGCCATCGGACAGGTCCAGGCCGTCCCGCCCCGCGTTCAGCGAGACCGGGACCAGCAGATCCGTCCACGTACAGCTGTGGGACCACAAGGAGCCCCGGGTATCGCTCATAGTCCCAGGTAAGCCGCATGCATCCCGTCGGACGAGCGATCTTCGAAGTTGGCGACAACTTGCCTGCAAAGAGCACAGAACACGTCAAGAACGATGCGAATTCGGCGACAGATGTCGTGCTCAGTGCTTCGAGAAAGGCCAGGTCGGCATGGGAGGTTGACGACACCTATCGTGCTCAGGCTCACGAACCGGCCCTGATGGCGGCCGCCTTGCGGAAGGTTTCACGGGGAGATCTCGTAGGGTGCCGCGGTGACTTGGACCGAGCGTGTGGTTGAGCGGGAAGGCGTCCGGCTCGTATGCCGGGACTGGGGCGGGGACGGGACAGGGCTGGTGCTGTTGCACGGGCTGGCCGGCCACGCGGGTGAGTGGGATGTACTGGCAGGCCGCCTGAGCTCGGCGTATCGGGTGGTCGCAGTCGACCAACGCGGTCATGGCGCCAGCGACCGCTTCCCCTCTGACGTCTCCAGGGCTGCCTTCGTCGATGACGTCGTCGCCGTGGCAGACCAGCTGGGCCTGGAACGCGTTGTCCTTGTCGGACAGTCGATGGGAGGACACGCGGCCATCCTGGCCGCCGCGAGGCATCCTGAGTTGGTTCGTGCGCTGGTGGCCATCGAAGCCGACGTGGCCGGCCCCGACCCCGAATGGCCGACTCATATCCGCCGGTGGTTCGACTCGTGGCCCGCCTCATATCCCTCGCGCGATGCTGCGGTCCAGTTTTTCGGCGGCGGAGCGGTCGGCATGGGCTGGGCGGATGGCCTGGAGGAACGCGATGGGCAATGGTGGCCCCGCTTCGACCGGGACGTGATGGTCCAATCCGTGGAGGACGCTGCCAAGCACTCCTTTGCGCACGAGTGGGAGTGCGTCACCTGCCCCACTCTGCTCATGCTGGCCCAGTCGAGCTTCATCTCGCCTGCACGGGTCGATGAACTGATGCGCCGCCGCGTCCCGACCATGTCCGTCAGTGTTCGCGAGACCCATCATGACCTGCACCTGGAGCAACCCGACATCGTGTATGCCCTGATCACCCAATTTCTCTCTGGTCTATCTACGTAGAGACGCGCTGGGCCTCCTCGCGGTCGCGTGCTGTCGCGTGCTGTCGCGTACCGCTGGATACCCGTGATCGTGACCGGGATTCCGCGAGTGAGGAGCCCTCAAGCAGACGCCCACCACGGCGCGCACCAGCACGCTTCGAAATTGGTGACAACCCGACTGCGAACACGAACCTTGTGACAACCAGCCCGAGCAACTGGCGACAGCTATCGCCGCGAGTCCCAGAAGCTGTGCAGCGTCGGCGGCTGTCCGCTCCTTCAGCCCAGCCGCGACTGTCAGAGGTGCGCAGTAACCTCCGGCCATGACGACCAGGATCAGTCTGACCTTGGACTGCAAGGACGCGAAGCTCCTCGGCCGCTTCTGGAAAACGGCGCTGGGCTATGTCGACGAGCCACCACCCGCACCCTTCAAGACCCGCGAAGAGTGGCACGCGAGTTTCAACCTTCCGGCGGACGACTCGGTGGACGACGTGGCATGGCTCTGCGATCCCGACGGCATCGGACCCCGGCTCTCCATCCTCAAGGTCCCTGAGCCGAAGACGGCAAAGAACCGACTCCACATCGACGTCCGGGTGCCAGGGCACGGCACTCCCGAGGAACGGTGGGCACGGATCAGAGCGAAGGCCGAACTGCTCGTGAAGGCGGGCGGTATCGCCGTGGAGGAGTTCGACGGGCACCACATCATGATGGCCGACCCGGAAGGCAATGAGTTCTGCGTCGCCGCTGCCCGGCTCGCGGGCTGACAAGGTTCGAGGCCCTGACACACATCGGGCCCGACAACCGTGTCAGACGTGCTCAGCAGCAGAGGCGGCCGGGTGACTCCTTGACCTCAAGTGTGATTGAGCTTCTACCGTCTTCTCCAGTTGCTCATCCGACGACGGGAGAACGCGTTCATGATCCTCGTGACCGGGGCCACCGGAAACATAGGCAGTGCACTGCTGAAGGAGTTGCATGCATGCGGCGCCGGGCCGCTGAGAGGGCTCACCCGTGATACCGCACAGGCCACCTTCCCCGAAGGGGTCGAGGCCGTGAAGGGCGACTTCGCGGAGCCGGCGTCGTTGAAGCCCCCGCTGGAGGGGGTGCGTTCGCTGTTTCTCGTGTCGCGTCTGGGTTCGGACGCCGACATCCTCGAAGCCGCCCGGCAGGCAGGCGTGGAGCACGTGGTGCTGGTGTCGTCGATCACCGCCCGGACCCATCCGCACCTGGGCCCCGCCGACGAGAACCTGGCGGTGGAACAGCTGCTCAAGGAAAGCGGCATGGCCTGGACGATCTTGCGGCCGACACAGTTCGCCTCGAACGCTCTGATGTGGGCGGCTTCCATCCGCGAGCACGAGCCCGTCCGCGCACCGTATGCGGACACGGCACTGCCGACCATCCACCCCGCGGACATCGCGTCGGTGGCACGGGTGGCGCTGACCGAGCCCGGCCACCAAGGGCGCACGTATGCCTTGACCGGTCCGGAGCCGATCACCGCCCGCCAGCAGGTCGAAGCCATCGCAGCAGCACTCGGCCGGGAGGTGCCCTTCGCCGAGATCAGCCGCCGGCAGGCCCACGCGCAGATGGCCGCGGTCTTCGGAGCCGAGGCGGCAGACGCGGTGCTCGACGTCACGGGCGGAGATGTCAACGACGAGCTGCTGACAGTGCGCGACACGGTCTCACAGGTCACCGGGACCCCGGCCCGGCCGTTCCAGCAGTGGGCTATGGAGAACGCCGCCGCCTTCCGCTGAATCGCCTGGGCCCGAGCACGTCTCCTGGGCGAGGAGCTGGCCGTCCGGCTTCCCCGCCATGCCGGGGCCATCGGGCAGGCCAGGAAGGAGTGCCAGTGGCTCCCCCGACTCGCCCCGCACCTCCCCCTGGCCATTCCGGTACCGGTAGAGGTGGGGCCCGTCCGCCTGCGCGAAGCCCCGTCGGCTCTCTGCCGTCGGCAGAGCAACCGAATGCCGCACCGCAACCTGCGCAGAGCACCCGAATGCCGCACCGCAACCTGCCAGGATGGCCGCATGCGGCAGAACATGGCGGCACGGCGCCTCGATCTCGGGTACTTCATCCGGCCCGCGTCGGAGACGGATGGCGCCCGCCCACGGGTCGAGCCTGTCCTTGCCTACCTCGTGCGACACGACGACGGGCTGATCCTCTTCGACACCGGCATCGGCGACGCGGATCCCGAAACCGAAGCGCACTACCGACCCCGACGCCGACCGCTGCAGGACGCCCTGTCAGCGTCCGGTGTCGCCCTCGATGACATTTCCATGGTCGTGAACTGCCACCTGCACTTCGACCACTGCGGTGGGAACCCTCTCCTGGCCGGCAGGCCCATCCTGGTCCAGGATGTCGAACTGGCCACCGCCCGCCGTGGCAACCACACCGTCGACGCCCTGATCGACTTCCCCGGCGCAACCTATGAGGAGGTCGCCGGAGAAATCGAACTCCGGCCGGGAATCTGGATCGTTCCGACGCCCGGCCACACCCAAGGGCACCAGTCGCTGGTCCTCCGACAGGCCGACGGCACAGTCGTCCTGGCCGGCCAGGCACACGACTTCGCTTCCCACTTCGCGTCCGAGCAACTGGCTCGCCACGCGACACTTGACGGCGCGGAGCAGCCGCTCCCTCCCTACCAGCCTTGGCTGGACCGCCTCGCCGACTTCGACCCACGACGCGTGCTCTTCGCCCACGACTGCTCGGTCTGGGAACCGTCGCGGCCCGAAGGCCTCTGAAACCGGGCTCGCCGACCCGGCCGGTCAGGTGTGGTGTTCATCCTGCGGAGGCGGGCACCGGCTGTGGACGGGGCACAAGAGCGGGCGCGAGTTCGCGCCACTCCCGTTCCGGCGGCCCGAGCGGATCGGCGGTCAGTACTTGCAGGCAGACGTGGTCGGCCCCTGCGTCGAAGTGCTGCTGGACGCGTCGGCGGATCGCCTCCGTATCCCCGTACGCGACGATCGCGTCCACCAGCCGACGGCTCGGGCCGCCTTCGATGTCCTCGTCTCCGAAGCCGAGCCGCCGCACGTTCGCCTCCTGGTGCGGTGCCATCGAGACGTACATGGCGACGTGGCCCGTGGCCACCTCCCGGGCACGGCGCAGGTCGGTGTCGAGCACAACGGCCTGCTCGACTCCGAGGAACGCGTCCGGCCCCATGATCCGGCGCGCCCGCGCGGTGTGCTCGACGGGCACGAAATAGGAGTGGGCACCCCAGGTCCGTTCGGCGGCCAGCCCCAGCATCTTCGGGCCCAGGGCGGCCAGCACGCGGCGCGGGGCCGGGTCCGGTTTCGGACCGTGGGCGGGTGTCGCGTCCATGTCGTCCAGATACGTGCGCATCGTGTGCACCGCTCTGCCACGGGCCGGTACCGGATATCCGTCCACCTCATGGACGGTGTCATCGACGCGGTGCCCGCCCAGGCCCAGCACGTAGCGACCCGGGAACGCCTCACCGAGCGTGCGCGTCGCGGCGGCGGTGGTGATCGGGTCGCGGAAGGCGATGTTGGCTATGCCGGACGCCACCGTGATGCGGCGCGTGGCCGACAGCAGCAGCCACGCCTGGCCCACCGCGTCTCGCCCGAATCCTTCTCCGTACCAAAGGGCCCCATAACCCAACTCCTCCACTTCCACCGCCGATTCCCGCACACGCCCGGCAGGCTGCCCCTCGTAGGCGAAAGTCCAGATCCCAACCCGGCCGAGCTGGCCGAGCTGTTCCGATGCCCTGTCTGTCATCCGCGCTCCTCGATTCAGCGTTCCGGAGAGGTTCTCCGATTCGCGTCGGCTACCATACGGAGAAGCTCTCCGCTTGGCTATCTCTCAAAGGCGGCCGAAGGGAAGAACGATGACAACCAGCCACGGGCGCACCGCTCGACCACCGCTGCGTACGGACGCTCGTCTCAACCGGGAACAGCTTCTGGCCGCCGCGCAGGACGTGTTCGCCGAAGGCGGCCCCGGCGCGTCTCTCAACGAGATCGCCCGCCGGGCCGGCGTAGGACCCGGGACCTTGTACCGCCACTTCCCGAACCGCCAGGCCCTGCTGACCGCAGTACTCAGAGACCGGGTCGAGGGGCTGTGCGGGCAGGCGGAGAAGCTGCTCACCTCGGATTCCCCCGACCAAGCCCTGTACCGGTGGCTGGACGCGTTCTTGGCTCATGCCCGCTCCAACCGCGGCATGGGCAGCGCCCTGATGATCGAGGAGCCCGGCGAACTCGGCCTCGACTGCCATGGGCTGATTCTCGACGCAGCGGCCGGTCTGCTCACTCGTGCCCAGCAGCAGGGAACGGCCCGCGCCGACCTGACCGCCGACGACCTCCTCCAACTCGTCACCGGGATCGCGCTGTCCACGGTCCGCAGCAAGGACGCGGAACAGCCCAGCCGCCTGCTGGCTCTCGTACTCGACGCCACCCACGAGACGCCGAGCGGAAAGACGCCGCCGCACCGAAACCGGTAGCCTCGCCCGCCCGCCTCGCCCGCCTTCGGGGATGGGCCCACAGCTCACACCTCCAAACCACCCACACTCAGCCGAAACAGGGAGCAGGGAGCGGGAAGCAGGGAGCGGGAAGCAGGAAGCGGGAAGCAGGAAGCGGGAAGCAGGACAGCAAGCAGCGACAACGGTCACTACCCCTCGCCAACGGTCGCCGCCCGTCGGCTTCAGCGCGCCAGTAGGGCGCCGCGGTGACGTGGACCGGGCGTGTGGTTGAGCGGGCAGGCGTGCAACTGCAACTCGCGTGCCGGGACTGGGCCGGAGACGGGCCGGCGCTCGTACTGCTGCACGGCTGGTCGGCCATGCGGGCGAGTGGGACGCGCTGGCAGGCCCGCTGGGCTCGGCGTATCGGGTGATCGCAGTCGACCAACGCGGCCAAGGCTCCAGCGACCGCCTACCTTCCGATGCCTCCAGGGAGTGAGCTGGTCCGTGCGCTGGTGGTCATCGAGGCCGACGTGGACGGCCCCGACGCCGCGGTGCAGTGTTCGGCCCTAGAGACGCGCGGGATGTTACGGACGGCCAAATGGGACATAGGGGGCCACCTTTCGTCCGTAACCTCTCCGCCTGCCCGTCCGGGGCGGTCGGCGGGGGAGAGTTGGGGCATGAGCGCATCTGATGCCAAAGCCGATCTTCACCGTTACCTGCAGTCGGCCCGGGAGGCCCTGCTGTGGAAGCTCGAAGGACTATCCGAGTACGACGCCCGGCGTCCCCTGACGCCGACCGGTACGAACATCCTGGGCCTGGTCAAGCACGTGGCCAGCGTGGAGTTGGGCTACCTCGGCGACACCTTCGGGCGGCCGTCGGGTGAGCCGCTGCCGTGGGTGGAGGAAGGGGCCGAGGCCAACGCGGACATGTGGGCCACGGCCGACGAGTCGCGTGAGCAGATAGTGGGGCTCTACCGCCGGGCCTGGGCGCACTCGGACGCGACGATCGAAGCGCTGCCGCTGAACACGGTCGGCACGGTGCCGTGGTGGCCGAGCCATCGGGCCGAGGCGACGCTGCACCACATCGTGGTGCGCGTGATCGCCGATACGCACCGGCACGCCGGGCACGCCGACATTGTCCGGGAGCTCATCGACGGCGCTGTGGGGATGGACAAGGGCAACGACAGCATCCCGCCGGGCGACGCCGCGTGGTGGGAGAAGCACCGGAGCCGGCTGGAGCAGGTGGCCCTCGAAGCCGACCGGCCCCCTCATGGGAAGCCGGTGGTGTCGTAGCGTCGAGAGGGTGAGCAACCTCCTGGCGCTTCTTGCGCTTGCGGGCACGCTTGCCGCCGTCATGGGTGGCTTCTGGTGGCTGGCGCCCCACGTCCGGCGGCGTGGTACCGCCGGTCCGGCCATCAGCGCGGCGCTGGCGTCCTACGACAAGGCCTTCCGCGTGACGACCCATGACGCCCACCACGAGATCCGGGCCCAGGCCGAGCGCAAAGCCCCGCTGCTCTCGCCCGGCCCTCCTTGGGAGACCGGCCGCGGTGAGGGGTCGATGCCGGGCGGCGAACGTCCGCGGCGTCGGCGGGCGGGTCTGCGGCGCCGGGCCGGACGGCTATGGCGCGCGCGCCGGGGCGAGGGATCGGGAGGAAGGAGTGGAAGAAGAGGAGGGGAGGAAGAGAGGGGAGGAAGGGGACGGGGCGCGTAAGCGGAGTGCGGGCGCGGCGTGCGGGGTGCCGGGCGCGGGGGCCGGGTGCCGGGTGCCGGGTGCGGGCGCGGCGTGCGGGGTGCCGGGTGCGGGTGCCGGGTGCGGGGTGCGTAAAGCGGTCGATCCGGCGGGGTGCGCGTCCTACGCTGGGGGCATGCCGTTGTCCAGAACGTCGTACGTCTGTTTGCCGTGCCGGGCGTCGTACAAGCAGGCCTACGACAGGGAGCGGGTGGACCGCGCCTGTCCGCGGTGCGCCGGGGTGCTCATCCATGTCGGGTCCGCCTTCGCTCCGCCCAGGCGGCGGGACACGGCGGCGTGGCGCACGCTCTCGGTGTTGCTGAACGCAGGCATCCGCTTCCATAAGAGCTGCTGCGACGGTCCCGGGTATCGCCCGCGCACACTGCGCGAGGTGAAGGAGCGGATGGCGTACGCCGAGAGCGCGGGAGAGCCGTTCGCGAGGGCTCTGGTCCGGCGCGAACTCCCGCAGTAAAGTCCCCTTACGGACGATCCGCCACGGTACGAATTGTTACGCTGGGCGGCATGACCGCCTTGACTCCCGCCCGCACGGCGCCTGACCTGTCCTTCCTCCTCGACCACACCAGCCATGTCCTGCGAACCCGGATGGCGGCGGCTCTCGCCGAGATCGGGCTGACCGCGCGCATGCACTGCGTCCTGGTCCACGCCCTGGAGGAGGAGCGCACCCAGATCCAGCTCGCGGAGATCGGCGACATGGACAAGACCACGATGGTGGTCACCGTCGACGCCCTGGAGAGCGCGGGCCTCGCCGAACGGCGCCCCTCCAGCCGCGACCGGCGGGCCCGGATCATCGCCGCCACCGAGGAGGGCGCCCGGGTCGCCGTGCGGAGCCAGGAAATCGTCGACCGGGTGCACCAGGAGGCCCTGGGGGCACTCCCCGACGGCGACCGCGAGGCTCTACTGCGCGCCCTGAACCAACTGGCCACCGGCCATCTGGCCACGCCTGCCGAGAATCCCCGGCCCGTCCGGCGTGCGCGCCAGGGGCAGAGGTAGCACAAACGCGCCAGAGGGAACCACCCCGAGTGGGACCGTTAAATATAGTCCGCAACAAAACCATCTGTTACGGTCTTTCTTGTCGACCCGTCAGACAGGAGAAGACCGATGGCTGTTGATGCCTCCAGCGATACCTTCGACACTCCCGAACCGCCCGGCGCGGACAAACCGTCCGGGCACGCCGCCGCCACCGCCCGTCATCGCGGTCTTGCCCTTGCAGTGATCGCTGCCGGGATGCTGACGCTCACCCTCGACGGCTCGATCGTGACCGTGGCCATGCCCACCATCCAGCGCGACCTGGGGTTCACCTCCGCCGGGCTCAGCTGGGTGGTCAACGCCTATCTGATCGCCTTCGGCAGCCTGCTTCTGCTCTCGGGACGACTCGGCGACCTGATCGGCCGCACCCGTATGTTCCTGGCGGGCACCGCCGTCTTCACCGTCGCATCCCTGCTGGCCGGTGCGGCCACGACCCCCGCGATGCTCATCGGCGCCCGTTTCCTCCAGGGGGTCGGCAGCGCGATGGCCTCCGCCGTCGGTCTGGGCATCCTCGTCACCCTCTTCAGCGAGCCGCGCGAACGGGCCAGGGCCATCGCCGTGTTCTCGTTCACCGGGGCGGCGGGCGCGTCCATCGGACAGGTGCTCGGCGGGATTCTCACCGACGCCCTCAGCTGGCACTGGATCTTCTTCATCAACCTGCCGATCGGCGTGGTGACTTTCCTGGTCGCCCGCCGGGTCCTGCCCACCGACCGGGGCATCGGGCTTGCCGCCGGCGCCGACGTCATCGGGGCCGTCCTGGTCACGGCGGGCCTGATGCTGGGGATCTACACCGTGGTCAAGGTCGAGGAGTACGGCTGGGTCTCCGCCCCCACTCTCGGCCTCGGGGCCGTGGCCCTCGCGCTGCTGGGGGCGTTCGTCATCCGCCAGGCCACCGCCCGGACCCCGCTCATGCCCCTGCGCATCCTGCGTTCGCGCAGCGTCTTCGGGGCGAATCTGGTCCTGGCCTTCATGGTTGCCGCGCTGTTCTCGTTCCAGATCGTCGTCGCGCAGCACCTGCAGAACGTCCTCGGATACAGCGCCGCCGCGACCGGTCTCGCCCTGCTCCCCGCCGCCGTCGCCATCGGCAGCACCTCGCTCGGCGTCTCGGCCCGGCTGAACGCCCGGTTCGGCGAGCGCACCGTGCTACTGACCGGGATCGTCCTGCTGATCGGGGGCCTGGGGTTCCTCACCCGGATCCCCGTGGACGCGCGGTACGTCACCGACGTGCTCCCCGTGATGTTCCTCGCGACGGGCTTCGGGCTGGCGATTCCCGCGCTGACGGCGCTCGGGATGTCCGGTGCGGGCAAGGACGACGCCGGGCTCGCCTCCGGGGTCTTCAACACCACCCAGCAGGTCAGCATGGGCGTAGGTGTCGCCGTGCTGACCACACTGGCGGCGGCCAGGACCGACCGGATGCTCGGCGAGGGGCACGGCAGGGCTGACGCCCTGACCAGCGGTTACCAGCTCGCGTTCACCGTCGGCACCGGTCTTCTCGTCGCCGCCTTCGTCGTGGCGTTCCTCGTCCTGCGCCCCGCATCGTCGTCTTCATCGCCGTCGTCGTCATCTTCATCGCCGTCGCCGTCACCGTCTTCATCGCCGTCGCCGTCACCGTCTTCATCGCCGTCGCCGTCACCGTCTCCATCGCCGTCGCCGTCTCCATCGCCGTCGCCGTCGTCTTCCACCACACGCTCCTGAAGCGCCCTCACGACGGCGTGGCTACGACGGCGCGCCCCTGCCGATGAGCACCTCGACCCCGTCGAGGACCCGTTCGAGGCCGAACACGAACTCGTGGTCGGGGGCGTCGGGTTCGCTCATCACCTCGGTGGTCAGCAGCCTGCACAGTGCCGGATGGCGTACGGGGTCGACGAGCCGCTGCAGCGTCCGCTCCCACTGCGCCATCACCTCCAGGTCCGAGACGCCCTTCGCCTCGACGGCGGCGGCGAGATCGCTCATCAGCAGGGCCTCGTTCCGCACGAAGCCCGAGACGAGCAGGATGACGGAGATCTTGACGCCCTCGTCCAGTCCGCTGCCCTCCAGCGCCTGAAGTCCCTGTTCCCACCAGGCGATCGAGTGCGGGCTGGCCGGCGGTCCCGCGATCGGGATGCGCAGCGACCAGAGGTTGCGCTGGAACATCCGGCGCTGGGACCAGGCCCACTGGCGAACGGCCTCCCGCCAGCCCGCCCCTTCCGTCAGCGCGGGCAGCGGCTCGGGGTCGCCCATGACCGCCTCCTGCATGAGGACGTACAGCTCCTCCTTGGCGGAGACGTAGCGGTAGAGCGACATCGTGGAGGCGCCGAGCTCCTTGGCGACCCGGCCCATCGAGACCGCAGAGAGCCCCTCCGTCGCGGCGACCTCCACGGCCGCCGCGACGATGCGGTCCAGCGTCAGGCCGGGCTTCGGACCCTTGGCCGGGCGGTCGCGCAGTCCCCACGCGGCCTCGATGCTGGCCGGCAGTCCCGTGCTGCCCGACGCGCTGCTGTTCTCGGTCACCCGAAGCCGCCCTTCCCCAGTAGTGGCTTGCCACCATCCTAAGTTTGCGTAATGCTTACGCAGTAACGCGTACAGCATACGCAGAAGCCGGAGGGGGATCATTCATGAGCACAGCCATGAGCGACGGCACCATGGACGACGTCATGATCGAGGCACGCGAACTGACCAAGTCCTACGGAAGGAACGGAAGGACGGGAGCCCGGGTCCCGGTCCTGGACGGCGTCGGCCTCCGGGTGCCCCGCGCCGGGATCCACGCGCTGCTCGGTCCCAACGGCGCGGGCAAGACCACCACCGTGCGGATCCTCGCCACGCTCACCACCGCCGACTCCGGCACCGCGCGCGTCGCCGGGTACGACGTCGTCGGCGACCGGCGACAGGTGCGCCGCGCCATCAGCCTCACCGGGCAGTTCGCCGCCGTCGACGAGACGCTGACCGGCGAGGAGAACCTCCGGATGATGGCGCGGCTGTCCGGCCTGACCCGCACCGGGGCCAGGCGCCGCGCCGAGGAGCTCCTCGAGCGCTTCGGCCTCGCCGACGCGGGCCGGCGCCTGGCCCGTACGTACTCCGGGGGGATGCGGCGGCGCCTGGACCTGGCGGCGGGGCTGGTCGGCTCGCCCGAGCCGGGCGTCTTCTTCCTCGACGAGCCCACCACCGGCCTCGACCCGCGCAGCCGCCGCGAGCTCTGGCAGGTGGTCCGTGACCTCGCCGGGCGGGGCGCAGCGGTGCTGCTCACGACGCAGTACCTGGAGGAGGCGGATCAGCTCGCCGACCGCATCACCGTCCTCGACAAGGGCGCCACCGCCGCCGAAGGCACTCCGGATGCCCTGAAGTCACGTGTCGCCGGGCACCGTCTGGATCTTGTCCTCAACACCCGCGAGGCGTACCTCAGGCTCGCCACGCGCGCCGTCCACCACTCCCCCGAGACCCTCACCCTGGGCCTCCCCACGGACGGCACCGCCGCCCACGCCCGCGCCCTGCTCGACGAGATCGACCCGCACCGCACCGACGTCGGCCGCTTCTCCGTGCACAGCGCGACCCTCGACGACGTGTTCCTCGCCCTCACCGCCGAGAAGACGGAGGCACCCGCGCATGTCTGACGCACCGATCACAACGGGAACACCGGCAGCACCGATCGCACCGGGACCACCAGGCGCACCAGGAGCCCCAGGCGCACCGGGAACACCCGGAGTACTCACCCACGCCGCAGTCATGACCGGGCGCAGCCTGCTCATCAGCCGCCGCAACATCGACGCCGTCATCACCTCGATGATGCTGCCGATCATGCTGATGCTGATCTTCGTCTACTTCTTCGGCGGCGCGATCGACACGGGCAACGCCTACGACTCGTACGTCATGTACGTCGTGCCCGGCGTCCTGTTCCTCTCCGCCGGCTTCGGCTCGGCCACCACAGCAGTGGCCGTGAGCGAGGACATGAAGGGCGGCATCATCGACCGCTTCCGCTCCCTGGACATCGGGGGTACGCCGATCCTGGCCGGCCATGTCGCGGCGAGCACCGCCCGCAACCTGGTCTCCACCACCCTCGTGTTCGCCATCGCGCTGCTCATCGGCTTCCGCCCCGCAGCGACCCCGGCCGGCTGGCTCGCCCTCGTCGCCGTGCTGCTCGCCTACATCGTGGCCCTGTCCTGGATCTCCGCCGCGATCGGCCTGCTCGCCCGTACTCCGGAGGCGGCCGGCGGGTTCACCTTCTTCATGTCGTTCCTTCCCTACCCGAGCAGTGCGTTCGTCCCGGTCGACAGCATGCCGGGATGGCTCCACGGCTTCGCCGACCACCAACCGGTCACCCCTGCCATCGAGTCCCTCCGGGGTCTCCTGCTCGACCAGCCGGTGGGCAACGCCCCCTGGATCGCACTCGCCTGGGCGGCCGGGATCCTGCTGGTCGCCATTGCCCTGTCGGGCGCGCTGTTCAGGATGCGGACGCGGTGACGCCGGTGAGCCAGCGGGCGTAGGCGCCCCTGACTTCGCGCAGGGACGGCGGGGTACGCAGACCGAGGGGCACCCGGGCCCGCGTCAGCACCTCGCGGATCCGGTGCGCGGTCACGGGAAGCCGGACGGGTGCGGCCCCTGGCTGCTCCAGCGCGATGGCCCCACGGATCACATCGGTGTAGACGGACTGGAGGCGCTTGTACGCCAGAAGCGTCTCCAGGTCCTCGCGCCACCCCTTCGCACACTCCGGCCGTACACCCTCCGCCGCCGAGGCCCACAGGCGGGCGGTCCGCCCGGCCTCGTCCGCCGGGTACCGCATCAGGTGCAGATGGGTGGCGAGGTCGTACAAGGGGTCACCGATCATGGAGAGTTCCCAGTCGATGGTCCACAGGTCGTCCGCCGCGTCCACGATGATGTTCAACCGGTGCAGGTCGCCGTGGATCAATGTGAACGGACGGCTCGTCAGGCGCATCGCCCGGCTCCTGATGCCGTCCAGCGCCCCTTCGTGGACTCCGAGTTCATGGAAGAGCCGGCCGAAGCGTTCGTGGTGGCGCCGGTAGACCTGCTGCTCGGTGAAGGTGACCAGACCGTCCAGGAAGGCCCCCGTGTCCCCGTCTGCCGGATGCTCCGCCGGGGAGCACAGTCGGCGCGCCCTTATGGAACCGGCGTCGAGAGCGACCAGTTCCCCGAAGAGCCGGCCCAACTGCCCGGCGTGGCGTGAGGAGAGGGCCCCCGTCAGGCCGCTGCCGAGCGTCCGTCCCTCGATGAACCCCTGCAACAGGACGTGCTCGTCGAGAACCACGATCTCGGGTATCCGGCTCACCCGGCCCTGCAGCTCCAGCAGCAGCCGGTCCTCGGAGAGAAAGCACGTACGGTCGAACCGGAAGAGCTCGGAGCGCGGTTCGTGCACCTTGCAGCGCAGCGGCCGGTCCGGCAGGGCGAAGACGTAGGTCTCGCGGTAATGCCCTCTGTACGGGCCCTCGATGTACGAGCCCTCACCCGGGGCCCCGTCGTACGGCGTGCCGGGGCGGCCCCTCAGATGTCCGCGCACGTCCGTCGTGGTGTCGACTGTCACCGCATGCTCCCTCGACCGTGAAGGGCCGAGAGGATCCGCCGACCGGGTCTCCGTCCGGACAGAACCTGCCTCTACCCGCGGAGGCCGGCCGGCAGCGGCCCCACTCCCGGCTCCTTCAACTGCACGCGCTGCCGGGCCGTTTCCACAAGACCCCGCAGCGAGCGCACTGTCCGGCGCGCCCCCACGTCCGCGAGGGCCCGGCGCTGGCGCTCATTCACCGCATAGCCAATGAACGGTACACCTAGCGCCGCGGCGGCCAGGCAGTCCGCGGGGGAATCCCCGATCATCACCGCCGCCGTCGCGGCGGTCCGGGTCGACGCCAGGGCGCGGACCAGGCAGTGGGGGTCAGGTTTGAGCAACCCTGGGTCGGAGGTACGGCCGTGGATGTGCTCGCCCGGCAGCACGGCGGACTCGCGCCGGTCGAAGAACCGGGCGAGGAAGCGGATCACCGCGTCCGGCGAGTTGTTGGTCGTGACCGCCTGTTTCCACCCGCCGGTGTCCAGGGCTCCGATCAGGTCCAGCGCGTGCTCGGCCGGTGTGGCGTCGGCAGCGGCCTCGACCTCCTCGGCCGTGAGACAGCGCTCGGCGTGGGCCGTCGTCGGGCTGTCCCCGTACTGTTCGGCCACCCTCCGCAGCAGGGCCAGCGGGTCGCCCGCCCCGGCGTCCGCCACCTCGGGATCGCAGCCGAACCGGCGCAGTTCCCCGGCCAGACGTGCCGCCACCCCGACGGCCGGGCGGCCGGCGAACAGATGGCACAGGGGGCCGTCGAAGTCGAAGAGGACACATTCGGCCGCGGCGAGGAGTGCGGCAGGGCCCGGCGCCGCGGCACCGGGCGTGACGGTGTCGCTCCTGGAGCTCATGTCAGCGATCCGTCCGCAGTGTGAGGGTCGTGCGGGACCCGGTCGTACAGGACACGGTCAGAACAGCGCCTTCGTGGAGAGGTTGTCCCAGGTGGCGTTGAAGAACTTACGCGTCGCCCGCACCACTCCGACTTGCTCGGGGGTGGAGTCGGCCGACGCCCTGAACGGATACAGCGTCGCCCCGGTGCCGTAGGCGTCGAACGTCTCGACCTCTTCCCCGTCCGGCAGGGTCGCCGTGCCCTTCTCCGGGATGTAGAAGCCCTGGAGCACCACACGGTTGTTCAGGATGTACAGCTTCACCTGGGGTGCGAAGGGGACCAGTCGCACCTGCACGTCGACCTCCTCCACCAGCTTGAGCCTGCGGAGCTCGAACAGGGCGGACCTCAGCATCGTCACGTGGCTGTGCAGGATCCCGCCCAGCCGCGCACGCACCCGCGGGTCGTCCTCATCGGCCACCTGCCGGGGGATCGCCAGCGCCTTGGACTCGGCGTTCGGAAGCAGCAGCCGTGCGGTGATGCTCCGGGGCGGGCTGATCTCACCTGCGACGATACGGTCCTTCTGGTCGACGACCCGGGCGGCGAGCGACTCCGTCGTCATCGAGAAGACGTCCAGCCTGACCACGTTGGCCTCGAACGCCTCCACCAGATACGGCTTGAGCAGCACGGGCGGCACCCGCTCGGAGACCACGGCCCACACGTCGCTCTCCTGGTGCCGCCCTGCAGGCGGGGGCACGCGGTGCGGCTCGCCGGGCTCGGAGGCCACGAAGGAGCCGCTGCCCTGCCGGGTGACGATCAACTCCTCCTTGCGCAGGACGGAGAGCGCCTGATTGACGGTCGCCCGGGAGACCTGGAAGCGCTGAGCCAGCTCCTCCTGCGTCGGCAGCCGCTCGCCCGGGCTCCGGGCCTCGCTGTTGATCTCCTTGCGCAACTCGTCGGCGACCCACCGGTACTGGAACTTGGCATCACGCGGGGCGGATCCGTCACTTGTCACACTGCAACCCTACAACTTCCCCGCAGGGGCGCCGACGCCGGACACACAACTGCCTCATGCTGATGTTCGCAGAACCTACAACTAACCAAACAACCATACAAGTTTGCACTGCCACCCCCGCAGGGCATAAGGACGACAAGTCAAACGGGGGACTTGTACGGCAGTTGTTTGATTTCTGCGCAGCGTCGCGCAAGGTCGCCGGTCTCCCCCACCCAGCGGCGCATCCGCGCCGACCCCTCCACCTGGGAAGGAGTGATCGCCATGCCTCTGTTCACCCTGGGCCTCGAACAGATCATTCAGTGGAAGTACGGCGTCATGGGCACCGTGGGTGTCGCCCTGCTGACCTTCGGCATCAAGACAGGCAGCCCGAACTGTTCCTGCGCCGGAGCCCTCGTCCTGGCCCTGCTGTTCACACCGAACGACTGAGCCTCTCGGTCGTCCTACACGCGGGAAGGCGGCGCCGTGAGCCTCAGAACACGTCCGGGCACCACGGGCGCCGCAGTGTGCGGAACACCGCGTCCGCCGTCGCCGTCGCGCCCGCCCGGTGCTCGGCGAGCCGGCCCAGCGCGGCCAGTCGCACCGGCGACTCGTCGCCGAGGTAGACCCTGCTCAGGTCCGCGACGTCCAGCGTGAGGTCGGCGTCCCGCGTCGTGGTGGCGCAGGACGCGCCGGACGGGGACGCCTCCAGCAGGAAGCGCCCGCCGGCCAGGCCCGCCGTGTCCTGGATGTCCAGGACCAGGGTGGCCTCGGTCGTGTACGTACGGGCCTCCAGGGCCCGGGGGACGTCCAGGACGCGCAGCCACAGCCAGTCCGCCTGGGTCACGACGCGGGCGGCGCGCGGGTCCGGGAGGAGGAGCGGGAGCAGGTCGTCGGGCGCGCGGTTGCCCGAACGGACCGTGGTGATCCAGTCGATGGAACAGACGAAGTGCCACAGGGCTCGTTCGGCCGCCGGGGTCGCCGCGATCATGCCGGCCACGTTCGCCGTGTTGAGCGGCTGCTTGCGGTCGCCCCACCTGTCGTCGGCGCGGTAGGCGATCAGCCCGTCCGTCTCGCCGTCCGCCGACCGGTACACGGCGTAGAACGGCTCCGTCCACGGCTCGTGCGTCGGGGTGTTCACACCGGTGTTGCGCTCCCACCAGCGCTCGTCCCTGGACACCACGCCGTGCTGCCGTGCGGCGATCCGGGCGTGGAGTTCGGGACCGAGCTTGCGTACGTCCGCGCCTTCCACCAGCTCGATACGACCGCCGTCCGTCTCGGCGGGGACCCGGCCGCGCGGGTCGAGGCCTGTCCTGGGGACGTCGATCTCCCACTCGGTGCTCGACGTGGCCGGCCCGAACCCGTACCGCCCGTAGATCGGGTACTCGGCGGCGATCAGCGAGGCGACCACATCGCCGCGCTCCTTCGCCGCCGCCAGGTCCTTGGCCATCATCCGGCTGAGCAGACCGCGCCTGCGGTGGGTGGGGGACACCGTCACCGCCGTGACCGCGTCGGCCTGCACCTTCGCACCGCCGACAACGGTCAGCTCCTGCGCGAACGACCGGAAGGTGGCCACACAGCGCCCGGCGTCGAACACACCCTGGACGCGGGAGAGATCGGCCTGGGCCAGACGCATCGCGACCTCCTCGTCCGGCACCGGAGCCGGCGTCCGGAGGAACCCTGTGTCCACGGCACGCAGCCAGTCGGGGAATTCGGCTGCGGTGACGGTGCGTGGCTCAAGGTTCATGCAGCCCACGCTACACAGCGCGTTCGAAATGTCGCGCGAATTTTCCGGCGCCCGGGGGGCCAAGAGCCGTCAGAACGTCGCCCTGATCTCGCCCACCTCCGCGTCGCCCCCCAGCAACGGCGCCCGCCCGATGCGGGACACCACCGGGGCGTCGACGCCCAGCAGTTCGAGGGAGCGGGCCAGCACCGGGCCCAGAGCGCGGACCGAGCCGTCGTCGATCTTGAAGGCCAGGGCCCTGCCGTCCGGGAGCGCCAGCGCCTGGACCGCCTCAGCGCCCATCTTGGAGAGCGTCCCCGGCACTTCACGCATCAGCCAGGTGTCCGGCCGCCGCGTCCCCGCGACGTACTCCGGGTGCGCCCGCATCGCGTCCGCGACCCGGCGCTCCGCCGTGCCGGGCTCCGCCAGCACGAACGTACGGAACGCGCGGGCCAGGCCCACCAGACCGATCGCCATCAGCGGTGCCCCGCAGCCGTCCGTACCGATCGCCGCGACGGGCTCGCCCGCCGCCTCCGCGACGACCTCGCCGACCAGCCGTTGCAGCGGGTGGGCCTGGTCGAGGTAGGTGGCGGTGTCCCATCCGTTGCGCACGCAGACCGCGAGCATCGCCGCGTGCTTGCCCGAGCAGTTCATGGTGAGCGGCTCCCGCACACCCCCGGCGGCGAGGTACGCCTCCGCCTCGACCGGGTCCAGCGGCAGATCGGGCGGCGTCCGCAGGTCCCCCTCCGTCAGCCCGTGCTCGGCGAGCATCGTGCGCACCAGGGCGAGGTGGAAGCCCTCGCCCGAGTGGCTCGCCGCCGCGAGTGCCAGCCGCTCCCCCGAGAGGTCGAGGCCGGCCCTGAGGATCGCGGCGGCCTGCATCGGCTTGTTGGAGGAGCGCGGGAAGACCGGGGCCGACGGATCGCCGAGCGCGAGCTCCACGCTCCCGTCCGGAGCCAGGACGACCAGCGAACCCCGGTGGTGGCCCTCGGTGAAACCTGACCGCACGACCTCGGCCAGAACCGGGGGCACGGGCGACGAGGACGGGGCTGTGGAGGAGGTCATGGGCGGGTGGCCTTCCGGGACACGGGCGTGACCCGCTCCCGGAAGGGTCGCCTCAGGCGAGCAGGTCCTGGACTTGTGCTTCCCCGTCACGGTACCTGCGGGCGATCTCCGCACTGCAATCGTCGACGGTCCGCTGGAGCCGGTGACGCCGCCGGGACACCTGCTGCTCGTAGCGGACGAGCCGTCCCATGGCGTCCAGGAGCTCCTCGTCCGTCCTGGCGTCCAGGTCGGAGAGCTCGACCTCGGCGAGTGTGTCCGCCGCCAGCTGCCGGTACTCGTCGCTGCGCGGCGTGGTGAGGGTGACGTGCCTGACCGAGGAGCGGTGGACGGACGGGGTGTCGGCGAGGATCTCCGAGAGCCGGTCCACCACGGGCGACTCCGGGTCCACCCGCCGGGCCAGCTCGGCCCGCAGGATGTCGATCCGGCCCTGGACCAGCCGGCGTACGTAGCTGAGGTCCGCCTCGTCGCGCTGGGCGTCACGGCGCAGGGTGCGCAGCTCCGTCAGCCGCAGCCCGCCGAATTCGGGCAGCGGGCGTACGGAGGCCAGCCCTTCGACCGCACCGCCCCCGGACTGCCCGGGCACGGACACCGCCCCCGGCAGCGGTACGGGCGGCAGAGCTGGCAGCTGGCCGGGCGCGGTACCGGTCCGCTGCACCGGCGGCCGCAGACCGGCCGCCGTACGTGTCCCTGGTACGGCACCGGGTGCTGGCCCGGTTCCATGTGTCGTCATGATGTTCCGTCCCCTCGACCGGTGCGTCGGCACACCGACACCGTGCATGGTGCCACTACGCACGGTGTTCACGCAGGTGCTCTGTACCCGTTCAGCCCAAGATAGGTTGGTCTGTATGCGTGCAGTGATACAGAGAGTGGACGGCGCGAGCGTCACCGTGGCGGGCGCCGCGGACGATCCGTCGGGGACCGGGACGGTCGGCGAGATCGTCGGCGAGGGACTGTGTGTGCTGGTGGGGGTCACTCATGACGACACCGCGGCGAAGGCGGCGCAGCTCGCCCGCAAGCTGTGGACCCTGCGGATCCTGGAGGGCGAGAAGTCCTGCTCGGACGTGAATGCACCGCTTTTGGTCATTTCGCAGTTCACTCTCTACGGGGACGCCAGGAAGGGCCGCAGGCCCACCTGGAACGCCGCCGCGCCGGGCGGGACCGCCGAGCCGCTGGTCGACGAGGTGGTGGCCCAGCTGCGGGCGCTCGGCGCACAGGTGGAGACGGGCCGGTTCGGGGCGGACATGCGCGTCTCGCTCACGAACCACGGCCCGTTCACCGTGCTGGTCGAGGTGTAGGGGCCTCCCGGGCGTCCCTACGGCTCGACGACCGTCTCCTGCGCCGCAGCGGTGTCACCCGCGAGCAGCTCCGCGTCCACCGCGACGTTCCGCTTCACCAGCGCCAGGGCGATCGGGCCCAGCTCGTGGTGGCGGGCCGAGGTGGTGATGAAGCCGAGCTGGCGGCCCTCCGCGCCGTCGGCGGCGAGCCTGACCGGCGTCCCGTGGCCCGGCAGGTGCACCTCGCTGCCGTCGAGGTGCAGGAAGACGAGGCGGCGCGGCGGCTTCCCCAGGTTGTGGACACGGGCGACCGTCTCCTGCCCCCGGTAGCAGCCCTTCTGGAGGTGTACGGCGCTGCCGATCCAGCCCAGCTCGTGCGGGATGGTGCGGTGGTCGGTCTCGAAGCCGAGGCGCGGGCGGTGCTCCTCGACGCGCAGCGCCTCGTACGCCAGGATCCCGGCCACCGGGCCGTGCTCCGCCGCGTACGTCTCCAGGCCGGCCCGGGGCAGGAACAGGTCGCGGCCGTGTGCCGTCTCGCGTACGGCCACGCCGTCGGGGACCTCGGCGATCGAGCCGGCCGGGAGGTGCACGACGGCGATGTCCTCGGTGCGGTCGGCGACCTCGACCCGGTAGAAGAACTTCATCGACTCCAGGTACGCGATCAGCTCCGCCTGGGTCTCCGGCTCGGTGTGCATCCACACCGTCGTGCCGTCGTCCACCAGATAGAGGGCGTGCTCGATGTGCCCGTTGGCGGAGAGGATGAGCGCCTCGGTCGCCTGGTTCGGCGCGAGGTCGCTGACGTGCTGGGTGAGCAGCAGATGCAGCCAGGCCAGCCGGTCGTCGCCGGTGACCGTGACGACTCCGCGGTGCGATAGGTCGACGAGGCCGCTGCCGTCGGCGAGTGCGCGTTGTTCACGGAACAGATCGCCGTAGTGCGCGGCGACGCCTTCGTCGCGCCCCTCGGCGGGGACGGCGCCGGGCAGGGACAGCAAGGGGCTCTTCATGCGACCAGCCTACGACCCGACCACGTCCCGACCACGACCCGCGTGGCGCGGTCCACCGCACGCTGCCGGGTCACTCCGGCTGTGCGGCCCCCGCCGAGTCGGCCGCTGCCGCTGATTCCGCCGAATCCGCTGCCTTCTCCGCCTTCGCCGTGCAGTCGGCGCAGCGTCCGAAGATCGCGAAGTGCTTCATGTCGGTCTCGAAGCCGAAGGTGTCCCGCAGCTTCGCGGTGAAGTCGGTGACCACACCGACATCGGCCTCCACGACGTTCGTGCAGTCCCTGCAGACGAGGTGGATGTGGTGGTGACGGTCCGCGAGGTGGTAGGTCGGGGCGCCGTGCCCGAGGTGGGCATGACTGACGAGCCCGAGCTCCTCGAGGAGCTCCAGGGTCCGATAGACGGTGGAGATGTTCACGCCCGACGCCGTCCTGCGCACCTCTCCGAGGATGTCGTCGGGTGTCGCGTGCTCCAGGGTGTCGACGGCCTCCAGGACGAGCTGGCGCTGAGGCGTCAGCCGATAGCCGCGCTGCCGAAGATCGGTCTTCCAGTCGGTGCTCACCACAGCTCCAGTGTAGAGCCGGGCGAGCACCGTCCCGACGGATCCGGGCGGAAGAGGCGTCTGTGGACCGGGAGCGGCCGGCTTGAGGAGCGGCCCACTCGCGGAGGGGAGCGGCCTACTTGAAGAACGCGATGCCGTCGTCCGGCATGTCCCCGAGGCTCTTCGCCATCTCGGCGACGTCCTCCGGGGTGACGACCTTCTTCAGGTGCGCCGACATGTACGGCCGCAGCTCCACGTCGGGGGTGGCCTTCTCGCCGACCCACATCAGGTCGCTGTTCACATAGCCGTAGAGGCGCTTGCCGCCGCTGTACGGGCCGGAGGCCGCGGTGCGGGCCACCGCGTCGGTGGCGATGTCGATCTGCGGCTTCTGGTGCGCCAGCTCGCCGTACCAGACCTCGACCACGCCGTCGTCGCGGACCATCACGACCTCGACCTTGCGGTCCTTGTCGATGCGCCAGAAGCCGGACTCGGACTCCAGCGGCTTGACCTTGTTGCCCTCGCCGTCGAGCACCCAGGAGTGCGAGACGTACTCGATGAAGTCACGGCCGTCGTGGCTGAAGGTGACTTCCTGGCCGAAGTTGCACTTCTCGGCGCCGGGGAAGTCGGAGACGCCCGCACCCGCCCAGTTACCGAGGAGGAAGGCCAGCGGCACGAGGTCCGGATGGAGGTCGGACGGAATCTCGATCATGAGCGGCTCAGACGATCTGTGAGGGTGTACGGAAGGTGTTCGGCGAGGGTCAGCGCTGGCCCTGGTACAGCTTCTTCACGGTCACGGCGGCGAAGGCGAGCACGCCGACGCAGACCAGGACCAGCAGGGCGGAGAAGAAAGCCTCAAGCACGGGAGCTCCTCGGAACGAACGACGTGACGGCAGCGGACAGCCGGGCCCCCAGCCTAATGGGTGGGGGCCCGGCACGGCGGCCCGGGGTTTCCCCCGGGCGCGGTCGGGCGGTGCCCCGGGGCCGCCAGGCGGAGCCCCGGGCCGGGATTACAGTTCGGTGCATGCCGAAGAAGCTCGTGATCAAGGTGACCGCCGGAGCCGATGCCGCCGAGCGCTGCTCGCAGGCCTTCACCGTGGCGGCCGTGGCCGTGGCCAGCGGGGTGGAGGTCTCGCTGTGGCTGACCGGTGAGTCCGCCTGGTTCGCCCTGCCGGGGCGCGCCGCCGAATTCGAACTGCCGCACTCCGCGCCGTTGCCCGATCTGATCGACTCGATCCGGGCGGGCGGCGGGATCACGCTCTGCACCCAGTGCGCGGCGCGGCGCGACATCACCGAGACGGACGTCCTCGACGGCGTACGGATCGCCGGCGCCCAGGTCTTCGTGCAGGAGGCCATGGCGGACGGCACCCAGGCCCTCGTCTACTGATCCGTCACTGATCCGGTCGACCCGGATCCCGCCGCCTGCCTACCGGCGGTGGTCCCTGCCGTCGCGCGCCTACCGGCGGTGGTCCCTGCCGTCGCGCGCCTACCGGCGGTGGTCCCTGCCGTCGAGTTCGTCCCACCAGCGGTCCGAGGTCGGATCGCCGGTGCCGCTCCCCCGGGGTGCGCGGGGCGCGGAGTCACGGGGCGCGAGGTCCGGCGGGTCACGGGGCGCGTCCGGGGGTGAGTCCGGGGGTGCTGAGCCACGGGGTGGGCGGCGCGGCGCGTCACGCGCCGCGGGAGCACCGGAGCGGCCCCCCGAGGCGTTCCGGGACGGGTCGTCCCACCAACGGTCCTCGGGCCCCCTCCGGTTGGCGACGATCGCGGCGACCGGCGGGATGACCATCGCCACCACGCACATCGCCACGGCCGCCGGGACCGACCACAGGCGCACGAAGGCCCAGGCGGAGACGAAGAGAAAGAGGCATCCGCCCATCATCAGGAAATAGGCGCGTCGGCGCCGGGCGTACATGCTTCCAGCGTAGAGCTGTTCGGCCCTGACGCACATGCGGACGGCGCGAAGGGCCGCACCCCTTGTCAGGTGGCGTCCAACCCCCTGGGGTGCGGCCCTCCGGCCGAATGCGCGCGGGAACTACACGGCGATGGCGATCTCGGCGAGGCCGCCGGTCTGCGCCACGACCGTGCGGTCGGCGGTGCCGCCCGGAACCAGGGCGCGGAGCGTCCAGGTGCCCTCGGCCGCGTAGAAGCGGAACTGTCCGGTCGCCGAGGTCGGGACCTCGGCGGTGAACTCACCGGTCGAGTCCAGCAGCCGGACGTAGCCCGTGACGGGCTCGCCGTCGCGGGTCACGCTGCCCTGGATCGTCGTCTCGCCCGGCTTGATCGTCGAAGCGTCGGGGCCGCCGGCCTGTGCTCCACACATGGTGTTCTGTCCTTCTGGTCGGGGTCCTGCTGATCGGGTCGTGCGGAATCGTCGACCCTCTTACTTGTTGGCGCCCAGCTCGATCGGCACGCCCACGAGGGAGCCGTACTCGGTCCACGAACCGTCGTAGTTCTTGACGTTGTCGACACCGAGCAGCTCGTGCAGCACGAACCAGGTCAGGGCCGAGCGCTCACCGATGCGGCAGAGCGCGATGGTGTCCTTCGACAGGTCGACCTGCTCGTCCTCGTAGAGGGCCTTGAGGTCGTCGTCGGACTTGAAGGTGCCGTCGTCGTTGGCGTTCTTCGACCACGGGATGTTGCGCGAGCTCGGCACGTGGCCGGGGCGCTGCGACTGCTCCTGCGGAAGGTGCGCCGGGGCCAGCAGCTTGCCGCTGAACTCGTCGGGCGACCGCACGTCGACGATGTTCTGGCTGCCGATGGCGGCGACGACGTCGTCACGGAAGGCGCGGATCGAGGAGTCCTGCGGCTTGGCCTTGTACTGGGTGGCCGGGCGCGACGGGACGGCGTCGGTCAGGTCGCGGGAGTCGAGCTCCCACTTCTTGCGGCCGCCGTCGAGCAGCTTGACGTTCTCGTGGCCGTACAGCTTGAAGTACCAGTAGGCGTACGAGGCGAACCAGTTGTTGTTGCCGCCGTAGAGGACGACCAGCGTGTCGTTGCCGATGCCCTTCTCGGACAGGAGCTTCTCGAAGCCGGCCTGGTCGACGAAGTCACGGCGGACCGGGTCCTGGAGGTCCTTGGTCCAGTCGATCCGGATCGCGTTCTTGATGTGGTTCTTCTCGTACGCCGAGGTGTCCTCGTCGACCTCGACGATGGCGACCTGCGGGTCGTCGATGTGGGCCTCGACCCAGTCGGCGTCGACCAGAACGTCTGCGCGGCTCATGTGTTTCTCCTCCGGGGCAGTCTGCGGCGGGGTGGTGCGGAGTGCGGAGTGCTCGGTGTACGCGCGGAAGCTGGGAACGGAACGCGTACGGAAGGCACGGGTCCGGCCCTGACTTCTCGCCGGAGGGCCGGGGAAAACGGGGGAAGGTCCCGCTCAGAAGGTGCGACAGAGCATGGCGGCGACGCGGCACAGGTCTACTGCCCGCCGCTTCGTGAGGTCCGCCTGTCGCTTCATGCGTCCGATCGTAGGGAGGTACGGGCGGAGATGTCACCGCCGTGTCGGATGATGAGACACGATCGTCCGCGATGTGGGACAAGTGAAGGTCGGGTCCTGTCCGTGGCCCGGGACCTTGCGGCACGCGAGCGGCGTTCATCTGCGGAACGGACGCGCTTGTCTCATTATCTGGATCCGCCGGTGCGGACCCTCGTCACGAACGCCTTACCCCGCTCGGCCGGGAGTTACCCGTGGCATGTGGCGTGCGGCCGTCGCGTCAGCCCGCGAGCCGGACAGCGGAGCCGCTCATCGATATCTCCAGGCCGCCGGGCGCCACTTCGATCTTCTCCAGCTTCAGGCCGTCCGGCAGCCCGCCGATCGTGCGCTCGAAGTCGGTCTTCTTCCTGACCAGGTCCTCCAGGCCGGGGACGCCCTCGCCCGGGACCTCGTCGGCACGCACCTTCACGGTGTCGCCGCCGACCAGGGTGACCGTGGAGAGCACGCTGCGTGTGACCGCCTTCCCCGTCAGGGGGATCTGGACGGAGCCGGTGACCTTGACCTTGCCGTCGCCACCGTAGGAGACCGTGACGTCCTCGTCGGCCGCCTCGGTGAGGGCCGTGTACGGGACGACGGCCGTGCCGGTCGCCCGTGCGGCCGTCGCGGTGCTGTATCCGGAGTCCAGCGTCACCTGGCGCAGCTGGGCCTTTATCTCACTGATGCGCACCTCGTGGCCCGCCGCACCGGCCCGGACGTCCTTGACCGTGACGTCGACATGGTCGAGGTCCTTCCCCGCCACCTGGGTGAGGAAGGGGAAGCCCTTGATCGAGACCTCGGTCGAGCCGGCGGCGTCGGCGCCACCGAAGGTGATCCGCTCCTCGGCCTCCGACTCCGCGAAATACAGGGCGGCGCGGTCCGCGGCGATGAAGATGCCGCCCAGCACCACAGCGATGATCAGCAGTATTCGCAGTGCACGCATGCCTGTTGTTCCCCCACTCCGACCGGCCGGGCGCCTCGCCTGGTGCACGTGACACTACTGCCGCGGCGCGGCGTGCCCGAACTGATCGACGAGCGCGGAGGCCCGCCGGTTCCCCGGGTGCCGGAAGTGTGAGTGAGGAAACGTCAGAACGTCAGAAGCAGTCCCAGGACGTCAGGCGATCGCCCGGCCGATCAGATAGACGGCCGGTGCCGCGGCGGTGAGCGGCAGCGCCACCCCGGCCGTCATGTGCACGAAGCGGGACGGATAGTCGTAGCTCGCGACCCGCAGGCCGATCAGCGCGCAGCCGCCTGCCGCGAACCCGAGGTACGCCGCCTGCGCGCCGAGGTCCGTGATCGCTCCGGCCACCAGCCCCGCACCCGCCGACGCGAGCAGAGCCACGACGACCGAGAGCGGTCCCGACAGCGGCAGGGCCCTGACGAGGACGGCCACGGCGACGGCGATGCCGCCCACCGTCACCGCGTCAGGGACGGCCGCCAGGTGCCCGGCGGCCAGCACGGCGAGAGCGGCCGACGCGACGGTGGCCGTCAGCCCGTACATCCGCTCGTCGGCCCCCGCACGGCTGCGCAGCTGGAGGACGATGGTGAGCAGCACCCAGACTCCGAGCGTGCCGAGGATGGCCGCGGGGGCGTTGCTGCGGCCCGCCGCGAGCAGCACGACATCGGCCACCACACCACCGGCGAACGCGAGCGCGATGCCCTGCCTGGCCGGCCACATGCCGTTGAGCCTGAACCATCCCGCCGCCGTCACGGCCTGGAGCAGCACCAGGGGCACGAGCAGGGCGTACGCCCCGATCGCGGCGCCGAGGGCGAGGAGCAGGCCGAGGCCCGCGGTGATCGCGGCGGGCTGCATCCCCGGCGCGATGACCGGCGAGCGCCCCTCGGCGCGGGCCCGCTGGGCGTCGGTGATCCGGCTGTTGCCCAGAGTGGTGGGCGCGCTGTACCCGGCGCCGCCGGGCGGGGCGGCCGGAGCCTCCGGGGCGGGCTGGGCGGACGGGGCAGGCGCGGCGGACGGGGCCGTCGGGACCTCGGGCGGCAGCGGGTAGGCGCCCTGCGGCTGCGCGGCGGGAGGTGCGGCGGGGGCCGCGGCCTGGTGCTGCGGCTGGATCGTCGGCTGGTACTGGGTGTCCCAGGTCTGGCCCTGCCACGTCTGGGTCGCGCCCTGGTCGGCGGGGGGCTGGGGCATGCCCTGCTCCGGGTAGACGGGGGGCTGCTGCCGGCCGTAGGACGGCTGCTGCCCGTACGCCGCCGGGTCGTACGGCGGCTGCTGCTGCGCCTGGTACTGCTGCCCGTGCCCCGGACCGTATGGGCCGGACGGACCATTGGGGTCGGACGGGGCGTAGGGGTCGGACGGGTCATGCGGTTCGTACGGATACTGCTGATCGCTGTTGCTCATGGTCTGCGGTTCACCCTCCTGCGAACGGCGGGAGCACCTCGACCGTGCCGCCCTCGGCAAGCCGTACGGTCTCATGACGGCGGGTCCCCACGGGATTCCCGTCGATCAGGAACGAACATCTGAGCAGTACGCGCGTCAGCTCGCCGGAGTGCCGCTCGCGGACCCCGGCGAGCGCCTCGGCGAGCGTCTCCGCCCTGTACGGCTCCTCCGCCGCCCCTGCGGCGGCCTTGGCCGCGGCCCAGTAGCGGATCGTTCCCGCTGCCATGGCGGCACCCCTTTCGTCGTACGTCGGCTGTCCATCATGGATCACGCCGAGTCCGTCCAGTCGGCGATACGGGTCAGCAGTTCCTCGTCCGCGGCGTTTTCCGCGTGGCCCATGCCGTGCTCGAGCCAGAGCTCCGCACGGTCCCCCGCCGCCTGCGCCAGCATCCTCGGGTGGTCGACGGGGAAGTACGGGTCCCGGTCGCCGTGCACGATCAGCAGCGGCGCGGTGATCAGCGGGACCGCCTCCACCGGGGAGAGCGGTACGGGGTTCCAGTCCTCGCGGTGGATCCGGGTGCCGAAGCCGTAGCGGCCGACGAGCCGGCCGGCGGGGCGGGTGACGACCCAGTGCAGGCGGCGCATCGGGGCCGTGCCTCGGTAGTACCAGCGGGCAGGCGCGCTCACCGCGACGACCACATCCGCGTGCGCGTCCGGGTGCACCGGCGTGCGCCCCCTGTGCTCCGTCTGCGCCCCGTGCGCTTCTGTGCGCCGGCCCACCCGTTCGGCCCCCGCCGCCCGGGATTCCTCAGATTCCTCGGATCCCTCGGGGTTCCCGGATTCCATGCATTCCCCGTCGCCGGAGTCGGCGGATACTGCGGAGTCTTCGACTTCCTTCGCCGTATACAGGGCGGCGTGCCGGAGCACCACGGAACCGCCCATCGAGAAACCGACCGTAACCACACGCCGGTGTCCCAGCGATCTCGCCCAGGCGACCGCGGCCGCCAGATCCAGCACCTCGCGGTCGCCCACCGTGGACCGTCCGCCGGACTTTCCATGACCGCGGAAGGAGAACGTGATCACGGCCGCACGCTGGGCGAACACCCCGGCGGCCCGCAGCAGCGCAGGCCGGTCGGCGGCCCCGGTGAACCCGTGCGCGAGGACGATGGCCGTCTCCCCCCGCACATCGCCCGCGACGGCCCCGGAACGCGCCGTACACGGGGTGTACACCGCCTCGATACGGACCCCGTCACCGGCCCGCAACATCGTGCGCCGGGGGGTCGGCGTGATCGAGGGAACAGAAGAACTCGGGAATCGACCCTCGGACACAGAACTCATGTGGGCTATTCTGCTTCGAAGAGGATCCGGGCAATGCAGCCCCCGGGTCCTTTTGTGCTTTCCGGACGTTGTTACGACGGCGTTTCCACAAGCTCAGCGGTCCCCGGGTAGGGGACCGCACAGTAAAAATCGTATGACGGCCGTCGCGGGTGATGGCCGTCCGTACGGGAGTACGAAGCAGTGCCGCATACTCCCCCGGGTCCGACCCGGGAGTGCCCCTCTCGCAGGGAACGAGGAGGACCGACGTAATGGGCGAGCTGAACGTGCACGATCGACCGACGACCCAGGCAGGTGGGCGGCGATGAGTTCACTGCTGCTTCTGACGAATGCCCTTCAACCGTCGACGGAGGTGCTCCCCGCCCTCGGCCTTCTGCTGCACAGCGTGCGGGTGGCCCCCGCCGAGGGGCCCGCGCTCGTCGACACCCCTGGTGCCGACGTCATTCTCATCGACGGCCGGCGCGACCTTCCCCAGGTGCGCTCCCTCTGTCAGCTGCTGCGGTCCACCGGGCCCGGCTGCCCGCTGATCCTCGTCGTGACGGAGGGCGGCCTCGCGGCCGTCACCGCGGACTGGGGCATCGACGACGTGCTGCTGGACACCGCGGGCCCCGCCGAGGTCGAGGCCCGGCTGCGGCTGGCCACCGGCCGCCAGCAGATCACCGCCGACGACTCCCCCATGGAGATCCGCAACGGCGATCTGTCGGTCGACGAGGCGACATACAGCGCCAAGCTGAAGGGCCGGGTCCTCGACCTGACCTTCAAGGAGTTCGAACTGCTCAAGTACCTCGCGCAGCACCCGGGCCGGGTCTTCACCCGTGCCCAGCTGCTCCAGGAGGTCTGGGGCTACGACTACTTCGGCGGCACCAGGACGGTCGACGTCCATGTGCGGCGGCTGCGGGCCAAGCTCGGCCCCGAGCACGAGTCGCTGATCGGCACCGTGCGCAACGTCGGCTACCGCTTCGTCACCCCGGAGAAGGGGGACAGGACCGCCGAGAAGGGGGACAGGACCGCCGACGGCGCCAAGGCGAAGGCACCGTCCGAGCCGGTGAACGAGGAGGTCACCCGTTCGGAGCAGCCGACGGAGGCCCCGATCGCGGAAGAAGCGCCGGTCCGGCCTGCCAAGAGGTAGTTCCATCCGCGTAGAATGCCGCGCGTGGCCAAGGTGACGCGGGACGATGTGGCGAGACTGGCGGGGACCTCGACAGCGGTCGTCAGCTACGTCATCAACAACGGACCCAGGCCGGTTGCCCCGGCCACGCGCGAGCGGGTGCTCGCCGCGATCAAGGAGCTGGGCTACCGGCCCGACCGGGTGGCCCAGGCCATGGCATCACGGCGCACCGACCTCATAGGGATGATCGTGCCGGACGCCCGGCAGCCCTTCTTCGCCGAGATGGCACACGCGGTCGAACAGGCCGCGGCGGAGCGCGGGAAGATGGTGCTCGTCGGCAATTCGGACTACCGCGACGAGCGCGAGGTCCACTATCTGCGGGCCTTCCTCGGCATGCGGGTCTCCGGGCTGATCCTCGTCAGCCAGGGCCCCAGCGAGCGCGCGGCGGCCGAGATCGAGGCCTGGGACGCCCGTGTGGTCCTGCTGCACGAACGCCCCGAGGCGATCGACGACGTCTCGGTCGTCACCGATGACGTCGGCGGCGCCCAGCTCGCCACCCGCCACCTCCTGGAGCACGGCAACGCCTACGTGGCCTGCCTCGGCGGCATCGAGTCGACCCCGGTCGTCGGTGACCCGGTCGCCGACCACATCGAGGGCTGGCGCCGGGCGATGCAGGAGGCCGGGCTGCCGACGGAGGGCCGGCTCTTCCACGCCCCGTACAACCGCTACGACGCCTACCAGGTGTCCCTGAAGCTGCTCTCAGGACCCGACAGACCCCCGGCGATCTTCTGCTCCACGGACGACCAGGCCATCGGGGTGCTGCGGGCGGCGCGCGAGCTGCGGATCGACGTGCCGGGCGAGCTCGCGGTCGCGGGCTTCGACGACGTCAAGGAAGCGGGACTGACCGACCCGCCGCTCACGACGGTCTTCTCGGACCGTCCGGCGATGGCCCGGGCGGCCGTGGACCTGGTCCTGGACGACTCGCTGCGGGTCTCGGGGTCTCGGCGCGAGCGGCTGAAGCAGTTCCCGTCCGCGCTGGTGGTACGCCGCTCGTGCGGCTGCGGCGAACCGGCCGTCGCCGTGCGCTAGTGCCGCGGGACTAGTTGGTGCCCCTCAGGGGCCGGGCCCGTGCCAGTACGCTTTCGCCCACGACGACACCGGCTTCGACCCTGGAGTGGCGCATGCCTGCTGCGCGGATTCTCGACGTGCTGGACGATCTGGCTCGCGTGGTCGGCGGCACCGCCCCGGAGCAGGACGGGCTTCCGACGCCGTGCGCCGGGCTGGACGTCGTGACGCTGCGTCGGCACCTGCTCGGCGGCATCCAGTACTTCGACATCGTGCTGACCGACCCCTCCGGCGATCAGCGGCCCGAGCCGCACACGACGTACACCGGCTCGGACGCGGCCGACGTGGTGGCGGAATCGGTCAGGAAGCTCGCCAGGACGGTGCGGACCACCGTGGCCGACGGGGGCGGATCGACCCCGGTCAACGTGGTGGAGCTGGGCGCGGGCACGATTCCGGCCGAGAGCGTCATCGGCCTGCTGCTCGCCGAGACGGTCGTCCACGGCTGGGACCTCTCCCGGGCCACCGGCCAGGTCTGGCAGCCCTCTCCGGTCGCGTCCGAGCAGGCGTACACCGTCCTCTCGGCCGCGATCAGGCCGGAGTACCGGGGCGCCGACATGCCGTTCGCTCCGGAGGTACCGGTGGGCGCCGACGCTCCGGCGCTGGAGCGTCTGCTGGCCTTCACCGGGCGGTCGGTCCTCTGGACACCGGCGAGCTGAGGGATCGCGTCCGGGTCATCCGCCGGTCGGCCTTTATATCGGGCATACGAGCTTCTGCCGGGCTTCTCAGGACGTACTCAGGCTGCTCTCATGTTCACTGGCCACTCTCGTAGACATGACCGACAGCCACCGCCCGAGCGGCGAGTACCCGATGTCCCCCTCGCACGACAACGGTTCGCACGAGTACGAGAACGCGCCGCACGGCAGCGGCTCGTACGACAACGCTTCATACGGCAGCGGTTCGCACGGCAACGCCTCGCACAGCAGCGCCTCGCACAGCAACGCTTCGTACGGCTGGGGTGACGCCTCCTACCCGCCGCCCCCGGCCTTCGAGCCCGAGCGACCTGCCTCCGAGGTGCCCGCCGCCGCCTACGCGTGGCCCGCCCCGGCCCCCGAGCCCGCCGCCGCCCCGGCGTCCGAGCGCCGGATCAAGCGGCCGTTCGCCCTGCTGGCGGCCGTGGCGATCGCCGCTGCGGCGATCGGCGGCGGCACGGCCACGCTCATCGGCCAGCTCGCCGACGACGGCTCCAGCGGATCGGGCACCGGCGTCGTCAGCGGCACCACCGTCTCGCAGAGCAGCGCCGGCACCGTCTCCGGTGTGGCGGCGGCCGTGTCACCGGCCATCGTCGAGATCAGCGCGGCATCATCGGCGGGCGATGCCACCGGCTCCGGTGTCGTCACCACGGCGGACGGCGAGATCGTCACCAACAACCACGTCATCTCCGGCGCATCCGCGATCAAGGTGACCCTCAGCACCGGCAAGACGTACACCGCCGATGTCGTCGGCACGGACGCCGACAAGGACCTGGCGCTCATCAAGCTCCAGAACGCGAGCGGTCTGAAGACGGCCACGCTCGGCGACTCCTCCTCGGTGAAGGTCGGCGACGAGGTCGTGGCGATCGGTTCGCCCGAGGGCCTCACCGGCACGGTCACCAGCGGCATCGTCTCGGCCCTCGACCGTGACGTCACGGTCGCCAAGGAGGACGGGCAGGGCCAGCAACAGCAACAGCAGCAGCAGCAGCAGCAGGGCGATGAGAACTGGCCGTTCGAGTTCGGCGGCCAGCAGTTCAACGGCGACACCGGCTCGTCCCGGACCACGTACAAGGCCATACAGACCGACGCCTCGCTCAACCCCGGCAACTCCGGCGGCGCCCTGATCAACATGAACGGCGAGATCATCGGCATCAACTCCGCCATGTACTCCCCCAGTTCGGAAAGCACCTCCGGCAGTTCGACCAGTGCGGGCAGCGTGGGCCTCGGCTTCGCCATCCCGGCCGACACCGTCAAGGCCGACCTGGACTCCCTGCGAGCCGGCGACGGCTCCTGACCGCACCCGACCAGGAGGTCACCATGAACCCCGGCACCACCGAGGTGGCCGCCGGCCCGTCCGCGCCGGCCCTCCCGCTCGCCCTGGTCGCCGAGCTCGTCGGCCGGAGCGCCGCAGAGACGGGCACCCGCCCGCCGGAGGTCCGCACCGCCGGCACCGGCACCGGCCGCAAGCGCCGTGCCGCGCGACGACGCACGGCGGCCGTGCGAGGCTGAGAGCCCCGCGCACCGCACGAAGGAAGAGGACGAAGACACGATGAGCCCCGCCGAAGACGATCCGCAGCGCGTCCTGATCGTCGACGACGAGCCCGCCGTGCGCGAGGCCCTGCAACGCAGCCTGGCCTTCGAGGGGTACGGCACCGAGGTGGCCGTGGACGGCTACGACGCCCTCACCAAGGCCGAGTCGTACGCCCCCGACCTGATCGTCCTGGACATCCAGATGCCCCGCATGGACGGCCTCACCGCCGCCCGGCGCATCCGGTCCACCGGGTCGACGACGCCCATCCTGATGCTCACCGCCCGCGACACCGTCGGTGACCGGGTCACCGGCCTCGACGCCGGCGCCGACGACTACCTCGTCAAGCCCTTCGAGCTGGACGAGCTCTTCGCCCGCATCCGTGCCCTGCTGCGCCGCAGCTCGTACGCGGTCGCGGCGGGCGCCGACCTTCCCGACGACGACGTGCTGTCCTTCGCGGACCTCCGCATGGACCTGAACACCCGGGAGGTCACCCGGGGGACGCGCCGGGTGGAGCTGACCCGCACCGAGTTCACCCTCCTGGAGATGTTCCTGGCCCACCCACGGCAGGTGCTGACCCGGGAGCAGATCCTCAAGGCGGTCTGGGGCTTCGACTTCGAACCCAGCTCCAACTCCCTGGACGTGTACGTGATGTACCTGCGTCGCAAGACGGAGGCGGGCGGCGAGCCGCGCCTCGTCCACACGGTCCGTGGCGTCGGGTACGCCCTGCGCTCCGGCGGCGGTGACGGGTGACCGGTCTGAGACGCAGGCTGCGGGCCCTGCCGCTGCGCTCACGCCTTGCCCTGCTGGTCACCATGGCGGTCGCGGTGGCGGTCGCCGCGGCGGCTGCCGCCTGCTGGTTCGTGACGCAGCAGCAGCTGGAGCACCAGCTGGACAAGACGCTGCGCGCCTCCAAGGTGGACCAGCAGTACCTGGCGGAGCTGTACACCTACTGCAAGGGCGACACCTCCCAGGAACCCCGGCCCTTCACCGGCGTGGCGGTCCAGCTCATCGACGCCCAGGGGACGGTCTGCATCGCTCCCGAGGCCGCGTCGCAGAAGCTGCCGGTGAGCCAGGAGGACCTGGACGTCGCCAAGCGGCAGCGGGCGTACACCCTGCACTCGGAGACCGCCGAGAACGGCGTGGACATGCGGGTCTACACCTCCCCGCTCGACGTCCGGGGCCCCGGGGCGGCGTCCGGGAGCCTCGCGGTCTCCATCGCCCGCCCCATGAGCGAGGTGACCGCCCCGCTCTCCACCCTGGCCTGGGTGCTGGTGCTCGTCGCGGGTGTCGGTGTCGTCGGCGCGGGCGCTGCGGGCCTGTGGATCGCCCGTACGGGGCTGCGCCCGGTCGACGACCTGGCGCACGCCGTCGAGCGCGTGGCCGAGACCGAGGACCTGACCATCCGCATCCCCGCCGAAGGCGAGGACGAGATCGCCCGCCTCTCCCGCTCCTTCAACTCCATGACCAGCTCCCTGGCCATCTCGCGCGACCGCCAGTCCCAGCTGATCGCGGACGCCGGGCACGAGCTGCGTACCCCGCTCACCTCGCTGCGTACGAACATCGAGCTGCTCTCCCGCAGCGACGACACGGGCCGCGCCATCCCGCCCGACGACCGCAAGGCCCTGATGTCCTCGGTCAAGGCACAGATGACGGAACTGGCCGCGCTCATCGGCGACCTCCAGGAGCTGTCCCGCCCCGACGCGGCCCAGCCGGGCCCCCTCCAGGTGGTGGCGCTGCACGACATCACCCGTAACGCCCTCCAGCGCGCCCGGCTGCGCGGCCCCGAGCTGACCATCACCGACGAGCTGGCCCCCTGGTACGTACGCGCCGAGCCGGCCGCGCTGGAGCGGGCGGTCGTCAACGTCCTGGACAACGCGGTGAAGTTCAGCCCCGCGCGCGGGTCGATCCAGGTCACCCTGCACCGCGGTGAGCTGACCGTGCGGGACCACGGCCCCGGCATCCCCGCCGAGGAACTCCCGCACGTCTTCGACCGCTTCTGGCGCTCCCCCTCGGCCCGCCAGCTCCCCGGCTCCGGCCTCGGCCTGTCCATCGTGGCCCGCACGGTCCAGCAGGCGGGCGGCGAGATCTCCCTGCGCCCGGCGGACGAGGGCCGCGGCACGGTGGCATCGATCCGCCTGCCGGGCGCGCCCCAGCCGCCGCCGGGGGCTTGAGTGCGGGAGCGGTGAAGGCGCCAGGGAGATGACGGCTCGTTACATGTCAGTCGCCTTCGGCCCGAAGATCGTGCAGCCGGGTGACACCGTCCGAATTCGTCGCCAGCTGAGTCCCCGCAGCGTTGAGCGCGATCGATCTGACGTCATGGTAACCGACAACCACATTATCGACCTGCTGGCATGTCTCATCAAAAATTCGTACGCTACTGTAATCTGCGGCAGCCATCACTTTACCATTGTCACTGATAGCCCACATTCCATAATAGGCAGAATCTGAACCCAATCGACATCGGGGCAGCGATTCTTCGGAATTCAGATCGGTGCGCCGCAACACGGCAATACCTTCGTCTTGTTCGACAGATTCGACACTCAAAGAAAACAGCTGCCCCGGACTGACCGAATCGGCATCCGAGTAGAAGTTAAACTGCCTTGCATTCAAATTCTCCTCTACTTCATCCTCTCCGGCCTCCCACGGACTGATCTTTCCCTTGATCCTGACATCGCCCTCGTCGGTTAGTTCTTCCGCATAGGCCAGGAAGCCACGCGCCACCGCGAAGCCCGACTGGTACCTGCTGGCGCGGTCCACGCCAAGACTGACATCCGCCAGGCCACCCACCTTTCTTCTCGTATCCACGTCCCACCCTGTTACATCACCTTTCTCCGTAACAGCGATAAGGGTGTTCTTCCCGACTGCCCCGAATGTCAGGTACTTAGCATCACCCGTTTTCATAGAGCCTGTGGTTGACCCAGCCGCTGAATGCCCCCATACACCACCGACCACAAGCAGAGCCGTCGCGGCAGCCCCCAGGCTTCGGCGACGCCGGACAGCTCGGGCGTCGGGGCCCGGGACGCGGTCCGGGGCCAGCGAGCGACTCGCGAGCCGCTCCTGCAGGCGGATATGACGGAACTGATACGCACCTCCGGACTGGCGCAGCAGCTGCCGGTCCCTCGCGTCCGCCAGGAACCGCATGAGACCCCAGGGCAGTCTGCCCCGCAGAGCAAGCACCACCCGAAGCAGAACAAATCTGGGCCAGGCCCTGGTCAGCAGGATGATCAGCGCGAACACGCCTGCGGGAAGCAGCATGCTCATCACCACTGCGGTGGTCGAGCCGTAGGCGGCGCTACTGCCGAACCTCTCACCGATGAAGCCGCCGGGGGAAGGCGCGACAACTCCATACGTGAGCCGCGAGAACTCGACGAAAGCCACGGAATAGCCGAGCGTGGCCAGAGGGGCTGCGGTAGCTCCGAGAACAACGCCCGCGGCCAATGCCCCAGTCAGGGACGAAGTGCGGTCCTGGCGCAGGAGACCGTCCGGTCCGGCCTCCGCGGAGCGTTCCGGTGGGGCGTCCAGCCACGCGTGCCCGGCAAGAGCCAGACTGATTGCGAGAACTACCCCGGCCACCGCGGCCACGAACATCGAGTAACCCGAAGAGCTTTCCCCGGACCAGCCCGTAGAGAACGTGACAGCCACGGCCACGGCAGCCGCGACGGGAATCATCAGGATCCCGGTCAGCATCAGGCCGGTGGTGAAACCTGAACGGAGCCGCCCCAGGGAACCTCCTCGCTTCAGCGACAATCTCCCGGGCGGCCGGTCAGGTGCGGCGTACCAGATAACAACGGTCATCAGTGCGCAGCCAACTCCGACCAGTACAGAGCTGGGCATCCAATCGGGGTCGCCGAGGTCTCTGCCTGTGAAGTGTTCGCCGCCCACCACGGCGAATGTGGCAACCATCCCGATCCCGATACTCAGCGCGAAGCCGGTCAGGCGGGACAGCAGGCGCCGGCTCATGAGCCACCAAGCCAGGTCCCGTTCGCGATGCCTGTGCAAGTACGTCGCCAGGTAAGTCAGGTACCTCTCGGAACGCTCGGCGTGGGCACGCCATTCGTCGGCAGCCTCCTGTCCCACGCTGCCCGGTGACGGGGCGTACGCGGCAGTGACGACGAGGTCGAGCAAGTGGTCTTCCACCGCATGCGAGCTGTCGAAGTCGAGCAGCTCACCCGGGTCGCGGTCGCAACTGCTGTACACGGTGCGTGCCAGCGTGAGAGTCAACGGGGTGGACAGGGCCACCGCCGACGGGCTGTCGGGGTTCGTCCTCAGGTGCTCGTACACCGGACCCCACTCGACACCGGCGGGCCAGCTCACATCACTGAGGTAGGCGACGCCGTCCGCTGTCGGCACCGGTGCGACCTCCACCACCGGAGCACGGCGCAGCACCGGCGAGCCGCCCTCGATGACATCCTGATATTCGGCCGAACGGCAGGTCAGCACAACCCCGGTGCCCTCGCCGCATGACTCGTTGATCACACGTACGGCGCTGCGGCGCGATGCCTCCGGCATCTCGTCCAGGCCGTCCAGGATCAGCAGCAGCCGCTGCGCGTCGAGCAACAGCTTCGGCTTCTCGGTCCGTCCGCCGTAGTAGTTGGTGCCCAGCGTGCTCTCGATCCAGTCCCGCAGTGACTCGCTGACCGGGTCCCAGGTGGACAGCGTCAGCACCACGGGTACCGGTGCGCCCTGCTCCCGCTCCGCGAGCAGTCCGAGGTTGAGCATGGCGGCCAGCACGGACTTGCCCGAACCAGGCTCCCCGAGCATCACCAGCCGCCTGCTGGGCACCCTCCGGTACCCCTGGGCCAGCCGACGGGCGGCCTGGTCGAAGCTGCCGTCCAGCCGGCCGTTGAGCGACAGCCGAAGCACACGGGCATCGATCCCGCCGCCCAGCGCTTCCTCGGGTGGCGCCGCCACCGGCCGCCGGGTGGCCGACCAGGCCAACGGAATCACTCGCGGGGAGCGCAGGTTCCGGGCGGTGACCTCCTCCTCCCACTGGCTGCGCACCGATACCGCCAGGTCATCCGCGACCTGCGCGGCGTCCCTGGGCGCTTCCAGCGCCGGAAAGAGCTGGACCAGTGACACCACCAGCGAGGCCACCGCGACCAGGAGTGCTGCCCAGTCGACCAGTGAGTCGCTGTTCGGTGGTCGACTGGAGTCCCACAGTTTCCAGCCGAGACCGAGGGTGGCAATCGCAGATAGGGCTAAGAACCCCAGACGCATCCGATGCCGCTGTACGTGATTAGGAAGTCGATACACCTAGTCAGAATGTCGGCAGAGATCCGCTCCCGGTGGAGAATCAAGTATTCGTCACCGGCTACCGGCGACATCCGGACACGGGTGCACCACGTTCGAGTGGCCGTGGGGCCCTTCGGCCTGCACCGGCCCCTTGGCGGGGAGTGGGTCCTGGTGAGGCGTAGCAGCGGACCCCTGGGGGGCGGCATCCGGGCGACGCCATCCGAATTCGACGCGAACTGACTGCCCTCAGCGTTGAGCACGATCGCCCCGACAAGTACGGCCG
The DNA here is from genome assembly GCF_040650935.1 of Streptomyces sp. NPDC048565. Lineage (NCBI taxonomy): Bacteria > Bacillati > Actinomycetota > Actinomycetes > Kitasatosporales > Streptomycetaceae > Streptomyces > Streptomyces sp. NPDC048565. The sequence continues at coordinate 38,512 of NZ_JBEZIH010000030.1, forward strand.
CGCGTCCCTCACATTCCGAGCAGCCCGACGACGGCGCCCGCCGAAGTCAGCACCGCGGTCAACGATTCGGCGCCGGCGAGGAGTTCGCGCAGACGTCGCAAGCGACTCTCGTCGGGGGTTCCGATGCGGGTGATCTCGCCCTCCGTATCGGCCAGGGCCGCGTCGAGTTCGGCAGTCTGTCCGGTAGCCCGCACTCTGGCCAGGTAGGCCCTCAGATCCAGGATGGCGACGAGGAGCTGTTCGGAATCGCGGTCGGGTGAAGCGGAGGTAACTTGGTGGCTCTCGGCGTGGGCGTGGCTGCCGATGGCGAACGTGCTGCTGGAAACATCCCCGATGGAGACGTCCGGCTGTGGCGCGTCACTGGGCATGGTCGGCGGATCCCCTCTGTGGCGGAGTCTGTCCACCTCTTGTGGGGGCGGCGCGAGCGTGGTCACCGACTGCGAACGTGCTGCCCTCCACGGAGTCGATGTTGATGGCCGCCGTTGCTGATGTAGACAACCTTCTGCGCGAACTCCTCCGTTCGGTAGCCGGCGTTCACGATGGCTGTCTTCACGCCGTAGACGACGCGGTCCTGCACGCTCTTCAGATAGCGGTCGACATCCATGGACTGGAAGAGCGAACCCGCCGGGCTCTGCGGCGAGTTCGCGTACCGACAGGGCTGGGCCGTCGGGCACGGTGCCGGAGAACTCCCCGGTGAGCCGCCGCCAGCCGTGGACGACCTGCCGACCGATCGCGACCAACGCCTGTCCAGGCGCCCCCGGGCACGTGAGAGAGGACCTGGGCTGCCTTGCCCAAGGGATTCTGGTTGACGAAGCGATAGATCGTGTGATCGGCGTCCTTGAAGTCGGCACGCACGGGGAACAGGACGTGCGGGGCGATCTCCAGCATGAGCATCCGGCCCTGTGTGTGGACGCGTACGAAGACCGTGACGACCAGTTCCTCGTCCCACCCGGCGACCCTCAGCGGGTCCGGATCCACCCGGATGTTCGCGCCCGGAACATCGACGAGGTGTCGCACTGCACCGGCGGGGCCTCGCCCTGCACGGGCCGGTCCTCGCTCTGCGTCGACAAGGATGGTCAGTCGCGCCTGTCTCCCCTCACGCCCCGATGAGACGGATCACGTACCGCAATCGCACGAGTCACCTCAGGCGAGATCATCGAACTCGCCCTCCTTCGCACCGCCGAGGAAGGCGCGGAGCTTGGCTCGGGTGGTGTGGACGACCACGTCCGGGTGGTCGCTCTCGCGCAGCAGTATCTCGCCGTCGTGCTCGGCGAGTTCGAGGCAGTTGTTGCCCTCGGCACCCGACGACTTGGAGGACTTGCGCCACTGAATTTCCATGATCCTCACGCCTTCATGCTCTGTGCGACTCCGCGAATGAAGTCCCGCGATCTCTTCGGGTCGAGGCTCCGACTCTCGACCCGGTCCAGCACGGCCCTGTAGTTCGTGAGCCGGGTCTCGGCATCGATGAACGCGGGCCCGGTCGCCGTGTCCGTCTGGACGGTGTCGAGCTGCGGGACCGGGCCGTGGACGTATTGTGTCGAACTGCCGATCTCCGGGAAACCGCCGGCCGCGAACGGGATCACTCGGACCGCGACATTGTCCCGCTCTGACTCGTCCAGCAGGTGCCCGAGCTGGCCGAGCGCCACCCCTGGGCCGCCGAACGTCATGCGCAACGCAGCCTCATGGACGAGGAACACACAGGATGGCGCTCCATCCTTGTCCAGCACGTCGCGACGCCGAAGCCTGTGCGAAAGCTGACGACGGAGGCGCTCCGGAGTCAGAGGCGGTACGACCTCCGCGTACACGGCACGGGCGTACTCCTCCTTCTGCAACAGCCCCGGCATATACATGATCTGCACCGACCTGATCGCCACGGCGTGATGTTCGAGCTCCGCCAGATCGAGCGCCCCTGCCACAAGGTCGCCCCTGTAGTCCTCCCACCACCCGTTCGTTCGCTCTTCAGCCATGTCGGCCAAGGCCTCGACGTATGCGGCGTCCGGGCACGCGTAATGGCCAGCCCACGCGCGCACTCGTGCGGCGCTGACTCCGAACCGCCCCGCTTCGCTGTTACTGACCGTCGTGCGGTCCGTGCCCAGCGCGGCAGCTGCCTCCGTGAGTGACAGGCCGGTGCGCTCCCGGAGCTTGCGCAGCTCGCTGCCCAGCCTGCGCTGCCGCGCCGTGGGCGACTTCCTCGACGCCATCGGATTCCCCTCCTCGTCGGGCCCCAGGGTGGCCCGTCACCCGATGGGATTCATTTCACCCACCACGTTACCCGTATCGACCCAACGCGTGAGGTAATCATTTTCGTACCTCGATCACCGCGTAGCGGCGCCCCGTGAGTCAGGGCTGCCGTACGGCCACCACCAACGTCAACGAGCAGCGCGCCCGTTCGGAGCGCACCACGTGGGGAGAACGACATGACCAGCGTCCAGACCACACCCCCCTCCACCTCACCGCGCAGCCAGGACGGCGAGAGCTACCGGCTCTCCCTGCCCAACACCGCGCGCTCGGCCGGTATCGCCCGGAACTTCCTGACCTCCCTGCTCACCGGCGGCCCGCACCAGGGCGTCATCGACGACGCGCGCCTCTGCGTGAGCGAGGTGGTGGCCAACGCCCACCGGCACACCCGGAGTTCACTGATCCGCGTGCAAGTGACGGTGGGGCGGGACCAGGTGACCGTCTCCGTCGCCGACGACACGCTCTGGACGGCCCCCACGACAGGCGGCACGGCCGGGAGCGCTCACAACGACCCCGTGCGGGAGGGCGGTTGGGGCCTCTTCCTGCTGGATGAGCTCGCGCTGGCCTGGGGTTCGGACCTCTGCGGGTGCTGCGCTCCCAGCCACAAGGCGGTGTGGTTCACGCTCGCCGGGGACGCGGGCGCCGCCGCTTAGCGTTCCGCCCCCGCCACCGGCCTCCCCCGCATCCACCCCGACGGACCCTGATGCGCCCTTCCACCGGCGCGGCTTCGCGCCGCGCCCCTCAGCCATGCCCGGATGCGGCGTGGGCCCCCGTTCCCCGTGCGCTCCAGGAGGTCGACTCGACCTCTTCTCGCCGTACCACGCCGCGCGCGTGGCTACCCGCCGTCACGTGGCTGGTCGAAGCCGGCCTGCACCCACGCGCCGGCGTGACCACCCTGGCCGTGGCCCGCGATCTCGCCGCGCGCATGGACTACCGGCTGGGATTCGTGCTGTACGACCTGGAGGGCACGGCCACCAGATGCGGGCTGTCGACAGCAACGGTGAAGCGTCATGTCCGCGTGCTGCGAGAACTGGGCGCGCTGGCGTGGCGCCGGCATGGGACGAAGAAGAACCTTCGGCTGCCCGGGCGCCCGTACACAGCCACGGCCACGATCTACGCAGCGGTGATCCCTGCCGTGGTCGACACGGGGCGGGACAAGCAGCCTGCGGGGCAACGTGGTTCAGCACGGCGTGCACCCCATTCCCCTGGGCCCCGCCCCCTAGTACCTACAGCTGACACGAGTGGGGAGATCAACTACACGCCGCGCAGGCGCGCGAGGCGGCACAACAGCGGTTCGTCACTCAGGAGTCCGTGGCAGGTGGCCCAGGACATCAGCATCGCCCGGCAGGTCCGGCCGCTCGTCGGCTGGACCCAGGGAGAGGGGCTCCGCCGTCTGGCGTTCGCGCTGCGCCCGCTCATCGACCGGGGCCTGGCGGCCCACGACGTCGCAGCCGAACTCATCGGCCTGGCCGTCGACTGGCGCCCCGCGCGACCGGCCGCGTACATCACCGCCGCCCTCGCCCGGGACAAGCAGGCCGAAACGGCCCGCCGGGCGGGCGAGGAGCACACCGCCGACCCCGCCGACCACCAGGAGTGGCAGCAGTGGCTGAAGAGCAGAGAGCCCGACGTCCCGGGGCGCGGGGACAGCGACCGCCGCCACGCCCGCCTGTACGCGTGGGACCAGTGGCGCGAGGTGGCTGCCCACTACGACGAGGACCCCGACGACGCGCTGGATCTGTACGGCACCCGGCTGTGCGCCTACGCCGTCAGGCGTTCCGGCCTTCCAATCCGCTAAGGGCTCTGATCGTTCGGTGCAGGGCCGTCACTGCTCGGACGGGTCGGGTGCGGCGGTAGCCACGACTTGCTTCCCGGCAAGCCCTATGGATTCAGGGTGGCTGGGAATGCTCGCCCACCGCAGAGCGATCTTGCAGTACCGGGCAGCATGTATTGATGGCCGATAAGAAGCAGGGTGATGAGTGCCCGAAGTGCAAAGGATCGGGCGCTGTTCGTCACCCCCTCGCGCTGGCGTGGAATCGGAGAAGGAAATTGCAGAACTTGCGTTACCGCTGTGATGAGTGCAATGCCACAGGTCGGGTGAAGAAGAAGTGACCCCCTCCCATCCCCGCTGAAGTCGAACAACAGGTTTCTTCGGCGGGCCGTTGCGAGGTCCACGATCACCTGTCGTGGTGTCGGTGACGCGGTTCCGGCCAGGACCGCAGAGGGCAGGGGCCTTGACCGGTCGAGGCACATCGAGACTCACCTAGCCGCTCGCGTCGAGCGCCCGCGCCAGCGCGTCGAGGGTCACATCGACCGTGGCACGCAGTTGCTCCGCGCCGTGGCCGCCGCCCTGGCCGGCTTCCTCACCGAGCCCGGCTGACGCCTGCCGCACCCGAGGCCCGGAACGTACGCCGGTACGTCGAAGGGGCGACTCCCGCCTCCGCCGCCAGGTGCCGCCGCAGCGAGGTGGCGGTGGCGAAGCCGACCTCGTGGGCGACGCGTTCCACCGGCAGGTCGCTGGACTCCAGCAGCTGCCGCGCCCGCCGCAGCCGCTGCTGGGTCAGCCAGCGGCCGGGGCTCAGACCCGTCTCCTCCTGGAAGCGCCGGGCGAAGGTACGGGGGCTCATCGCCGCGTGCGTGGCCAGCTCGTCGAGGCGCAGCGGCAGTTCCAGCCGCCGCAGCGCCCAGTCGCGGGTCGGCCCGGTGCCCGTCCCGTCGGCCGGCGGCAGCGGCCGCTCGATGTACTGGGCCTGTCCGCCGTCCCGGTAGGGCGGCACGACACAGCAGCGGGCCACCTGGTTGGCCACCTCGCTGCCGTGGTCCTGGCGCACCAGATGCAGGCAGACATCGACACCGCTCGCCGCCCCCGCCGAGGTCAGCACGTCACCGTGGTCGACGAAGAGCACGCCGGGGTCGACCTCGACCCGGGGGAAGAGCTTCCGGAAGTGGTCGGTGAGCGCCCAGTGGGTAGTGGCCCTGCGCCCGTCCAGAAGACCCGCGGCGGCCAGCAGGAAGGCGCCGGTGCAGATGGACACCAGCCGGGTGCCGGGGCGGACGCGGGACAGCGCGGCCAGGGCCCGTGGGTCCGCGACCGCTTCCGGCGCGACCGCGTACGGCGGGATGACCACGGTGTCCGCATCGGCCAGCACCTCGGGGCCGTACGCGGGAGTGACGGTCAGGTCCGAGTCGGTGCGCACGGACTGCCCGTCCACGCTCGCGGACAGCACCTCGTACCGGCCGTCGGCGGAGCCCAGGACCCGGTGCGGGATGCCGAGCTCGAAGGGGTAGACGCCGTCGAGGGCCAGGACGACGACCTTGTGGACGGCGGGAACGCGGCGGGTGGCAGGATCGAAGGGCATGGCAGAAATGTATCGGAAGCTGACGTTCTTGCCATCGCCCCGGACCGGACACTGCGCCAGGATCGAGACATGACTTCGACGGACACCCCTGAGAACACCGACAGCGCCCCCGTGATGCTCGCCCTTCACCAGACGGCCCTCGGCGGCCCCGAGGTCCTGCGGCTGACCGAGCTCCCGCGGCCCGCACCCGGCCCCGGACAGATCCTCGTCGCCGTGCACGCGGCCGGGCTCAACCCCACGGACTTCAAGCACCGCGCCACGACCCTGTTCCTGCCGCCCCCGCCGCTGACCCTCGGCTGGGACGTCTCCGGCACCGTGGTGGAGACCGGCTACGGCGTCACCCTCTTCCAGCCCGGTGACCAGGTGTTCGGCATGCTGCCCTACCCGTACGGGGCCGGCTCCCACGCCGAGTACGTGACCGGCCCCACCCGCGCCTTCGCCGCCAAGCCCGCCGGGATCGACCACGTACAGGCGGCCGCTCTGCCGCTGGCCGCGCTCACCGCCTGGCAGGCCCTCGTCGAGACCGCGGACCTCCGCGCCGGACAGCGGGTGCTGATCCACGCCGCGGCGGGCGGTGTCGGCCATCTCGCCGTACAGATCGCCAAGGAGCGCGGGGCGCATGTCACGGGGACCGCGAGCGCCCCCAAGCACGACTTCCTGCGCGAGCTCGGCGCGGATGCCTGCGTCGACCACCGCTCCGAGGACTTCGCCGACACCGAGGAGCGCTACGACGTCGTCCTCGACGCCCTCGGCGGGGAGACCGCCACCCGTTCCGTGGGCGTGCTCCGCCCCGGCGGCGTCCTCGTCTCCCTGGTGCCGGGCGCCGATGACACCCAGGCCGTGGCGGAGAAGGCGCAGGTCCGCGCTGTCACCATGCTCGTCGAGCACGACCGGGCGGGGATGGATGCCATCGCCGAGCTCGTCGAACGGGGCAAGCTCCGCGCCCATGTCTCCGGCACCTTCCCGCTCGCCGATGGCGCACGGGCTCATGCCCAGGGGGAGACGGGCCGCACCACGGGCAAGCTGGTCCTCACCGTCCGCTGAGGCGGGACGGGACCGTCAGCTCTCGGGTTCATGGGTGATCAGGTCTCCCGGCTGGCACTTGAGGACATCGCAGATCCTCGACAGGGTCGAGAAGCGGACGGCCTTGGCCCGCCCGTTCTTGAGCACCGACAGGTTGACGACGGTGATGCCCACGCGTGCGGACAGTTCGGTGAGTGTCATGTCCTGTTCGGCGAGGATCCGGTCGAGGTGGATCCGGATTCCGTGCTGTTCCTCATCGGGCATCAGATGGTCCCTTCGAGGTCCTCCCGCATGCGCACGCCGTCACCCATGAACTTACCTATGATCACTGCCGCGAGCCCCGGAATGACGAGCACGAGCGGCCCGTCGAGCGCCGGCCCGGAGCCGATGTTCGGCGACATGCTGCCGACGAGCCAGGACGTCGACCAACCGGCGACGAGGGCGGCCAGCGGCGTACCCAGGGCGACGGACCAGCCCAGCACGGTGAGCCGGTTCGCCACCCCGTGGGTGAACGGCCCGTCCCGCATGACGGCCTTCAGCACCCGGGAGAAGAGCAGCAGCGCGAGGGAGCCGAACAGCAGCCAGGGCAGTTCGCTCCCGAGGTCCGCGGCGCGCTGTCCCGCGGAGGGGCCGTCCTGGCAGAGACGCGTGACGCTGCTGGACTCCTGCACGCCCTCGCCGGCCGACACCTTGTCGGCCAGCGAGGCGTTGGCCCAGAAGCCGGTCTGCACGCAGACCGCCCCGTCGTCGAGCAGGTGCGTGACGCCCGTGCCGACGAAGGCGAGCCCGAGGAGCACCGCCAGCACAGAGGTCGCCGACGCCAGGATCCTGGTGATTCGTGTGTGCATCGCAACCTCGTCCCATCGATTTTCGATATGGCCGAGACTAGGGGACCATATCGATATTCGACAAGTCCCCGGCTGCGGGCGACCTCCCCGTCAGCCGGCGGACGGGGTCAGGACCGTGCGGTCGAAGGGCCCACCGTGCACGGCGGCGTACGCGACGGCCTCGTTGACGGCGTCCAGGGGGAAGCAGCGGACCCGCTCGGGCGTGAGGTCCGGCGCGCCCGCGGCGAGAAGCCGGATGATGCCCGTGTTCGCGGTGCGCGGGTACATCCACTGCCCCCGCACGGTCACCGAGTTACGCATGATCCACGGGTACGGGAGTGCCAGGTCGTCGCCGGACAGCATGCCGACGCCCCCCATGAGGACGACGCGGCCGTACTCGCGCACCGTCATGGCAGCCGTGCGCGCCACCGAACTGGGGGCGCTGGGCGGGAGCATGTCGATCACCATGTCGATCGGGCCGTCGGCAGCGGCGGACATCGCCGCGCGGTCGGCGCCCTCGTCCCCGGTCAGCCCGACCGTGCGCACGCGCGGGCCGAACCGGTCGGCGAGGAGGGCGAGCGCCGCCCGGTTCCGGCCCGGGGCGACCACGCGGCCCGCCCCCATCGCAAGGGCGACCGCGACGGCGCTGCTGCCCAGGTTCCCGGTGGCCCCGCTGACCAGCAGCGTCTCGCCGGCCGCGAGACCGCCGGCCAGCAGCCCTCCGTAGGCGATGACGTGCACGCCGAGCGACGCCCAGCGGGACGGGTCGTCCTCCGCCGCGGCGGGCAGGGGAAACACGTTCTCCGTCGGCACCCGCATGGACTCGGCGAACGGCCCGTCGTGCAGGTGCACGGCCAGCCTGGCGCCGCCCTCGCCGCGGGAACTCCAGCCCTGCAACGTGATGTCCGGCGTCAGCGCGTCGTCCCGGGAGCGCACCGTCGGGTCGCACCACACCAGGTCCCCCACGCGCAGCCGGGTCGCGTCAGGGCCGATGTGGGTGATCCGTCCCACGCCGCCCACCCCGGGCACGACAGGAGGGACAAGGGGATAGTTCCGGGCGCCGCCGAAGACCTCGGCGGCGTACGGAGGCACTGAGGTGGCCAGTACGTCGACCACCACTTCGCCGGGCCTCGCCTCGACGGCGGGCAGTTCCCGCACCGAGAGCGGGGCGCCGAACTCCGTCAGAACTGCTGCTCGCACGTGATGACCTCCATGTTCGTGATGCTTCGCCCGTCCGGCTCCGCATGTCCGGAGCCGGGATCCGTCGTGACCGAGGCTAGGGAACCGAAAGGGCATGCGGGAAGCGACGATCAGGCATGCCTGGTATGCCTGGGCAGCATGGATGTCTCCAGTACGAGCCTTCGGGTCCTACGGCAGATCGCGGAGTCGGGCAGCTTCACCGCGGCGGCGGCTCACCTCGGCTACACGCAGTCGGCGGTCTCACGCCAGGCGGCCGCCCTCGAACGGAGCGCGGGAGCCGCCCTGTTCGAACGCCTTCCGGGCGGGGTCCGGCTCACCCCCGCCGGCCTGACCCTGCTGCGGCACGCCCGTACGATCCTGGATTCCGTCGAGGCGGCCGAGCGCGACATCACCGGCACTCTCCCCAGGGCCGAGCGGGTGCGGCTCGGGGTGGTCCTGAGCGCGGGCGCGCTGGTCCTGCCCGCCGCGCTCACGCGCCTCGCGGCAGCCGCCCCGCAGGTGACGGTCACGACGAGCGAAGGCACCACGCCCAGCCTGATCCGGGCGCTGCGCGCGGGCTCGATCGACCTGGCCGTACTGACGTCACGCCCGCCCCACCGGCCCGCGGACGGGGAGTCGCCACGCCTGCACATCGAGACCGTCGATGACACCGAACTGGTCGTGGCGGCACCGACGACCGGAGTGTTCGCCGGCCGCACCTCGGTGCACATCGACGAGCTTCTCGACGCCGCATGGATCGCCGCCCCGTCAACGGGCGCCGAGCCCCTGCTCGGCGTGTGGCCCGGCATGCCGGGACGGCCCCGCATCGCCCACTCCGCACGCGACTGGCTGACGAAACTGAACCTGGTCGCCGGTGGCTTCGGCGTCACGACGGTGCCGTCCCGGATGTCGGCGGTACTGCCGCCCGGCGTGAGCCTCCTGCACGTCGACGGCGCCCCCCGCGAGATCCGCCGGATCCTGGTGGCGCGTCTACCCGGCCGCCCCACCCCCGCGTACACGGCTGTCACCCGGGCGATCGGCTCGGCGGCCCTGGAGCCGTGACGGACACCGGAGGCTTCGGCCGCCCCCTACGACGGCGTCGGCCCCCAGGACCACGAACGGGTCCCGGGGGCCGACGTCACACAGGATGCTGTGTCAGACGGTCCGCCTCACGCGGCGCTGGACGCGACGGGGAACTTCGTCACGCTGCCGACGGTGTCGTCGCTGTCCCCGGCCGCGAAGTCGACCTGGTTCTGCAGCGTCAGGAACTCGCCGCTCGGCGGGAACTTGTTGAGCGAGCCGGTGAGCTGGGCCGGGTTCTTCGTGTGGAGCACCAGCGGGGCCGCGGCCTGACCGTTCTGCGCGGTGGTGGGGGCCTGGACGCTGACCGTGGCGGTGGCCGAGAGCTCCAGCTTGGCCGGGAACGGGGCGAGGACGCTGTTGAAGGACGCGGTGCCGACGCCCGTGCTCTCCAGCGCGATCTTGCCCATCTCGGAGTCCTCGGCGGTGACGCTGAGGCTGCCGGTCACCTGGGTCTTCAGGTTGCCCGCGGTGGGCGCGTCGATGGTGAGGGACGCCTCGCCCTTGAGGTCCAGGGTGTGCTCGGTGCCGTTGAAGTTCAGGACCGCGCCCTTGATCTCCACCGGGATCTCGGCCTGGAGCGGGGCGGCCGCACGGGCGGCCGGAGCGGCGCCGGTGCCGGCGGTGGGGGCCACGGCGACGGCGGCGGGGGCGACGCTCAGGATGACGGCGCCGGCCGCGGCCGCGATCGCGGTTGAGGTGAACCGGATGTTCACGTGAATCCTTCTCCTTGGAACATGGGAACAGGGACGGTGGCCGGTGGCACCGAAGCGTCCGTCCCGCCGGGGATCAGCTGGTCGCACGGTTCAGCGATGTCCACACGGTCGTTCTCCCCATGTGTGCGTTCCGGGCCCCGGGATCTCACACGTGGCGCCACGGTCCCTCCCAGTGGCCCACGACCGCCACCCGATCGGCAGACGCGGCAGCGACGGGCACCGGCCGGCCGGCCCGTGTCGCACACCGCCCGGATGATCCCGCTTCGGTACGATTCCGCGGCAGGTCCGGGCGAAGCGCGAGGTCAAGGAGCGGCATGTGTCCGAACGGTGGCCGGCGGGACCGACCGGGGCCCGCCTGGTGTGGGTCCGCGCCTGCCTGGCGCTGCTCACCCTCGGCGAAGGCCTCCCGGCCGCGTGGGCGCTGCTGTGGCCGCGCCACTTCTACGACACCTACCCGCTTCCCGGGCACCCCTGGGTAGCTGGATTCCCGCCCTACAACGAGCACCTGACGCGCGACTTCGGCGCCGCCGTACTGGCCCTGACCGTGGTGCTCGGCTGGGCCGCGTGCACTGCGCAACCCCAGCTCGTGCGGGCCGCCGCCGTTTCCGCGCTCACCTTCTGCGTCCCCCATCTGGCCTTCCACACCCTCCATCTGGGCCACCCCTTCGGGCTGGAGGAGGGCTTCCAGCTGGTGTCTCTCTCGGTGCCCGTGGCAGCCGCGGTGGTCGCGCTCCTCGCGGCGGGCGGGACGACGCGGCGGACCGTCGACCCGCCCGGACACCGGCCGGTACGGTCTCCCGCTCAGGAGGAGCCCTCGGGGTGACCGCCGCTCAGCCGCCCGGGTTGTGCCGGATCAGCGACTCGACCAGGCCTGCCCTGGTCGCCGGGTAGTCCAGCGGGACGATGCCGAGCCCGGTCAGGTCCGAACCGTCCGCCCCGTCGAGGAACGCGTGCACCTGCGGGTTGAGCCGGTCCGCGTTCGAGCGCGGGGGCAGCAGGGCCGCGGTGCTCACGTAGTTCATGAACAGCTTGCCCGGCTGCTCCGCCGCCTTGCGGAACTGCGCCTCGATCTTGGGGTACTTGGCGAACGGCTCCGCCATGTAGTCGTCCTGGATGTCGAAGACCTCCGGGTCGGCGTACCGGACACCGGGCAGGCCGCCGTTGTCCGCGAGCAGCACGACCTTGCCGCGTGCGCCGCCGAGGTCGGGGAGCCCGGAGTCGAGGTGAAGGAGGGAACGCCAGCCCTTGGTGTCGAGGTAGAGGTCGAAGATCCGCCGGAACACGGCGTCGCTCTCCTCCGAGTACTCCTGCTTGACCCGCATCAGCACGGTCTCGGACGGCTGCCGGCCCAGGAAGTCCCGGCAGGCGCCCAGCACATCGTCGAAGTTCAGGTTCTGGTAGTACGCCCCGTGATGGATGGCGTACGCATCGCCGCTGACCCGGCAGCGTATGTCGAGGAAGCGGATACCGCTGTCCAACTGCTCGGCGACGGTGGTGTTCTGGCACTCCGTCCAGGGACCTCCGAAGCGCGCCCCGGAGTCGTGCGTACCCGGGATCGTGAGGCCCCGCAGCGGAGTGGTGTCGGGGACGGCGCTCATCCAGTCCTGTACGCCGTAGGTCCTGCGGGTGTCGGCGACGGCGGGGGCGAGTCCGGCCAGCGCGGTCGCGGAGAGCGCGAAGGCTCCGGTCAGAAAGCCTCTGCGGGTGCTCAGGCGTGCGGACATGCGAGGGGGCCTCCATCGGCCGTGGGGGGTCGGGCCCCCGCATTGTGGCGCGCTCACGTCACAGCCGGAAGAGGGCGGCGGGCCGTCCGGCCCGCCGCCCTCACTCCCGTACCCGATCCTTCTCCCGCTTACCGCACGACCGTGATCCGGTCCGCGGCCGGCGGGGCAAGCGGAGCGTCGGCCGTGGAGTGCGCCGCCAGGTAGTCGTTGAACAGGTCGAGGTCGGATGCTCCGACCAGCTTGTTCGCGCCTTCGCCGAGGGCCGCGAAGCCGTCGCCGCCGCCCCCGAGGAACTCGTTCATCGCGACGCGGTACGTCTTCGCCGGGTCGATCGCCTCGTCGTTCAGCCGGATCGTGTCCGCGACCACCCGGTCGGCGCCCGACTTCGTCATGTCCAGCGTGTAGGTGAGGCCGTCCGAGACCTGGAGGATCTTCGGGGACGCCTCGTTGGAGCCGCTGACCTGCTGCTGGAGCGCGGTGACGAGCTGCTCGCCGGTCAGGTCGACGACGTTCATCATGTTGGTGAACGGCTGGACCGTGAACGCCTCGCCGTACGTCACCACCCCGTCGCCCTCACTGCCGGACGCCGCGTACGCCAGGTCGGACCGGATGCCGCCCGGGTTCATGAACGCGACGTCCGCACCGCCCTTGTCCTCCGGGGCGAGGCCCTCCAGCTGGGCGTCGGCGATCAGGTCGCCCAACGGCTGCTCGGGGGAGGTGGAGCCGCGGCCGTTGATGTCGGCCGAGATGTAACCCTGCGGCTTGCTCGCGATGGGCGCGGCGAGTGTGTTCCAGCGGGCGATCAGCGCCGTCATGTCCTCGGCCTTGGCCTGGTCCCGGCTGACGATGTGGTTCGCCGACTCCACCGACGTACGCACGATGTCCTTGGTGCGGCGGTCGTAGGTGAGGGTCGTGTCGGTGTAGAGCTTGCCGAACGACGACGCCGAGGTGACCATGCGCGGCTTGCCCGACGGGTCCGGGACCGTGCACACGTACGCCTGGTGGGTGTGGCCCGTGACCAGGGCGTCGACCTTCGGCGTGATGCCCTTGGCGATGTCGACGATCGGCCCGGAGATGCCGTCACCGGCGCCCGGGCTGTCGCAGTCGTAGTCGTACGACTGCGAGGCCGGCGCCCCGCCCTCGTGGATCAGCGCGACGATGGACTTGACGCCCTGTCGGTCCAGCTCCTTGGCGTACTTGTTGACCGTCTCGATCTCGTCGTGGAACTTCAGCCCCTTGACGCCGTTGGCCGTGACGATGTCCGGCGTGCCCTCCAGGGTCACCCCGATGAAGCCGATCTTGACTCCGTTCTTCTTCCAGACCGTGTACGGCTTGAGGATCGGCTTGTCGGTGTTCTCGTCCGTCACATTGGCCGCGAGATAGGGGAAGTCCGCGCCCTTGAACTCCTTGCCCTCCTCGTAGCAGCCGTCGTCCGGGTGGCAGCCGCCGTTCTGCAGCCGGGCGAGCTCGGTCGCCCCCTCGTCGAACTCGTGGTTGCCCACGGCCGTGACGTCGAGGTCGAGCCCGTTGAGCGCCTCGATGGTGGGCTCGTCGTGGAAGAGCCCCGACAGCAGCGGGCTCGCACCGACCATGTCACCGCCGGCCGCGGTGACGGAGTACGGGTTGCCCTTGCGCGCGGTGCGCAGCGAGGTCGCGAGGTACTCGACGCCACCGGCGGGTACGGACGTCACGGTGCCGTCGGGCCGCGTCTCGCTGACCGTCCCGGCGGAGCCGTCCGGCGGCTCCAGATTGCCGTGCAGGTCGTTGAAGGAGAGCAACTGCACGTCCACGGTGCGGGACTGATGGCCGTGCCCGTGACCGTGCCCCCGGTCATGCGCACCGGCCGGCGTCGCGGCGACGAGCGCACCTACGGTGACCAGCCCCGCCGTGGCGGCGAGCACCCGCCGGGACACACGGTTCTTCTGTGGAATCGCTGACATCGGCCCCTCGGTCCCCTTCGATTCTCTGGATCCTGTCTCTGGACCCCGCGAGCCGCAGCCTAGAGTCAACGCGCGTAGCGCGACAGACATCCGGGGTTACGAACTGGTTGCCGCGGGCCTGGAATGGGGCTGATCACTCCTTCGGCGTACATATGCGTGCAGAAACGTCACCGCGTGCATGCGTGCCGGAATCCTGTACCTGTGAACGACGAACTCGCTGCCGAGGCAGTGATGCCGGCCCAGAGCCGGACCGAACTGCCCTCCGGCTTCTACGAGATGCTCGACGACCTCAAGTCGATCGTGCGGGGCGCGCATGTGCGCGCACAGCTCAAGGTGAACACCGAGATGCTCCAGATGTACTGGGAGATCGGGCGGACGATCCTGGAGCGACAGGGGGAGGAGAGGTGGGGGAGCAAGGTCATCGACCGGATCGCCACGGAGCTGCGGACCGAGTTCCCGAACCAGAGGGGGTTCGGCGCGCGCAATCTGCAATACATGCAACAGATGGCTCGAACGTGGGCCGAACAGTTTGCGCAGCAGGCTGCTGCGCAATTGCCCTGGGGCCATCTCCAGCTCCTCATGGACAAGTGCAAAACCCGCTTCGAGCTGGACTTCTACGCCCAGCACGCCGTCCACCACGGCTGGTCCCGCGACCGGCTCACCACCCACATCCGCAGCGGACTCCACCTGGCCCAGGGTGCTGCCGCCAACAACTTCGACGTCACCATCCCTGAGCGGTCCGAGGCCGCGAAGCAGATCTTCAAGGACCCGTACCGTCTGGACTTCACCCAGCTGTCGGACACGGCTGCGGAGCGCGACCTCGAGGACGCGCTCACGTCGAAGATCATCCAGTTCCTCACCGAGCTCGGCTTCGGCTTCGCCTTCGTCGGTCGCCAGTACCCCATCACCGTGGGGGACACGGAGTTCCGCATCGACCTGCTCTTCTACCACTTCAGGCTGCACCGCTTCGTCGTGGTCGAGCTGAAGACCACCAAGGCACAGCCTTCACACCTCGGGCAGCTCAGCTTCTACGTCACCGCCGTGGACCGCCTGATCCGTGACCCGGAGCGGGATGACCAGACCCTCGGCATCCTCATCGCGGAGAGCCAGGACACCACCACGGTCGAATTCGCCCTCCAGTCGCAGAACCAGCCCCTGGCGGTCAGTACGTACGCAGCCCTCCCCTCGCGCGTACGGGAGCTGATGCCCAGCTCGGACGACCTCTCACGCATCGCTCATGAAGTCCTGCACCGCGGGGCAGGGGCGGACTCCGGCTGACGGCACCGCCGCCGCCCCGCCCCCGCCCCGTACGCTCGTGGTCATGACGACTGACGCACCCCTCCCCTCCCCCGGGCGCGAGATCGAGACTCTCGACGCGCTCACCCCCGAGCAGGCCGACGCCGTCCTCGCCCTCCTCGGCGAGGCCGCCGGGACCGACGGCCGGGAGGCCGTTTCCGAGCAGGGGCGGCTGCAGTTGAGGGGCGGGCACCGTGAGGGCGTGAGGCATTTCCTGCTCATCGCCGATGGTGAGCTGGCCGGTTACGCGCAGCTGGAGGACACCGACCCCGTCGAGGCCCCCGCCGCCGAGCTGGTCGTGGCCCCCGCGCACCGGGGCCGGGGGCACGGCCGGGCCCTGGGTGCCGCTCTTCTCGCCGCGGCCGGGAAGCGGCTGCGGGTCTGGGCGCACGGTGGCAAGTCGGCGGCCCGGCATCTCGCGCAGGTGCTCGGGCTCTCCCTCTTCCGCGAGCTGCGCCAGCTCCGCCGCCCGCTGGACACGCTCGACATCGCCGAGCCGGTGCTGCCGCCCGGTGTCACCGTGCGCGCCTTCGTGCCGGGGCAGGACGACGCGGCCTGGCTCGCCGTGAACAGTGCCGCGTTCGCCCACCACCCCGAGCAGGGCTCCCTCACCCAGCGCGACCTGGACGACCGCAAGGCCGAGCCCTGGTTCGACCCGAAGGGCTTCTTCCTGGCCGAGCGCGACGGCGGGATCATCGGCTTCCACTGGACGAAGGTGCACGCCGAGGACCAGCTCGGGGAGGTCTACGTCGTCGGCGTACTCCCCGACGCGCAGGGCGGCGGCCTCGGCAAGGCGCTCACCGCGATCGGGCTGCGGCATCTGGCCTCCCGGGGACTGCCGACGGCGATGCTCTACGTCGACGCCGACAACCCGGCGGCCCTGTCGGTGTACGAGCGGATGGGCTTCGCCACGCACGAGGTCGACCTGATGTACCGCACGGAGTCCTGACCTCCCTCAACGCACCCGGGGGCGGCGTCGCTTGACGCCGCCCCTTCTTTCCGACACCCTTTCACTACTCAATTAGTGAAAGGGGGTTGCATCATGGCAGAGTCCGCAGCGGTCGAGTTCCGTATCGACCGGCGCAGCGGCGTCGCCACCTATCTCCAGATCGTGCAGCAGACCAAACAGGCCCTGCGCCTCGGTGTGCTGGAGCCGGGCGACCGGCTGCCCACGGCCCGCGAGGTCGTCGAGGCCACGGCGATCAACCCGAACACCGTGCTCAAGGCCTATCGCGAACTGGAGCGCGAGGGCCTCGTCGAGGCACGGCGCGGACTGGGCACCTTCGTCCGCCGCACCCTCGGCAGCGCGGCGGTCACCACGGACGCGCCGCTGCGCGCCGAACTCACCGAGTGGACCCGCAGGGCCCGCACCGCCGGACTGGACAAGGACGACGTGAGCGCGCTCTTCACCGACGTACTCGACAGCACGTTCAAGGGGGATCAGGACTCATGACAGGCGCCGTGATCGAGGCGAACGGCCTCGGTATGACGTACGGACGAAAGCGCGGGTGGGCGCTGCGCGACTGCTCGTTCCGGCTGCCCGCAGGGCGCGTCTGCGCACTCGTCGGGCCCAACGGCGCGGGGAAGTCCACACTGCTCGCCCTCGCCGCCGGCCTGCTCCGGCCGACCGAGGGCTCCCTGCGCGTACTCGGCACCGGTCCGGGAGACGCGCGGCCCCGCATCGCATACGTCTCCCAGGACAAGCCGCTGTACCCGCAGCTCACCGTGGCCGACACCCTGTGGGCGGGCCAGGAGCTCAACCCCGCCACCTGGGACCGGGAGGCCGCCGACCGGGTCGCCGGGCCCCTCCCGCAGGACGCGAAGGTCCGGACGCTCTCCGGCGGGCAGCGCACCCGGCTCGCCCTCGCTCTCGCGCTGGGCAAACGGCCCGAACTGATGCTGCTGGACGAGCCGATGGCCGACCTGGACCCGCTCGCCAGGCACGAGCTGATGGGTCTCCTGATGGTCGAGGCCGCCGAGAACTCCACCACCATCGTGATGTCCTCGCACATCCTCACCGAGCTGGAGGGCTCCTGCGACTACCTCCTGTTCGTCGACAACGGCCGGGTCCGCCTCGGCGGTGAGAGCGACGACATCGTCGCCGCGCACGCCCTGGTCACCGGTCAGGCCCGCGACCTCGCCCCGCACACGGTGGTCGAGTCGCGCACGACAGGGCGTCAGCTCACCGCGCTGGTACGGAAGGAGGGCCCGCTGGACACCTCGGCCTGGGAGGTCACGGAACCCTCCCTGGAGGAGCTCCTGCTCGCCCACCTCCGCTCCCCGGAGGCACCGCCGCTCCTCACCCCCAGCGCGTCCGACGAACCGGCCAGGACGGTGGCAGCAGCATGAGCACCCTCACCCCTCTGCGCGGCCCCGCCCGCGTCGTCGTACGCCAGCACCGCAGCACCCTGCGCGTCGCCGGGCTCCTCGCTCTGGCGGGAGCCGTCGCCGTCATCGGCTTCGCCCTGTGGTCGTCCCATCTGATCGACGGCTTCGAGGCAGGCTCCTGCAAGGCCGCAGGTACTTCGGGGCCCGCGTGCGACCAGCAGCTCGTGGACTTCAACGGGTCGATGTCCCTGTTCAGGGGCGTGCTCTCGTACTCAGGGCTGGTCCTCACGGTCCTGCCCGTGATCGTGAGCGCGTTCGTCGCCGGCCCTCTGATCGCCAGGGAGCTGGAGAGCGGCACCTACCGCATGGCCTGGACCCAGTCGGTGACGCCCGCCCGCTGGCTGGCCTCCAAGCTCGCCGTACCCGCGGTGCTCCTCGTCGCCGGTGTGACCGTGCTGTCCGCGACCCTCACCTGGGCACAGACACAGACGGCCGACGACTTCTCGGTCGACTGGTTCGACCCCCAGTTCTTCGGCACGACCCTCCCCCTGGTCATCGGCTACACCCTGCTCGGCATCGCCGTGGGCGCGCTCACGGGTCTGCTGGTGCACCGCACCGTGGCCGCGATGGCGATCGCCGTGGTCGTCACCGGCACCGTGGTGAAGACCCTCAGCAGCTTCCGGAGCGACCTCTGGCCCCCACGGACCGCGACCGCCGCGGCCCCCGAGAACCTGGGTATTCCCCTCAATTCCTGGGTGCTCGACGGCGGCCGCGTCACCGCGAGCGGCGACCGGGTGCCCGACAACGTGTGCTGGGGGCAGGTGAGCGAGGCCCAGCAGGCCCGGTGCATGGCCGACCACCACATCACCGGCTGGTTCTTCGACTACCACCCGGCCTCCCACCTCTGGCCCCTCCAGCTCGTCGAGACGGGCATCGTGCTCGCACTCGCCGCCCTCGCCGTCACCGTCGCGTTCCGCGCCCTGCGCCGCCGCACGGCCTGAGAGCCGGAGCCGCCCCTGTCCGGGCCCCGGGGCCCGGGCAGGGGTTCACCGACGGTGAGCAGCAAGTACGCACCGCAGCCACACCGCTTCCTGTACGTCATGTCACCGTTACCGGCCATTCAGACGGGCTTGCGACCCTCACGGGATGCAGCCAGCTGTGCCCACCCCCCGCAACGGGAGCGGCCCCGGTCCAGGGGCCATGCCCGCTTCTTCCGCGATCTTTACGGGCTCCGACGCGCCCCACGGGCGGAAGGCGCGGAAGAATAGGTCCATGAGCCAGCAGCCCAGCTCCGAGGTCCCGGTCCAGCCCGCCCAGCCGTCGGTCGGCTCTCTCGCCGCCCACCGGCCCCACGCGGTCGCGGGCGCGATGCCCACGGAGCTGTCCACGGCCGCCGACCTGGACCCCGATCTGGACAACGACCCCGACGCCTACGAGCCCGAGCCGGACGGCGACGAGCTTCCGCAGGGCAGGTTCCTCGACCGGGAGCGCAGTTGGCTCGCGTTCAACGAACGCGTTCTGGAGCTCGCCGAGGACCCCGCCACGCCGCTACTCGAACGGGCCAACTTCCTCGCGATCTTCGCCTCGAACCTGGACGAGTTCTTCATGGTCCGGGTCGCCGGCCTCAAGCGACGTATCGCGACCGGCGTCGCCACCCGGTCCGCGTCCGGACTCCAGCCGCGCGAGGTCCTCGACCTGATCTGGACCCGCTCCCGCGAGCTCATGGCCCGCCACGCCGCCTGCTACCAGCAGGACGTCGCGCCCGCCCTGTCCGACGAGGGCATCCAGCTGGTCCGCTGGCCCGAGCTGACCGAGAAGGAACAGGCCCGGCTGTTCACCTTCTTCCGGCAGCGGGTCTTCCCCGTGCTGACCCCGCTCGCCGTCGACCCGGCGCACCCGTTCCCGTACATCTCCGGGCTCTCGCTGAATCTCGCCGTCGTCGTCCGCAACCCCGTCAGCGGACACCGGCACTTCGCCCGCGTCAAGGTGCCGCCGCTGCTCACCCGCTTCCTTGAGGCGTCACCGCAGCGCTACGTCCCGATAGAGGACATCATCGCGGCCCACCTCGAAGAGCTCTTCCCCGGCATGGAGGTCCTCGCCCACCACATGTTCCGGGTCACCAGGAACGAGGACCTGGAGGTCGAGGAGGACGACGCCGAGAATCTGCTCCAGGCCCTGGAGAAGGAGCTCATGCGGCGCCGGTTCGGCCCGCCGGTCCGCCTGGAGGTCGAGGAGTCCATCGACCCGTACGTGCTGGACCTGCTCGTACGCGAGCTCAAGATCTCCGAGACCGAGCTCTACCCGCTGCCCGGCCCCCTCGACCTCACCGGGCTTTTCGGTATCGCGTCGCTGGACAGGCCGGAGCTGAAGTACCCCAAGTTCATCGCCGGCACCCACCGCGACCTCGCCGAGGTCGAGTCCGCGTCCGCGCCCGACATCTTCGCCGCCCTGCGCGAACGTGATGTGCTGCTGCACCACCCGTACGACTCCTTCTCCACCTCCGTCCAGGCCTTCCTTGAGCAGGCGGCCGGCGACCCGGACGTGCTGGCGATCAAGCAGACGCTGTACCGGACCTCGGGCGACTCACCGATAGTGGACGCCCTGATCGACGCGGCCGAATCCGGCAAGCAGGTCCTCGTCCTCGTCGAGATCAAGGCACGTTTCGACGAGCAGGCCAACATCAAGTGGGCCCGCAAACTGGAGGAGTCCGGCTGCCACGTCGTCTACGGCCTCGTCGGTCTGAAGACCCACTGCAAGCTGTCGCTGGTCGTCCGTCAGGAGGGCGACACGCTGCGCCGCTACTCCCACGTCGGCACCGGCAACTACCACCCCAAGACGGCCAGGCTCTACGAGGACCTCGGCCTGCTGACCGCCGACCCGCAGGTCGGGGCGGACCTCTCCGACCTCTTCAACCGGCTCTCCGGCTACTCCCGCCGCGAGACCTACCGCCGGCTGCTTGTCGCCCCGAAGTCCCTGCGCGACGGGCTGATCGCCCGTATCAACAAGGAGATCACCCACCAGCGGGCGGGCCGCCCCGCCTACGTCCGCATCAAGGTCAACTCGATGGTCGACGAAGCGGTCATCGACGCCTGCTACCGGGCGGGACAGGCCGGGGTGCCGGTCGACATCTGGGTGCGCGGCATCTGCGCGATCCGCCCCGGCGTCAGCGGCCTCTCCGAGAACATCCGGGTCCGCTCGATACTCGGCCGCTTCCTCGAACACTCCCGGGTCTTCGCCTTCGGCAACGGCGGCGAACCCGAAGTGTGGTTCGGGAGCGCCGACATGATGCACCGTAACCTCGACCGCCGGATCGAAGCACTGGTCCGCGTCACCGACCCCGCGCATCGCGCCGCCCTCAGCAGGCTCCTGGAAACAGGCATGTCCGACACCACCTCCTCCTGGCACCTGGGCCCCGACGGAAACTGGACCCGGCACTCCCTGGACGCGGACGGGCAACCGCTGAGGCACGTACAAGAGATGCTCATTGACGCCCGGAGGCGCCGGCGTGCGACGCCCTGACCACCAGACGACGACCGTGCCCGCGGAAGCGGTCCTCGCGCCCTATCTGCGCGAACAGGCCGCCTGCTTCCTGCGGGGCCTGCGGCTGCACCGCGAGCACAGCGCCCCCGCGGACGCCGGCACGCAGGGCGCCGACGAGGCCGCCCGCGCGCTGCGCCACGCGGCGCGCCGGATCAGCGGCACCCTGCACACCTTCCGGGATGCGCTCGACCCGGCCTGGGCCGACCAGCTCCGCACCGAACTGGCCTGGCTCTCCGGCACCCTGGCCCGCGAGCACGCCTACGCCACCCGGCTCGGCCGGCTCCTGGAGGCCCTGCACCAGCTCTCCGGCGCCTCACTGCCGGCGGCCAGGCCGCCCTCGGGAAGCGAGCCCGACACCGGCGACAAGGAGCGGGCCGCGCTCGGCGTCGGCGCGGCAAGGGCCGGGGCCCTGCTGGAGCGCCGGCTGACCCTCGCCAGGACCCGCGCCCACTCGGCGGCGCTCCAGGCGCTGGGCTCCTCCCGCTTCCACGCCGTCGCCGACGCCGTCGCGCTGCTCGCATCGGAGGTTCCCCTGGCGTCATCGGCGGCCGGGCCGGCCCAGGCGGTGCTGCGCGCCCCGGCCGAGCTGGCCGAACAGCTGATGCTGGACGCGGTGGCCGCGCTCCCGCCCGACGAGGCCGTCGAGCCGTACAACGAGGCCCACGACACCCTCTGGCACCAGGCCCGTCTGCTGCTGCGGCTGCACCGGTACGCACACGAGATGCTGCGGGGCGCCCCCGATCCGGCACTCGCGGGCCCTGGGCACGCCCTGGACCTGCACCGGGACGCGGCCGAGGCCGCCGCGGCCGCTTCGGCCGCGGCGCGCACCCCGCGCATCGCCCCGGCGACGGCCTACGCCCTCGGGGTGCTGCACGCCGACCAGCGGCACGAGGTGGAGGCGGCGCGCGCCGTGTTCCGGGAGACCTGGCCGTACGCGGCGGCCGTGACGGCGACATGAGCGGTTCGCCCGTACGGGCCGCGGGGTGCGTCCTGTGGCGGCGCGCCCCGGACGGCGACGGTCTGGAGATCTGTCTGGTCCACCGGCCCCGCTACGACGACTGGTCGCACCCGAAAGGCAAGCTGAAGCGCGGCGAGACGCCCCTGGAGGGCGCCCTGCGCGAGGTTCTGGAGGAGACGGGCCACCGCTGTGTGCCGGGCGCCCCCCTGCCGACGGCCCGGTACGCGGCGAACGGGCGCCCCAAAGAGGTCAGCTACTGGGCGGCGGAGGCGACGGGCGGCGCGTTCGTCCCCAACGACGAGGTCGACCGGCTGGCCTGGCTCTCCCCGGCTTCCGCCCGGACCCGGCTGAGCCGCCACGGCGACCGCGTCCAGCTGGACGCCCTCCTGGAGCACGGCCCGCACGCCTGAGGCGCACCCGAGCCCTGCGCCGTACCCACGGGTGCCCGAAGGCCCCGCGCCGTACCCACGCACGCCTGAGGCATGCCCGAAGGCCCCGCACCGTACCCACGCGTCAGAGGGCCCTGAGCGGCCGGAACCAGCCCGCCCCGCACGGTTCACCTGTCGTTCACTCTGCCCCGTAGGCCGCTTCACCTGTTCTGCCTAATTTCGGACGTGCAAGGTGCACGGCGCCAAGCCACGCACCACTCCTCATCGCACGCCGCCTCGCCCCCACCAGCCGCGGCGGCTCCTGGAAGGAACACCCCGAAAGTGAAGCTTCAGCGCAAGAACCGGCTTCGTGCCACCGCGCTCGGTGCCCTCGCCGTCTCCGGCGCCCTGGTCCTCACGGCGTGCGGTTCGGACGACAACACCGGCGCCGAGAAGGAAGGCAGCGGCAAGACGACCACCGCCGCGTCGGACATCAAGTGCGACGACGCCGAGGGCCAGCTGCGCGCTTCCGGGTCGAGCGCCCAGAAGAACGCGATGGACCTCTGGGTCAAGAACTACATGGCCGCCTGTTCCGGAGTCGAGATCAACTACAGCTCCTCCTCCTCCGGCGAGGGCATCGTCGCCTTCAACCAGGGCACCGTCGGCTTCGCCGGCTCGGACTCGGCCCTGAAGCCCGAAGAGGTCGCCGACTCGAAGAAGATCTGCAAGTCGGGCCAGGGCATCAACCTCCCGATGGTCGGCGGCCCGATCGCGGTCGGCTTCCACCTGGAGGGCGTCGACAGCCTCACGCTGGACGCCTCGACCCTCGCCAAGATCTTCGACACCAAGATCAAGAAGTGGAACGACCCGGCGATCGCCGCGCTCAACGACGGCGTCGACCTCCCGGACAAGGCCATCCAGGCCTTCCACCGCTCCGAGGACTCCGGCACCACCCAGAACCTCGGCAAGTACCTCGGCGCGGCTGCCGCGGACGACTGGAAGTACGAGGCCGAGAAGAACTGGCCCGCCCCCGGCGGCCAGGCCGCGTCCGGCTCCGCCGGCGTCGCCAGCCAGGTGAAGGCCGTCGACGGATCGATCGGCTACTTCGAGCTGTCCTACGCCTCCTCGCAGGACCTCAGCACCGTCGACATCGACACCGGTGGCTCCGCCCCGGTGGAGGCCACGTCGGAGAACGCCTCCAAGGCCATCGCCGCCGCCAAGGTCGAAGGCACCGGCAAGGACCTGGCGCTCGGCCTCGACTACACCACCAAGGCCGACGGCGCCTACCCGCTGGTCCTGGTGACGTACGAGGTCGTCTGCGACACCGGCAACAAGGCCGACACCCTCGGCACGGTCAAGTCCTTCCTGACCTACACCTCATCCGAGGACGGCCAGAAGGTCCTGACCGACGCCGGCTACGCCCCGATCCCCGAGGCGATCAACGCCAAGGTCCGCGAGACCGTCGCCGGCCTGAAGTAGCCGACACCGCACGACACGCACGCGAAGACGGGTCGGTCCGGCGCACCCCTCCGGACCGGCCCCCACCGCCCGACCCATCCGGTGCACCGCCGCCAGGGGAACCCCCGGTTCCCCCACACAGACCGGAAAGACCATGGCATCCACGACACCGCTCGACATCCCACCGGCCCCGCCGGCGCCCAGCGGCCGCCCCAAGTCCAGCGGGCAGGCCGGCGACAAGATATTCCTGGGCCTCTCACGAGGCTCGGGCATCCTGCTGCTCGTGATCATGGCGTCGATCGCCGTGTTCCTCACCTACCGCGCCGTCCTCGCCATCTCGAAGGACGAGGGCAACTTCCTCACCACCCTCGAGTGGAACCCGGCCGGCGACCCGCCGGTCTTCGGCATCGCGGTCCTGCTCTTCGGCACGGTCGTCAGCTCGATCATCGCGATGGTCATCGCGGTTCCGATCGCTGTCGGCATCGCCCTCTTCATCTCGCACTACGCGCCGCGCAAGCTGGCCGCCCCCCTCGCCTACGTGATCGACCTGCTCGCCGCGGTGCCCAGCATCGTCTACGGCATCTGGGGCGCGCTCGTCCTCGTCCCGTACCTGGAAGGCCTGAACCTCTGGCTCGACCGGTTCTTCGGCTGGACGTACGTCTTCGAGAAGACCGAGATCGGCGTCCCCCGGTCGCTCTTCACCGTCGGCATCCTGCTCGCGATCATGATCCTGCCGATCGTGACCAGCGTCAGCCGCGAGGTCTTCCTCCAGGTCCCGAAGATGAACGAGGAGGCGGCACTCGCCCTCGGCGCGACCCGCTGGGAGGTCATCCGCCTCTCGGTGCTGCCCTTCGGCCGCTCCGGCATCATCTCGGCTTCGATGCTCGGCCTCGGCCGCGCGCTCGGCGAGACGATGGCCGTCGCCACAGTCCTGTCGCCGAGCTTCCTCATCTCGCTGCACGTGCTCAACCCGGGCGGCGGGACCTTCGCCCAGAACATCGCGGCGAAGTTCGGCGAGGCCGACGAGTTCGTCGGGCGTGACGCCCTGATCGCCTCGGGCCTCGTCCTCTTCATCCTCACCCTGCTGGTCAACGGCGCGGCCCGGCTCATCATCGCCCGCCGCAAGGAGTACTCGGGGGCCAACGCATGAGCCACGCCACCACCACCGACGTCCAGGACGACCGTCCGCGGGTCTCGCCCGAACCGGGCAGGACACCCCTCAGCAGCCGCAGCCTCCCCCGCTGGTCCCCGCTCGGCTTCGCCGTCGTGGCGATCGTGCTCGGCGTGGGGCTCTCCCTGGCGGCCGGCTGGGAGAGCCGCGTCCAGTGGGGCCTGATCTCCGCCCTGTTCTTCCTGGCCATCTCGTACGTCACGACGACCGTGATCGAGAACCGGCGCCAGGCCAAGGACCGCCTCGCCACCAGCATCGTCTGGGTCTGCTTCCTCGTCGCCGTCGTCCCGCTCGCCTCGCTGCTCTGGACCACGGTCCGCAACGGCTCCGAACGCCTCGACGGCTACTTCCTGACCCACTCGATGGGCGGGGTACTCAGCACCGACACCACCGGCGGCGTCTACCACGCGCTGATCGGCACTCTGGAACAGGTCGGTATCGCCACCCTGATCTCCGTCCCGATCGGCCTGCTGACCGCGGTCTACCTCGTGGAGTACGGCAAGGGCGGACTCGCCAAGGCCGTCACCTTCTTCGTGGACGTCATGACGGGCATCCCGTCCATCGTGGCCGGCCTCTTCATCCTGTCGATCATGCTGATGGCGTCGCTGGAGCCCTCCGGCCTGATGGGCGCGCTGGCCCTGACGATCCTGATGATCCCCGTCGTGGTCCGCTCCACCGAGGAGATGCTCAAGCTCGTCCCCAACGAGCTCCGCGAGGCCTCGCTCGCGCTCGGCATCCCGAAGTGGCGCACCATCCTGAAGGTGGTCCTGCCCACCGCGATCGGCGGCATCACCACCGGCGTCATGCTCGCCATCGCCCGTATCGCGGGAGAGACGGCACCGATCATCCTGCTGGTCTTCGGCAGCCAGCTGATCAACTCGAACCCCTTCGAAGGCGCCCAGTCCTCACTGCCGTTCTACATCTACGAGCAGTACAAGGTCGGCGAGGTCGCGTCCTACGACCGCGCCTGGGCTGCCGCACTGGTGCTGATCGCCTTCGTCATGATCCTCAATCTGGTGGCCCGCGGCATAGCCCGCTGGAAGGCCCCGAAGACCGGCCGCTGAGGCCACCCGGAAAGCAGTTGATTCACATGGCCAAGCGCATCGACATCGGCGGCCTCACCGCCTACTACGGCTCCCACAAGGCCATCGAGGACATCTCGATGACGGTGGAGCCCCGCTCCGTGACCGCCTTCATCGGCCCGTCCGGCTGCGGCAAGTCCACCTTCCTGCGCACCTTGAACCGTATGCACGAGGTCACCCCCGGCGGCCGCGTCGAGGGCAAGGTGCTGCTGGACGACGAGAATCTGTACGGCTCAGGCGTCGACCCGGTCACCGTGCGCCGCACGGTCGGCATGGTCTTCCAGCGCCCGAACCCCTTCCCGACCATGTCGATCTTCGACAACGTCGCTGCGGGCCTGCGGCTGAACGGCTCGTACCGCAAGAGCCAGCTGTCGGACATCGTCGAGAAGTCCCTCAAGGGCGCCAACCTCTGGAACGAGGTCAAGGACCGCCTGAACAAGCCGGGCTCCGGGCTCTCCGGCGGTCAGCAGCAGCGCCTGTGCATCGCCCGGGCGATCGCGGTCGAGCCCGAGGTGCTGCTGATGGACGAGCCGTGCTCGGCGCTCGACCCGATCTCGACCCTCGCCATCGAGGACCTGGTCGGTGAGCTGAAGGAGCGCTTCACGATCGTCATCGTGACGCACAACATGCAGCAGGCGGCTCGCGTCTCCGACCGGACGGCGTTCTTCAACCTCTCGGCGGTCGGCAAGCCCGGCCGGCTGATCGAGATCGACGAGACGGAGCGGATCTTCTCCAACCCGTCCGTGCAGGCGACCGAGGACTACATCTCCGGCCGCTTCGGATAACCCACAGACGGCCTTGGGGTGCTGCATGGCGGTGCCACCACAAGGCAAAAGGGTCCGCCCCCGCTCTCCACACGGGAGCAGGGGCGGACCCATTGAAAGCACAGCCGGTCCACAGCGGATCCGCCGCAGGATTCACAGCCGAATGCACAGGTTCGGGTCTCACGAATCCGGCGAACCGGACAGGCTCACCCGAAGAGCAGTACGACGATCCCGTAGCTCACCGCGGCCACCAGCGCAGCGGCCGGCATCGTGATGAACCACCCCAGGATGATGTTCTTGGCCACCCCCCACCGCACCGCGTTCACCCGCTTCGTGGCGCCGACACCCATGATCGCCGAGGTGATCACATGAGTCGTGGAGATCGGTGCGTGGAACAGGAACGCCGAGCCGAACATGATCGAGGCGCCGGTCGTCTCGGCCGCGAAACCCTGCGGCGGGTCCAGCTCGATGATCTTCCGGCCGAGCGTCCGCATGATCCGCCAGCCACCGGCGTACGTACCCAGCGACAGCATCATCGCGCAGACGAGCTTCACCCAGACCGGGATCTCGTCGTTGGGGCCCTCGACATCGGCGATGACCAGCGCCATCACCACGATGCCCATCGTCTTCTGGGCGTCCTGCAGACCGTGGCCGAGCGCCATGCCCGCCGCCGAGACCGTCTGCGCGATACGGAAGCCGCGCTTGGCCTTGTGCGGGTTGGACTTCCTGAATATCCACATGATCGCGACCATCACGAGATAGCCGACGACCAGGCCGATGACCGGGGACAGGAACATCGGGATGACGATCTTCTCGAGCACCCCGTCCCAGTGCACCATCGTCCCGCCGGCCAGCGCCGCCCCGACCATGCCGCCGAACAGGGCGTGCGAGGACGACGAGGGCAGGCCGTAGTACCAGGTGACCAGATTCCAGATGATCGCGCCGACCAGCGCCGCGAAGAGGATGCCCATCCCCTTCTGGCCTTCGGGCGTCGCGATCAGGCCTTCGCTGACGGTCTTGGCGACCCCCTGGCCCAGGAAGGCGCCTGCGAGGTTCATCACAGCGGCCATCGCCAGAGCCGCACGCGGGGTCAGCGCCCGGGTGGAGACCGAGGTGGCGATGGCGTTCGCCGAGTCATGGAAGCCGTTCGTATACGTGAAGCCGAGCGCGACACCGATGGTCACGATCAGCGCAAAGGTGTCCACGAGGTTCAGGACTCCTTGACCGCGATGGTCTCCACGGTGTTGGCGACGTGTTCGAACGCGTCAGCCGCCTCTTCCAGCACATCGACGATCTGCTTGAGCTTCAGCACGTCCATGGCGTCGTACTTGCCGTTGAAGAGCTGGGCCAGCAGCTTCCGGTGGATCTGGTCGGCCTGGTTCTCCAGGCGGTTGACCTCGATCCAGTACTCGGTGAGGTTGTCCATGGTCCGCAGACCGGGCATGGCCTCAGCCGTCAGCTCCGCCGCCCGGGCCAGCACCTCGATCTGCTGCTCGACGCCCTTCGGCAGCTTCTCGATCTGGTACAGCACGACCAGGTCGACGGCTTCCTCCATGAAGTCCATGATGTCGTCGAGCTGTGAGGCCAGGTTGTAGATGTCCTCGCGGTCGAACGGCGTGATGAAGGAGGAGTTCAGCTGGTGGAAGATCGCGTGGGTGGCGTCATCCCCCGCGTGCTCCGCTGCCCGCATACGCTCCGCGATCTCGACTCGGGAGGCAGAATCCGCCCCGAGCAGTTCCATCAGGAGTTTCGAGCCCGTGACGATGTTGTCCGCGGATGCGGAAAACATGTCGTAGAAGCTCGTCTCCCTGGGGGTCAGACGAAAGCGCACGTGGGGTCCTCGGGGTGCTTTGGATTCGGTCAGGCTGATGCTAGGCGCATCATCCGGCCACGGCTAACCGGCATTCTTCAGTGTCGCGCATCGGGCACAGTGATCCGCACGGCCCCCCGGTCACGTTTCGGCAGGATTCGTTACCATATACCCGGCAGGGGTATACAGACGGCACGGAACGGCACGCAACCGCAGGCCACGAGGACAACGGGAGGACCCCATGACCACCACCGAGGCCACCGACCCAGGCGGTACGGAAGCGGTCGTCACCGACCACGACCGCGGTATCCACGGGTACCACCACCAGAAGGAGGAGCACCTCAAGCGGCTGCGCCGCATCGAGGGCCAGGTCCGCGGCCTCCAGCGGATGGTGGACGAGGACGTCTACTGCATCGACATACTCACCCAGGTCTCGGCGTCCACGAAGGCCCTGCAGTCCTTCGCGCTCCAGCTGCTCGAGGAGCATCTGCGCCACTGCGTCGCGGACGCGGCCGTCAAGGGCGGCGAGGAGATCGACGCGAAGGTCGAGGAGGCCACCAAGGCGATCGCCCGCCTCCTGCGGACATGACCGAGGCCCCGGAGGGCGGAGGCGGTCATCCCCGGTGGCGGCACTGCCGGGGGATCGTCGGCACCGGCTCGGTGCAGGCCGCACCGACGTTGAGCACCTCGTCGATACGGTCGGGACTGAGCCGGTCCTCGTGCGCGTCCGCCGCCGCGATCATGAGCTCGCCGCACAGTTCGATCTCGGCCAGGGCCACACAGTCCTGAGCGTTCGGAGCGCTGAGCGTCACCACCTGCGTCACCTCTCTCTGCCGTCGCCGACTCCTGGCGCACCGACTCCCTAGAGTAGGGAGCGCGACACACACGGCGCATGGCACGGACGGACCATTTCGGCCCCCTCCCTACGGCGTTTCCGGGCCACTTCCGCTCTGCTGGACCCGCCCCGTGTAGATGTCCGCCTCGGGCGGCAGCTCCACGGAGACCCGCGTCCCGAACCCGTACAGCAGCATCGTCGAGACCACGGCCGCCGCCGGTCCCTCCGTCGCGAAGGTGAAGCGGTGGCGCACCTTCCGCAGCAGCCCGTCGTCATCGAGATAGGCGTCGAAGGGCACCGCGTCCGTGCTGAACCCCTTCGCCGCGGCGGCCAGCGCCCCGCGCGCGGACGGCGACGCCTCCCGCGCGGCCTGCCCGAGATCCGCCGTCCCCCGGTAGTGCCGGACCGCCACCCCGGCCAGCTCCGTCCGCCCGACGTACCTCACCTCGTCCGCACCGCGCAGCAGTTCGGCGGCGGCCGCCGGGTCGGTCACACCCCCGGTGACCAGATTGCCGTCCTCAAGGCCCGTCGTGTCGATCCGCACCCACTTGTCGTCGGGCACCCCGGCACCGCGGTTCTTCATGTACAGCGCACCGGGCGCGAGCAGCTCCGTGATCGGCCGGTGCTCCTCGGCGCCTGCGGCGTCCTTCGGCAGGACGACCTTGATCCGGCCCAGCTGCCTGCGGAAGTCGTACGTCCCCTCGCCCCTGATCGTCACCCTCGTGCCGCCGGCCGCGGTCTCCATCGACGTACGCGTCTCGGCGCTGCCCGCGGCGGCCAGCGCGTCGGCCGCCCGTCGCACCACGGCCGCCGAGGTGCCGGTGGGGCCCGCGCGTGCGACGCGCTCACCCGCCCCGTCACCCGGGTCACCGCCGGAGCAGCCGCTACCCATCGTCATCACACCCGCGGCAGTCAGGGCCAACACAGCCAGGGCCCCGCCTCCGCACCTGCGCTGCTGCACCACCATCGCCTGCCAACCCCCAACGACGCACACCTGACCGGGTTCCCGCCCGCCTCGCCTAACGACGGCCGGGGCACCTCGTCACGCCACCGGGTCCCTTCCGGACGCCGATGGGCCCACTCCCTGACGGCTGCACGCCGTCCCCAGTACCGTGGAAGGCGTGCACCAGGACCCCTCGGACTTCCCCGTCCACAGCCCCGCTCCACCGCACACCACCACGACCGTCGAACGGGGCGCGTTCTGTCTGGCCCGCTGTGACTGCGGCTGGTCAGGTCCTGCCCGCCGCGCCCGCGACCGGGCCCGCGCGGACGCGGCCGGGCACCAGGCCGACCCGGACCGCTGAGCCGCGTAGCCGGTACGCGGACCGCACCGGCTACGCGCGCCCGAGCGCCTCACTCAGCCGACGCACGAGCGGGTCGGTGCCGGGCACGACGGAGGGCAGGACCTCCCGCAGCAGCGAGAGGTCTTCCAGCACCTCCCGGATCACGTGCGGCTCCGGTGCACCTCCGAGAAGCACGTCGCACCGAGCGGTGGCACGCTCCCACTCCTGGAGCGCGCAGTGCATGAACAGGACGCATCCGAGCTCCAGAGCCTTCTTGGTGCTGTCCCCTGACCCGTCCGGGAGGAGCAGGCCGATCGCGCGGCGGAAATGCGTCTCGGCCTCCCGCTCGTTCCCCGTCAGACGTGAGGAGAGCGCGTACAGACCCACGTACCAGCCGTCCTCGGAGTCGGTCTCGACAGCCCGCACGCAGTCGGCGAGGGCTTCCTCGTAACGGCCGAGGCGCAGGTGCAGCTGGGCGCGTCCGGCGAACGACCACGCGGCCGGTGCCTCGGCAGCCATGACCTGCCCGTAATCGGCGACCGCGTCCTCGTACCGGCCGGCCCGCCGGTACATCTCCGCACGGTGGGGGACGAGTTCCCCTGGCCGGGGATCGACCTCCAGGGCCAGGGAGTAGTCGTCGGCCGCTTCCGCGTACCGGCCCAGCCGGCGGAACACCAGAGCACGGCTGAGAATGGGGAAGGCGGACCGGGGGTCGACCGCGATGGCCCCGGTGGAGTCGGCCAGCGCTTCCTCGTAACGGCCCAGCTCGAAGTAGGTGTTCGCCCGCCTGGCGAGCGCCCACCCGTGGTCCGGGTCTACCTCGATGGCGCGTGTGTAGTCGGCCAGAGCGTCTCCATGGCGGCCGAGCCTCGCGTAGGTGTCCGCCCGCCTGGCGAGCGCCCATCCGTAGTCCGGGTCTACCTCGACGGCGCGTGTGTAGTCGGCCAGAGCGTCCTCGTCGCGGCCGAGCTTCACGTAGGTGTCCGCCCGGCTGCCAAAGGCCCATCCGTAGTCCGGGTCTACCTCGACGGCGCGTGTGTAGTCCGCGAGAGCAGCCTCGTACTGGCCCATGAAGTGGTGGAACCGGCCGCGGCTGGCGAAGGCCCACGCATACTGCGGGTTGATCTCGACGGCCCGCGTGTAGTCGACGAGAGCCTCGGCGTGCCGGCCCGAGCTCTGGTGGACGAAGGCCCGGCTCCCCAGGGCCCAGGTGTACTCCGGCCTGATCTCGATGGCCCGTGTGTAGTCGGCAACGGCCTCGTCGGGGCGGCCCAACGCCTCGTGGACCTGGGCACGGCTGCCGAACGCCCATGCGTAGCCCGGGTCGAGATCGACGGCACGGTCGAAGTCCGCGAGGGCCTCGTCGTAGCGGCCCAGACTCCGGTAGGCGTCCCCACGGCTGCCGACGGCCCTTGCGTCGAGGGGATCGAGCTCCACAGCACGGGTACAGGCGATGACCGCGTCCTCGTGACGGCCCATCAACCGGTACGTCTCCCCACGGCCCGCGTGGGGGCGCTGGGCGGCCGGATCGATCTCCAGGGCCAGCGCGTAGTCCGCCAGCGCCCTTGCGTGGTCGCCCGCGATCCGGTACTCGCGGGCCCGGACGGAGTACGCCAGAGCGCGCCCGGGCGCGCCGAGTTCGGGCGCGGTCAGCAACAGGCCCAGCACCGCGGTGCTCGCCTCGTCCTGCTCACCGGCGGCTTCCAGGCGCCGGCCCCAGGAACTGAGGCCTGCCGCCTCCGTGTCGTGTCCTGCCTGTCCGATGATCTGTGCCCAGCGCCGCAGCGTGGCGAGGTCGTGATCCATGGCCTCGACGGCCTGGTGGAGAGCGTCGGGCAACGCGGCCCGGTGGTTCGCGCACAGTCGGTGATACGTCTCGTTGAGCCGGTGCTCGCGCCAGACGGAGTCCCCCCAGCATTCGGAGGAGTCGGTTCCGATGTCGGCCTCCGCCGCCAGGCGCCACTGCTCGAAGACATCGGCCAGCCGGGTGTGCGCCTGCTGCCAACGGGCCGGCGACCGACCGCGCTGCAAACGCAGCATCGCCGCCCGCACCACATCGTGATAGCGGCACCTGCCCGCCTGCGTGGAGACGAACGCGAGGCCGCGCAGCCAGGGGTAGCCGTCGGCGGCCTCCGGCGCGGCGGCCCGGAAGACGTCCTCGTCGATCTGCAGCGGAAGCGCACAGGCAAGCGCCGCCTCGCGCCGCCGGGTGTCCGGTTCCCACTTCAGGAACCTCTCGACCGCCGTCTCCGACGGGTCCCCGAAGCTGTCTTCGGCGCTCGCGCCACTGCGGGCCAGCATGTCGACCAGCAGCGGAAGCCGGCCCGACAGGCGCAGGACCAGCTCGACGCTCGGTTCGTCGGTGACCCCGTGGGTGGCGAGCAGCGTGCGGGCCTCCTCCTCGGTGAACACCTCCAGGCAGACGTCGGTGACCTGACCGAGGCGGTCGCCCCAGACCCGGGTGTCCAGGCGCAGCTGTCCGGACAGCACGATCTGCACATTGACCGGCAGCCCGCCGTACTCCTCGCCGAAGACGATGTCGTGCAGCCACCCGTCGAGCACCGGCCCGGTCCGCTCGTACACGTCGAAGAACAGCACCACCCGCTCGCACCGTTCCGCGACCTCGGCCAGGTCGTCGAGGAAGACCGGGGCGAGAACCGCCACCGGATTCATCACCAGCTGGACGTCGTCATGGCTGCGCAGCCGCGTGTTGAGGGCCGTCCGCAGCCGGTCGGCGCCCAGCGCGACCTGCTGCGGATCGACCGCCCCGACGAACGCCCCGACCCCGGGCACCATGCCCAGGCCGACCAGGCCCACCTGGGCCGCGACCGTACCGGCCGGCGAGGCGGCCTGGCCGCCCCCGAGGTCGGGCTGCGGTGCGGGGGCGACACTCTCGGCCTGGTGCCGGCGCTGCCGGTAGGCGGACAGCTGCTTGTCGAACCTCTTCAGCGGGTGGCCCTGCCGGCCCAGCCTGGCACTGACCGCTTCCATCGCCTCGAACACATCGTGCACATCGTCGTCCACGTACGCCGTGACAACGGAGGCCCGCTCGCGCGCCGCGCCCTCCCACTGCCGCACCAGCGTCGACTTCCCCACGCCGCCGTTGCCGCGCACATGGAACAGGAACGGGAAGTCGGGCTCCTCAGGATCCCTGGCGAACGTCTCGCGGAAGACCGCCAGCTCGCCCCGGCGTCCGACGAACTGCGCACCCTCGCGCCGCCGGTTGACCTCCTGCCGCGTCGGCCGCCGTCCGGCACCGGCCACATGAACCACCCCACCCCCGGATCTCCGGCCATGATGCCGCGCCGTCGGGGGATCGGGGAGCGAACACCCGAAGTGATCACCGCTCGATGCTCGGCACGCGTGAGGGGGCGCCCCTCATGGGACGCCCCCTCGAACCGCTGAACTCCTGTCGCCCGCGCCCCTCCGGCTACGCGGCGAGGTCCCTGTCGCCGGGCACACCGCCACGGCCGGACCCGGGGCTCGGCTCGGGGATCCCCCGCGACTCGTCCTGTCCGTCGGCCGGGGCGACGGCCCCGCGTGAACGGACGAGGAAGCCGACCGATCCGGTCCTGGCCACGGCCCCCACCAGGGGCGTCAGCATCATCATGGCGAGCGGGGCGAGCAGCAGAGCGACGGCCGTGCCGAGCGCGAAGCCGCCGATCACGTCGGTCGGATAGTGCACGCCCATGTAGACGCGGCAGAAGCCCTCCAGGAGCGCAAGACCGATGGCCCACAGACCGAACTTCCGGTTGGCCACGAAGAGCCCCACGGCGATGGCCATCGCCATCGTCGCGTGGTCGCTCACGAAGGAGAAGTCCGTCTTGCCCTTCACCAGGACCTCGACGCCCTTGTGGTCCATGAACGGGCGTGGCCGCTCCACGAAACCCCGGATCGGGATGTTGATGAGCAACGCGATCCCGGCGGCCAGCGGTGCCCACACGAGCCCGGCGACCGCCGTGACCGAGTCCTCGGCCGTCCCGCGTCGGCGTACGCTCCACCAGCACCACAGGACCGCCAGGACCATGCCGAACATGATCCCGAATTCACCGACGAATTCCATGACCCGGTCGAACCAGGTCGGAGCGGACTTCGCCAGCCCGTTGATGTCGTAGAGCAGGCTGACATCGGGGTTCGACCCATCGAGTGCGAGTCCAGCCATCTGCCGCGGCCCCTTGCCTTGTCTGCTGCTGCGACGCACGAGGATGTGCGCCGCTGTGGTCTGACCCCCGTGGTCGGTGCGGATTCAGTGCCGCGTCACGCCATGATGCCGTCACGCCGGGACCGGTCTGGTCAGTCACGCATGGTCATGTGCGCATGTTGTCCCAGTCCAGGGAACGGCCTGTCAGCTCTCTGCGTTCCGTTCTCCACCGAATGATCACCATGACGTTATCGAAGAGTGACTCATCGTCGCAGCTCAGGGCCTGGGCTTCACGGAGAGTTCCGGCCACGGCCGACTGCTCGTCAGCCCTCCGGGAGCGTGGTCGGAAGCGCCGCGGCCCCGTCCTTCGTGACTCTTGTCGCACCGAAGTAGTCGGGGGTGTCGATCTTGTCGAACCGGATCACCGCGCCGGTGTACGGGGCGTTGATCATATAACCCCCGCCGACGTAGAGCCCGACGTGGTGGATGGCCCGCGAGTTGTTCAGATCGTCCGAGAAGAACACCAGATCGCCGGGGAGGAGTTCCTCACGGGAGGGGTGCGGCCCGGCGTTGTACTGGTCGTTGGCCACCCGGGGCAGCTCGATGTCGACCGTCCGGTACGCGGCCTGGGTCAGCCCCGAACAGTCGAACCTGCCGCCCTGGTCGGACGTACCGTTCCCGCCCCAGAGGTAGGGGGTGCCGAGCTTCTTCTGAGCGAAGTAGATGGCCGCTGCCGCCTGCTGGGAGGGCTGCACCCGGCCGACCGGCTTGGCGAAGCTCTCCTCCAGGGACCGGATGATCTTTACGTAGTTCTGCGTCTCGCTGATCGCGGGGACCCCGCCGGACTGGATCACCCGGTAGGCGCCGGCGTTGTACGCGGCGAGCATGTTGTCGGTGGCGTCGCCCGACACCTTCTTGACGTACCCGGCGAGTTCGCAGTCGTAGGAGGCGGCGGACGGAATCGCGTCGGCGGGGTCCCATACGTCCCGCTTCCCGTCCTCGTTCCCGTCGATGCCGTGCGAGGCCCAGGTCCCGGGGATGAACTGCGCGATGCCCTGCGCGGCTGCCGGGCTCTGGGCGCGAGGGTTCCAGCCGCTCTCCTGGTACAGCTGCGCGGCCAGGAGGGCGGGGTTGATGGCGGGGCAGAGGTTGCCCCACTTCTCCACGATCGGCTGATACCGCGCGGGCACGGCCCCCTTGGCCAGCCCGACGGCACCGCTCGCCGCCCCGGACATCCCGGCGGCGGCGGAGTACGTCCCGACGAAGAGCAGGGCGATGAAGCACAGGCCGAGCCCGATCCCACCGCCGGCGAACACCCAGTATTTCCGCACACCCCAACCATCCCCCATTCGGGCGCGGTTCAGGGCGCGATTCGCTGGTGTGTACGGGTCGAGGGAGGCATGAGGGGGCGTCAGGGGCGGCCGGGCGGGGTCACGGGGCGCCCGCGGACCGGAAGAGCGAGCGGATGTCGGGGCGGGGGATGGGGCGGACGCCCTCGTAGGACGGGCCGTTCGGCGAGGTGACGGGATCAGCGACCTCGGACTTTTCCACACAGGGGCTGTCCACCTCGAAGAATGCCCGCCGGCACAGGCCCGGCCTCGGGCCGCAACCCTCGCCCCGGAACCCGACCGCGAACGCGACCCGGAACGCGACCCGGAACCGATCGGAGGAGGACACCGTCCATCCCGGCATCCACCGGACCAGCCGAAAGGGCGCCCATGGCCACCGCGACCGCACCCCGTTTCCTCTACGTCGCCCGGCACGGCGAGGCGACCCCCGACGAGACCGGACTGACCGAGCGGGGCCGACGCCAGGCCGCCCTGCTCGGTGAGCGGCTCCGGGGCGTACCCCTGTCCGCCGTCCACCACGGCCCGCTCCCCCGGGCCACGCAGACCGCCCGGCTGGTCCACGAGCGGCTCGGGCGGGACGTCCCCCTCCAGGTCTCGGAGCCGGCCGGGGACTACGTCCCGTACGTCCCGCGCCGGGAGGAGCTCCCCGAGGACTCGGCGGACCGGCTGCTCACGTTCGTGGAGCAGGTCCCCGAGGCCGAACGCAGCCGGGGCCCGGCGCTGGCCGAGGCCGCGATGGCACGGTTCACGGGGCCGGCGGAAGGCGATGAGCCCCGTCATGAGCTGGTCGTCACCCACGCGTTCCTCGCCGCCTGGGTGGTCAGGGACGCTCTGGACGCCCCCGCCTGGCGCTGGCTGGGCCTCAACCACTCCAACGCGGCGCTGACCGTCGTCCGTTACGCCCCCGGGAGGCCCGCGGCCCTGCTCATGGTCAACGACATGGGCCACCTCCCGGCGGACCTCCGCTGGACGGGCTTCCCACCGGAGCTCCATGCCTGAACCCGCACTGTCCGGGGGCCGGATGTCCCCCGGACGGATGGTTTACGGGCCACCACGCTCGCGGCCCCGGGTCAGGCGAGCCGCACTTCGTGATCATGCAAGGCGTGATCTCCGTACACCACAACTCATCGCGCACCCGCCGGTTGTTGACGGCCGCAGGGCTCGTCGCGGCGGCCCTGGCCGCAACACTGCCCGGCGGTACATCCGCACGGGCCGCCGGCTCCGCATCCGTGCCGGCGCCCCCGCCGAAGGCGCCTCAGGCTCAGGCGCCCCGGGCGGCCACCCCCGCGGAGGCCCGCACCGCCGCCTGGCTGAACGCTCACCCCAAGGACGCCGCCCGCTTCTTCAAGGACCTGCCCAAGGGGGGTGACCTGCACAATCACCTGTCCGGAGCGGTACGGACCGAGTACCTCATCCAGCTCGCGGCCGACGACGGCCTCTGCATCGACGCCACGATGACCGCCGTCGCACCGCCGTGCGGTACCGGCACCCGTCCCGCCGCCGACGCCCTCACGGACGCCGGCTTCCGGCAGAAGATCGTCCGGGCCTGGTCCATGCAGGACTTCCCCGAGGGCGAGTCGGGCCACGACCACTTCTTCGACACGTTCGGGAAGTTCGGCGCCGCGACGTCGCACCGGGGGAAGATGCTGGCCGATGTGGCGGGCACCGCGGCGGCACAGAACCAGACGTATCTGGAGACCATGGTCAGCCCCGCATCCGACGGCGCCAAGAAGCTGGCCGCTGACGTCGGCTGGGACGCCGACCTGGCCGCGATGCACCGCAAGCTGCTCGCAGGCGGCCGGCTGGACCAGCTGGTGACCGCCTCCAAGCAGGAGGCCGACGCCTCCGACGCCGAGTTCCGCGACACCGCGCACTGCGCGACCGCCACCCCCGGCCCGGCCTGCCGCGTCACGGTGCGCTGGGTCTCCCAGGTGTCGCGCAACAGCGCACCTGAGCGCGTCTTCACCCAGATCGCCCTGGGTCTGCGCCTGGCCGAACGCGACCAGCGGTTCGTCGCGGTGAACCTGGTCCAGCCCGAGGACGGCGAGATCTCCGTCCGCGACTACCGCCTGCACATGCGCATGCTCAACTACCTGCACACGGTCTATCCCCGCGCCCACATCACCCTGCACGCCGGTGAGCTCGTCGCAGGCCTGGTGAAGCCCGAGGACCTCACCTTCCACATCGACGACGCCGTACGCACCGGCCAGGCCGAGCGCATCGGCCACGGCGTCGACCTCGTGCAGGAGGACGACTGGCAGCGCCTCGCCCGCGACATGGCGCGCCGCCAGATCGCCGTCGAGGTGCCGCTCACCAGCAACGCCCAGATCCTCCAGGTCGAGGGCGACGAACACCCCTTCCCGGTGTACCGGAAGTACGGGGTGCCCGTCGTCCTGTCCACGGACGACCCAGGCGTCTCACGCGGTGACATCGGCCAGGAGTACCGCCGGGCCGCCCGTACGTACGCACTCGGCTACCCGGAGCTGAAGGACCTGGCCCGCGCGTCCCTGGAGTACAGCTTCCTGCCGGGCCGCAGCCTGTGGCGCTCCGACCCGGTCCGCCAGGGCTTCCGCCCGGTCGAGGAGTGCCAGGTCCCGCAGTCCGCGCGCTGCGCCCGGTTCACCGCCCAGAACCCGAAGGCCCAGCTGGAACGGCGCCAGGAGGCGTCCTTCCGCACGTTCGAGATCCGGTACGGCGGCTGACCTGCGTACGGGGCCGGCCTCCGTACGGCGCTGACCTCCGTACGGAAGCCGGCCTCACCCGCCCTCGGCCGCGTCAGTGGTCGAGGGCCAGGTGACGACGGCAGCCATCGAGATCGGCCCGCCCGCCCGGCACCGGCTTCGGCGGACCGTAGCCCACGCTCGCCCTCGGCGCCGGGCCCGCCGACGTCGGCCAGACCGGCGCCGAGAGCTGGCATGTCCTGGCCGACCCGGAAGGCAACGAGTTCAGCCTGCCGCGCGCCCCGGGTCGTGCCCCTCTGACCGGATCAGGTGGTGCAGTAAGGCGCGAGGTCGCGGGCCTCGTCGCGATGCACCCGCTCGATGTTCGCCAGCGCGGCACGGAAGCAGCGGACAACGGTGTCACGTGTCTGGGCAGCGCTGTGGGGCGTCGCGACGACATTGGGCGCCGTGAGGAGCGGGTCCGAGGGACTCACCGGCTCCTGAGCCCAGACGTCGACTCCCGCACCGCCGAGGTGCCCGCTCTCCAGGTGTTGCCGTAGCGCTGCTTCGTCGACGACTCCTGAACGGGAGACACTCACCAGTACCGACCCGCGCTTCATCGCCGCCAGCTCCTCGTGCGAGATCAGCATGGAGGTCTCCGTGGTGAGGGGCACGTGCACACTGACCACATCGGCCTGCGTCAGCAGCTCACGGAACGGTGTGTAGACGGCCCCTGTCTCGGTCTCCACCTGCGAGGAAGCACGGGCGACGTCGAAGTACCTGACAGTCATGCCGAAAGCGCGAGCGCGTCGTGCGACCTCACGTCCGATGCTGCCGAACCCGATGACGCCGAAGGTCTTGCCGCTGAGCTCGAAAGTCGACGAGAGCTGCTCGTTGGGTGCCCAACGGCCGTCGATCATGTTGGCGTGCAGAGCGCACAGATGGCGCGCGGACGCGAGAGCCAGAAGCATCGTGTGCTCGGCGACAGCGACGGAGTTCAGCGCGGGGAGGTTGGCGACACCGATGCCGAGCTCGCGCGCGGTCTCCGTGTCCACACCGTCGAGCCCCGCGCCCAACCGCTGCACCAGCTTCAGTTTCGGTGCCGACCTCAGCTCCTCCGCCCGGACGCTTCCGGAGCCGTTCAGGATGTACGCGGCCTTCTCGAGGTCTTCCCTCGCGGGGGTCTCGCCGTCAGGAATCAGCAACTCGAACCCGCTGGGGATCTCGCTCCGGAGGATCGCAAGGACGCTCTCGTCCTTTTCGCCGATCCAGAGAATGGTTTCGGGCACGGTTATTCCTTTTCCTTGAGCAGTGCTACGCGGTTCGCGGGAAGGCCGGGGCCCGACGGAGTACGCACGAACAGCACGAGCACGGCCGAGACAAGTGCCACGCATGACAGCGCCAGGAGCGAGGCCGTGACGGAGCCGGTGGCGTCGAGCAAGTAGCCGAAGAGGGTGGGGCCGACGAACCCGCCCAGTGCGGCGACGGCGTTGACGAAGGCGAGCCCGCCCGCTCCGGCCGCCGTCGTCCCGAGGTAGGACGAGGCGAGGGACCAGAAGGTGGACATCGTCCCGTAGCCGAAGAAGGCCAGACAGAGGGCGAGGAAGCCGATCACGGGGCTGACGACCGCGCCGACACCGAGCCCGAGGGCGATACACGCGCAGCCGAGCAGCACGTGGAGCTGATGTCGCCCGCGCCGGTCCGACGACCTGCCGAGGACGAACAGCCCGATGATCTGGAAGGCGTACGGAGTGACCGACAAGGAGGTGACCTGGAAGGTGGACAGGCCACCGATCCTCTCCGTCACCGACGGAAGCCAGAACACGAGGCCGGCGTTGGTGATCTGGGTGCAGGCGTAGACGGCGGCGAGGAGCAGCACCTTGGGCCGGCGCAGGGCCTGGAGCAGGCTCTCCTGGCGCGATTCGCCGGTGTCTCTGTCCTTCTCGATGCGCGTGGTGAGTTCTTCACGCTCGTCAGGGGTGAGCCATTTCGCGTCCGCGGGCCGGTCGGTGAGGACGAACCAGGCGACGACACCGACGACGATGGTCGCCGCGCCCTCGAGAAGGAAGAGCCACTGCCAGCCGTGGAGGCCGCCGGAGCCGTCGAATCCGAGGATCAGCCCCGAGGACGGGCCGGCGAGTAGGTACGCGGCCGGGCCGGCCGCGCTGAGGAGTGCCAGCGCTTTCCCACGCTCATGCGCGGGAAGCCAGAGAGCGATGTAGTAGACGGCCCCGGGGAAGAACCCCGCCTCGGCCGCACCGAGAAGAAACCTCAGAAGATAGAACGTGTATTCGCCCTGCGCGAGCGTCATGAGGGCGGTGACGACTCCCCAGGACACCATGATCCTCGCCAGCCACCGCCTGGCCCCCACCTTGTACAGAATGAGATTGCTGGGCACTTCGAAGATGAAGTAGCCGATGAAGAAGATGCCTGCCCCGAGCCCGAAGGCCGCGTTGCTCAGCCCGAGGTCGACAGAGATGGTCTTCTGCGCGAAGGCGAGGTTTCCTCGGTCGAACTGGTTGAGGAGGTACATGAGGGTGACGAACGAGATGATCCGTATCGTCACCTTCACGGTGATACTGCGACCCTGCGCCGCTTTTGTCATGAGCATCTGGGGGCTCCCTTGGCTGCTGCCGGGGTGCGTCGACACCGCCGAGCCCGAGTTATGTAAGCATCCTTTATGAGCCCAGTAAACCTATGTAAGCATCTTTTTAATTGTCGTGACCCTCGCCGGTACCGGCTACCGAACAGCGCCTCCGAAGGTCCTGGGCTCACGGGCCCATGCCTCTGCCGTCTCGGAGAAGACCGCACTGACCAGCTGGTTCGCGGCGGCGCGAGCCTCCTCCGGGCGCCGCCCCTGGATGGCGTCGGCAAGACTCACATGCAGCTGGAGGGACTCCTCGTCGGGGAGGTGAGGCAGCAACCCGAGATCGCTGCGCCCGGAGACGGTGTTCCCCACGGCGCTCTGAAGCTGCGCGAACATCTCGTTACCGGACGCCACAAGTACGACATTGTGGAAGGTCACGTCGATCTCGACGAAGCCGGCGAT
The DNA here is from genome assembly GCF_040650935.1 of Streptomyces sp. NPDC048565. Lineage (NCBI taxonomy): Bacteria > Bacillati > Actinomycetota > Actinomycetes > Kitasatosporales > Streptomycetaceae > Streptomyces > Streptomyces sp. NPDC048565. The sequence continues at coordinate 80,687 of NZ_JBEZIH010000030.1, forward strand.
GTCCTGCGCCCGGACCACCGCACGCATCTCGGCGGCGAGTGACAGCAGCCTGCTGGACAGGTCCTCGGGGGCGTAGCGCGCAGCCAGCTCCGCCGCTGCGGGCTCGATCGCGCCGCGGAGCTCGTTGAGTGAGCGGAGCTGGGCCGGGTAGCCGTCGCTCTCGAGGCGCCAGCGCATGACCAGCGGATCGAAGTAGTTCCACGACGTTGACGGCAGAACCCGGACACCGACCCGTTTGACACTGCTGACGAGGCCGATGGTATGCAGCACCCGCACCGCTTCCTTGACGACGGAACGGGAGACACCGAAGTCCGCTTCGAGGTCTTGTGTGGGGACGACGTACCCCTCCGGCAGCTGACCGGTCACGATGGCGCTACCGAGCGAATCAAGAGTCTGCTGCAAGAGGGATTTCGGCATACCGATCAGACTAATCCGCAGGGTACGAACGATGCCCCCGCACTCCTGGCAGCAGCAGAGGGCTTCGTCCGAGGGATGCGGTCAGCTCTGTGCGGCGACCCTTCTTCCGATCTCCTTGAGCACGAGGTCCGGGCTGTCCTTCGGAACGTCGTGGGAGCTGCCCACGGTGCGGTTGACGCGCCTGGGCAGCCCTCCTCAGCGCCGTCCAAAGCGACCGAGGTCACCTCGTACGCCGCAAGCCCCGCCGGAAGCCCCGGGTCCAACTGCGGACGCGACCGCCTGATCGTCCCCGCGTGCTTGCCACCGCGCGTACGCGACATCACGAGGCGGCCTCCCAGGATCTGCGCGCGGGCCTGTCTCCCCTTCGAGCCGCACAGCGACCACGCGCAGAGTCAGCCCGCGCATTCGACCCACAGCACCTTGCCGCCCTGACCGGGCAGCCCGCCCCGGATCGGGTAGGCACCCCAGCTCTCCGCGCATTCGCGTACGAGGTGGAGCCCACGCCCTCGCTCGGCCAGGGCGCACGGCTCGGCCGGGGCGCCGCCGGCGAACGGAGCCGGGATCTCCGGATTGCTGTCCCACACCCCGACCCGCACCCGGTTCCGGCCCGCCCCGCGCAGCCGTAGCGAGTACGAACCCGAGGAGTGCCGGTAGGCGTTGGTGACCAGCTCGCTCGCCAGGAGTTCGGCGGTGTCGATGAGATCCCGCATCCCGTGCACGAGGAGCACGGTCCGCAGCGTCGCCCGGGCGATCCCGGGCCCACGGGGATCCTGCGGAAGTTGGAGGGTGTACGCCCAAGGCGGCATTACGGTGGCCATAGCCATGGAAGTCTCCGTTCAAGGAGGAGCGTTGGGGTGTGCGTCTCGCATGGCCCGGTGACCAGGTCGCTCCGTCGAGCGGGGTGCTTCCGGGCCGGTGGCCTGAGCTCCAAGGTAGCCAGTTGCGGCTAATGTATTAACCGAAAGATGGGTAATGAGTGAACTGCCACCCGTTCGGGTGATGAGGCGTTCAAGGAGGCGAACCGGTCAGTGAGGACCAACCCGACGGGTCGCCAGCTCCGCCTCGGCGGTGAGCTGCGCAAGCTCCGGGAGCGCGCCGGGCTCACCGCGACACAGGCCGGCCAACTCCTGGGCGTGAAGCAGAACCAGATCAGCAACATGGAAGCCGGCCGAGTGGGCGTGAGCCCGGACAGGGTCCGCACGCTGGCCGGCCACTACCGGTACGCGGACAAGGATGTTGTCGACGCCCTCTGCGACATGACAACGGACCGCGCGCGCGGCTGGTGGGAGGAATACCGGGAGATTCTTCCCGCGCCCCTCCTGGATCTCGCCGAAGTCGAGCACCATGCGCGGCGATTGCGTACGGCCGTCACCGTCCACATCCCCGGGCTCCTCCAGACCCCGGAGCACGCCCGCGAGATCTTCCGGCAGGACGCGCCGGAGCTGTCGCCGCCCGAAATCGAGCACCGCATCTCATTCCGCATCAAGCGTCAGGCCGTACTCTTCCGCGATCCGCCGACCTCTCAGCATGTGGTCATCCACGAAGCGGCCCTCCGCATGCAGTTCGGCGGCCCGAAGGTGACCTGCCGACAGCTGGAACACCTGGTGGAGATCAGCGACCGCTCTCATGTCGTGCTTCAGGTCATCCCGTTCTCCGCCGGAGCGTTCGCCGGGTCGGGGCAGTCGATCTACTACATCCACGGCGCAGTGCCGCAGCTCGACAGCGTCAACCTCGATCAGTCGCACGGCCCGGTTTTCCTCGACACGGAAGCGCAGTTGCAGAAGTACCGCGTACTGCTGAGCCGCATCGAGGCCATCGCGCTCACACCCACGGAGTCGCGCGACTTCGTGCACACCATCGCCCGGAATCTGTGAGGGGACCCGACATGACCGCACTCGACTGGCAGAAGTCGTCCTACTGCGCCCAGGGCAACTCGTGCATACACATCGCCGCCGACCACGGATCCGTCGCCCTCACCGAGAGCGGCGACCCCACCGGCGCGATACTCCGGACCAGCCCCTCCGCCTGGGCCGCCCTCATCCGTACCGTCAAGGAGTCCCACAGTCGTGGCTGACACCCCGCCGGATCTCACCTGGACTCGCGCCGCCCCGGAGGACGCGCAGGGTTCCGGGCCCTGGATCGAGATCGCGTTCGGCGCCGGAGAGCTCGTGTACCTCCGTGGGACCGGCGACCCCGGCACGGTCGTCACCACCACCGTGGAGAAGTGGGAGGCCTTCGCCAAGGGCGTCGTGGCCGGCGAGTTCGACCACTTCGCCGGGGACGACGCCCCGACTGCGGACGGCTGACCACGCTCGCAGACCCCGTCAGGCGGCGCGTGTTCGGGCCCACCTACACGCCCTCGCATAGGCTGGCCGCCGCCTTCCGACGCACCGTGACGAGGAATCAGTCCATGCCCAGCAGCAGCACCACCAGGATCCGCCTGATCGAGCCCGCAGATGCCGCCCCGATCGCCGCGCACCGGGTGCGGGACTTCGAGGCCTTCCGGCCGTGGGAGCCGGCCCAGCCGGCCGCCTTCCTCACTCCGGAGGGCCAGGAGGAGCGGATCGGCGCACTGCTGGCCGGACACCGGGCCGGTACGGTCTGGCCCGGTGTGGTTCTCGCCGACGACCGGGTGATCGGGCAGGTCACCATCGGAGGCATCCTGCCGCAGCCGCACCTGCTCCGCGGCTCCGTCGGATACTGGATCACCGGCGTCGCCCAGAACCAGGGGCACGCGGGGCGCGCCGTCGGGCTCGCGCTCCGGACCATGACGGACGAGCTCGGGTTGCACCGCGCCGAGGCGTCCACCCAACTGGAGAACCTCCAGTCACAGCGGGTACTACGCCGCAACGGCTTCACCCCGTACGGCGTCGCCCACAACGCGATCCACCTGGACGGCGCCTGGCGCGACACCTTGCTGTGGGAACGAACGCTGCCCGCGCCGGGGGATGTTAAGGACGCTCAGAGCAGCGTTTAGGGGCCGTTTGATGTCCTGAACCTCCCCCGTGGTGACGTGATCGTGATCAGTCACGTGAGCCCATGTCGTGAACCCTCAACTACCCGACGCGTAACGCCGCAGATAGACGTTCGCGGACGATCCTGTTCCGGAAACGTGCACCTCTTTTTCGTCCCCCTTGCCGCATACCGAAATCTCGAACGACTTCGACCCGACGTTGCCGTAGAGCTGGGCGCACTGCCCGTCCGCCGCGTTGTCCCGCACCCAGCCGTCCAGGTGGATCTTCCCACCGGAGCACCACAGGGAAGCGCCGGCGCGGGCTCCGGAGATCTGGATGTCGTAGTCGTAGCCGCACCCACCCTGAACGGTGTACGCCCCCGCCCGGTCGGCGGCGCTCCGGTCGGCCGCGATCGCGGCCGCGGATCCTGCTGCGGAAATACAGAGGGCCGTACATACGGCCACAGCGATTCGCTTCATTTCTCCCCCGAGAGCAGAACTGGCAATTCCCGCTGCACGCTAGAAGGCGAATGCGTCATTCAGTAGGACAGAACAAGCCATACCTCACCCGGGGATTCTCCGCCTGACGCTTGCCTTCCCCACCCGCTACTGTCTGCGGGTGACCGAACCAGAGACCCTGCCTGCCACCCGTGAGTCCTACGACGCCGTCGCACCCACCTACGCGGAGATGTTCCACGACTCCCTGCGCGACCGACCCCTGGAGCGCGCCCTCCTGGGCGCCTTCGCCGAGCTGGTACGGGCGGCGCACGGTGACGGCGGCGAGGTCGCGGACCTCGGCTGCGGGCCCGGCTACGTCACCGCCCACCTGCGCGGGCTGGGCCTGAACGCCTTCGGCGTCGACGCCTCCCCCGTGATGGTCGAGCTCGCCCGCGCGGCGCACCCCGCGCTCCGGTTCGAGGTCGGCTCGTTGGCCGCGCTGGACATCGAGGACGGTGCGCTGGGCGGGGTGCTCGCTCGGTGGTCCGTCATCCACACCCCGCCGCAGGAGCTGCCCGCCGTCCTGGCCGGGATCGCCCGGGTTCTGGCACCCGGCGGGTACCTGCTGATCGACTTCCCGGCCACCGACGGCCCCCACATCGACACGCAGGCCTACGACCACGCGGTGGTGACGGCCTACCGCTGGTCCCCCGGCCGTCTCGCCGCGCTCCTGCGCGACCACGGACTGGCCGAGACGGCCCGCACGGTGATCGAGCCGGCCCCCACCGACAAGCGGCAGTTCCAGGAGGTCCAGCTCCTCGCCCGCAAGGCGTAGCCCGGACCGACCGGGCCGACAACCGTCCCGGCCGTTGACATCGGTGAGTCGCCGTTGCTTGTCTGGGGCGTGGGAGCAACAAGCGCTTACGGGCCGGATTCACGGACCCGCGGAGTTACGTACCTACGGACTTTGGGAGCGTACTGGTGGAGTTCTCGCGTCGTTCCGCACTGTCCGTGATCCCCGCCGCCACGCTCTGGGCACTGTCCGGCACCCTGCGGGCGCAGGCCGCGCCCCGGCGTGACCGGGCCGCCGTACCCACCGGCACCGCCGCCGTACTCACCAACGCCACCGCCGTGTTCGCCGGTACGTCCGAGTCCAACGCCCGCCCCGAGGTCGCCCCCAAACTCGCCTCCCTGCGGGCGACGGCGCAGGCCCGGCTCGACGCGATGGACGGCGCCGGGCAGGACGAGCTCTTCGAGGGCCTACCGCTCGGCACCAGCGATCCCCACCTGAGCACGTCGTACCAGTACCTCTACGAGATCGCCCTCGCCACCTGCCTCCCCGGAGCCGCGGCAGTCGGCCTGTCGAACGACACCGCCGTCCGCCGCCGGGCCATCGACGGGCTCGGCCGGCTCCACGACGAATGGTTCGGCGACCAGTCGAAGGGCTACTACGGCAACTGGTTCACCTGGGAGATAGGGATCCCGGCCTACGTGACCAAGACCCTGGTCCTCCTCAGGGACGAACTCGCGGCATACCGGCCGGACCTCACAGCGACCTACATCGCCTCCATGGACGCCTACCTCCGCAACGGCAAGGACGGCGACGTCGATCTCGACTCACGCTTCCACACCGGCGCGAACCTCGCCGACATCACCACCAACCGGATCCTCCAGGGCGCCCTGCTGGGCGACGAGGCCCGCATCACCAAGGCCATCGCCGACCAGCTGACCGTCTTCTCGGCCGTCGACCCCTATCAGCCGCGCCACGGGGTCACCGACGGCTTCTACGCGGACGGTTCTTTCGTTCAGCACGCGTCCGTCGCCTACACCGGCTCCTACGGCACGGGGCTGCTCACCCGGAGCGTCCAGACCATCAAGGTCCTCGACTCCACCGGCTATCTCCCCGACGAGGGTCTGGTCGGCGTCGTACAGGGCTGGGTCGCGGGCGGCTTCGCTCCGCTGATCTTCGAGGGCTGGATGATGGAGATCGTCAAGGGACGGGCTGTCTCACGGGCGGCCGGCACGGGATACGCGGACGTCATCGCCGTCGTGGAGGCCGTCGTCGGCCTCTCCGCGTACGCGTCCGGCAGCGACGCCGAGGCCCTCGGCGGTTACGTCAAATTCGTCCGGCAGACCTCGAAGGCGAGCCTCGACACCACGTCGTTCGTCTCCCCCGTGAGCATCGCCCGTTACGCCGACATCCTGGACTCACCCGCGCCCGCCCGGGATCTCGTCCCCGTCGCATCCCACTCCGCGTTCAACGCGATGGACCGGACCGTCCACCGCAGGCCCGGTTACGCCTTCGCCCTCGCCCGCAGCTCCGACCGCATCAGCAAGTACGAGTACATGAGCGGCGAGAACCTGATGCCCTGGTTCCAGGGCGACGGCGCCCACTACCTGTATCTGTCCGGCGCGGACCAGCGGCAGGCGTTCGGCGTCGACTACTTCACCGCTGTGCCGCCCCACCGCCTCGCGGGGGTCACCGCCCCCGTCGAGACGCGCCGCAGTGTCCCCGAGCTCTACGGCACCCTCTGGTACGACAACCCCGAGCGCGGCTTCACCTCGTCATCCGAGTCCCAGAACACGTACGTCTACTTCCCCCGTGGCACCCGCTCGTTCTCCGGCGGCACCCGCCTCGGCGGCTACGGCGTGGCCGGTCTCGTGCAGTCCGACGACGCCGCGTACGCCGCCCGGCGGGCCGGCACGCTGCCCGAGGACTTCGTGGCCTACCGGTCGGCCGGTGCCACCAGGTCCTGGTTCATGTTCGACGACGAGATCCTCGTGCTCTCGGCGGATGTGACCGGCCTGTCGGGCCGTGCGGTGACCACGACTGTCGACAGCCGCATCGCCGATCCCACATCGACCGTCACCCTCACCGGCGGCCTCCGCGACGGATCGCCCTGGTCCCCCGGGCAGGGGGCCGGGGCGGCGGCCGCGCCTCCCGCCTGGCTGCGGTACGCCGACGAAGGGCAGCGGACTGCGGTCGGCTACGTCTTCCTGTCCGGCCCGCCGCCGGTCGCCGCACTCGACACGGTCACACGCAGCCGGCGGCTCGTACGTCTCGACAACGAGGACGTGAAGGTGACCAAGCAGCTCTTCACACTGTCCTACGAGCAAGCTGCCGAAGAGCGCTCCTCCGCCATGGCGCACGCCCTCGTCCCGAACGCCTCCGCACGGCAGTTGGCGGCCTACGCCGCACACGGCCCACGCTCCGTGCTCTCCGTACTGTCCAACACGGTCCGCCTCCAGGCCGCCGCGCACACCCGTCTCAGCATCACCGCCGCCAACGCCTTCACCCCGGGGACGCACCGGGTGGGGCGCCTCTCGATCGACGGTCCGGCGTCGGTCATGCTGCGCCGCACCGGAGACGGCAGGTACGCCATCGCCGTCTCCGACCCCACCACGACGCGGGCCACCGTGTCGGTCACCCTTCACGGCCTGGCCCTGCGGCGCGTCTCGGCGGACACCGGGGTCCACGTCCGCCAAGTCCCCGGCGGCACCCGCATCGACGTCACGACCCACCACACCTACGGGCGCAGCTTCACGGCGACGCTGGCCGAGAGGCCCTGACCGCCTGCGCGAGTCGGCTGAGAGCACCTTGAGCACGCCCTTGAGTTCGGCGGCGAACTACGGACCTCCTCCTGGCCGAGGCGGCCCGCCGGCCGTACAGCGATGCACCGTCGGGAAGCAGATCGACGAAGGCCGCGATGTGCCGCTCGCGCACCGGAAGCAGTGCGAAGTCATCGGTGCGGCACGGGCCTTCAGATCTGCTCAAGCCTGCGGGAGCGTGTTCCAGTCCGGCAGTTGCATGGGCGCGCCCACCGCCGTGTCGTCGCCGTAGTTGGCGCCGTCGAGCTTGATCCTCAGGTACTCCCTGCCGGAGAACACCCAGACCTCGTCCGTGAAACCCGGGACGATCATGGCCGCGTCGATCTTCGTACTGAAATTCTCGTATTTCGCGAGGCTGCCCGACCAGTTACTGAGCTGCTTCCGCTCGACGTCGCACGAACCGCCGGGGCCCGTGTCGTCGAGCTTCATCCTGATGTAGTGGTTCCCGGCGAAGACCCAGGCCGTTTGCGTGTGTTCCGGCTTCGGGGCCGGCAGCACCGCGTCGATGCCGTCCGTGAAGTCGGACGCGCCGCAGAACGCTTCGTTCCAGTCGTCGAGCGGGGCGGGGCCGGACACCAGGCTGTCGGTGAAGTTGGCACTGAGGTGCACCCGGATGTATTGCTTTCCGGAGAACACCCAGTAGTCGCCGGAGTGGCCCGGGACAGGAAGCACCGCGTCGATATGGTCGCGGAATCCGGGAAGGTCCTTGAAGGTACCGTCCCAGTGCGTCAGGGAGCGAGGGGTGTTTTCCTTCCTCGTCACCAGCTCGCCCGTGTCCGACTCGGAGATGCTTGCGCGCATGTACTGGTTACCCGAGAACAGCCAGACCCGGGGTGAGTCCCTTTCCTGGACCATCACGGCGCCGATCTCCGTCGGCCCCGCCTTGAGCCCATCGCTCCGGCCCGGATCGCTCTTGGCCGAATCACTCGGGCCCGGTTGCACGCTCGGCTTGGCATCGGACTTGTCCTGCTGCGACTCCGATGCGTGGTTGATCAGCAGCCCGGTGACGACACCGCCGACGACCAGCACCGCTGCCGCCACGAGCCACCCGGCCCTCACCCTGATGTGGCGTCGGTCCTTCTCCCGAGACGGCGTTTCGCTGGGCATGGGGGGCTTCTCCGATGGTTGGGTGGGAACGATTACCGCGGGCGGCGGCCGAAGCGAGGCAACACTCTCGTCAGGGGGAGGTGCAGGCATCGCCGCCAACGGCCGCAGCGCCGCGGCGATCTCGTCAGGGGACGGCCGGGCGGCGGGATCCTTGGCCAGCATCGCCGCGAGGATGGGACGCAGGGGGCCGGCCGCCTCGGGCAGGAGCGGAGGATCGCTGACCACGGCGTAGATCGTCGCTGCGGGGTTCGCCCTGGCGAACGGCGAACGGCCGGTGAACAGCGCACACAGGGTGCCGCCCAGAGAGAACAGGTCGCTGGGGACCCCGGCATGCCGGCCCTCGATACGCTCCGGAGCGAGGTAGTCCACAGTCCCGACCACCCCTCCGGCGGCGGTGAGCGCCAGGGTGTCCTCCAGCATGACGATTCCGAAGTCGCAGAGCACCACCCGGCCGTCGGAGCGCAGCAGGACGTTCGCCGGCTTCACGTCCCGGTGCAGAACACCCACGGAGTGCACCATGTTGAGGGCGGCCACAAGCTCGAGTCCGATCTCGGCGACCCGCTGCACACTCAGGGGACCCTGCCTGGTGACGTGTTCCGCCAGCGACGGCCCCCGCACCAACTCCATGACCAGCCACAACCGTTCGTCGTGGATGACCAGGTCATGGATGTTGATGACGTTGGGATGGGAAACCCTGGCGATGGCGCGCGCCTCTCGGTGCGCCCGGTGCAGCCGCCGGGACAGGCCCTCTCCGTCGCCGTGCAGGTGCACCTCCTTGACCGCGACAGAGCGCTCCAGCAACCGGTCGGTAGCACGCCACACCGTGCCCATACCGCCACTGGCGAGACGCTCGACCAAGAGGTAACGGCCGCCGATCTCCTCCACACCATTGCTAGTCACGCGCACAATCTACCGACCCCTGCTGGTCAGGGACGGCGGGATTATCCGCCCAACTCCCTTGTGTTTCAGCCGACTTACTCTGTCCCAGATCCATCACGCACTCCCACCCGTCAAGCTGACCGGTCACCCCGATCAACGACGACGCGACGCATCGGTATCGGCGCCTCCGAAGAAATCGGATGCGCCCTCGCCAGCAGAAACGATTACCGCCTCGGCCTCCGGCACCTGCCCCCTACCGCTCTTCGCCATCACCGGAGGGGGCGCGCGGGGAACGCGCGGGGAACGCGCGGGGAACGCGCCACCAGGGGCTCGCGCCTACCGACCGCCCCCGGCACCGGCAGCCCTGACCACCTCATGGAGAACGCACCCCCGGCCCCCTCGGCTCCCCCGAGGACCTGCCCCCTCGCACCATGAAGCGCTCCGCTCCGTGAGTGAGGACAGCACCGGGCCCACCACGGCGAGGACATCGACGTGGCCGACCACGAGCTGGACATCACCGTGGCGGCGGACCGCAGCCGGCGATGGAAGGACGAGCGGTCGTTCGCCGAGAAGACCGGGCACCCGGCGTACTGGTCGGCACGGCAGGCGGCGGCGATCCGGGCGGAGGGCCAACGCCCGGCCCGTCTCGCCGAGTCGAGGGCATTCCCGTTCGACGGTTCCTGGTGCGACTTCAGGCCACCTTCCCACTGGACGACACCGGCCCGGGGGCCCGCACCGGTACGCACCGCGCTCTGACCGCGAGGGCGTGGGAGGGGTGAGGGTGCGAGGGCGAGAGGTCTTCCCCGTACGGGCCCTGACGATGCATCGACCGGAAGCCACCGGCGCACGCACGGCTCTCGAACAGCGCGTACGAATACCTCGCGTCCCGTGAACGCATCAACCGCACCTTGTTCCATGACGGCCCGTCGTTGCTAGCCGTCACTGAGCGTGATACACAGAGTAACGATACATATGCGGACGGATCCCTATGCGAGCCGCAGGTCAGGGCGGCTCCTCCGGTCAAACGTGCGAGATCCGGGTAAAGAGACCCGGGAAGGCGTCGTGCGATGCCGGTTTCATCAGCGAAGATAGAGGTTGACCCGTGTCGCACGGCACGGGCTGCGAACTACCCAACAGGGGCGGTGACTTACATGATCCTGGCAGCTGAGAAGGGCGACATCACCACCATCATCGGCGGAATCGCCCCGAACTGGGGGCCGTTCGGGACCCTGGGCAACGAGGCGCGCATCATGATCGAGGTGGTGATGGCGGTCGCCATCCTGCTCTGTCTCGGGATCGCGATCTGGGGTGCGGCGAAGCAACGCATCGGCGCGACGGCGCTGCGCGACACCTTCAGCGCGGAACAGGGCAAGGGCCTGATCGTGGCGGGGCTGACCGGGGTCTTCATCATCGGGTCCCTGGGCACGCTGTTCACCATTGTGTACGGCATGGCTGTCTGACCAGCTGTCAGTCGGCCGCCCTGCCCGGACCCGTCCCCGTCCCGCCCCGTCCGCCCCCACCATCCGTCCGTCGTGCCCACCGGCAGAGGTTGCGTCTCCTGATGTCGAGTCACCACACCGCGTCCACGCGGAAACCAGCACCGCCACCGTCGCACTACGCGGAACCGCACACGGCTGAGGGGGCGTACGCGGCATGAGCCAGGGCGACGAGCGCGGTTACGGCGGCAGCGAGCCGGGCGGCCGTACTGACGACGCGTACAGCACCCTCGGCGGGACGCGCCAGACACGGACCCGCCTCCCCGGCGGTGACGACGGCGACGGCCACGGACGCAGGCCGGCCCGGAGCTCCCGCTCGCTGATCATGGCGGTGGGCGTGGTGGTCCTGCTGATCGCGGCGATCGCGTTCGCGAACCAGGGCGGGGGCGGCGGGTCGGACGGCGGCAGCGCGAAGAAGTCCGACGGGGCGGGGGCGGGAGCGGGGCCCACGGCCGCGACGGGCACGAAGCCGGTCCAGGGCAAGAACGGCACGATCGCCTCGGGCTTCGCGCATGACGAGCAGGGGGCGCAGAGCGCGGCGGCGAATTACGCGGTGGCGCTGGGGTCCGCGGACATGTTCGACAAGACGAAGCGGGACGGCATCCTGGAGGCCACCCACGACCCAGCCGTCGTGGCAGCTCTCAAGGCCGACACAGGCAAGGCGTACTCCGCCGGGTTCCTCACAAACGTCGGGCTGAACGAAGACGGCAGCACGCCCAGCGGCCTGACGTTCGTCTCCAGGACCATCCCGGCCGGGACCAGGACGACTGCCCAGGGCGAGGACACCGCAACCGTGGAGGTCTGGTGCACCGGCCTCGTCGGCATGGCAGGCCAGGGCTCCACCAAGCCCGTCAGCGCGTCCTGGTTCACCATCACGGAGAAACTCAAGTGGGTCGCCGGCGACTGGAAGATCGAATCGTCGAGTCAGGCCGAGGGCCCCACCCCCGTCAACGGCGACAACCGGGCCTCGACCGCAGACGAAATCGCCGGTGCGGTCGAGGGATACGGAGGCTTCACCTATGCCCGATAACCGCCGGTTCCGCGCCTTCTCTCTCGCCGGAATCCTGGGAATCCTTCCGCCGGCGATCATCCTCCTGGCGTCCCGCGCCCACGCCGCGCCCACACCGACCCCGTCACCGAGTACCAGCGAGAGCGCCTGCGATCTCATCGTCGGGCAAGCCAGGGACTACTGCGAGGAGGACGGAGCCGGAGCGGGCGCCCGCAGCACGCCCCCCATCGGCGACGACGCCACCGACCCCCTCACCTCCCTCGCCCGCGGCTGCGCGGACGCCGCCGCCTATCTCGTGGGCAAGCTGAGCGAAGCCGTGGAGAGCACGGCGACCGTCGACTTCACCAACTCCACCTTCCGCACCCAGTACGCCGTCGTCTTCGCCGCCTCCACCGTCCTCACCCTGGTCCTGTGGCTGTTCGCCGTGGCCAAGCGCGCCATCAGGGGCGTGCCGTTCACCACCGCCATGTCCGAGGCCGTCGGCTTCCTCTGGCTGACGGTCCTGGCCTCGGCCTTCACCCCGCTCATCCTGTACGTGGTCGTCTCGGCCACCGACGGCGTCACCCAGGTCATCTCCTCGGCGACAGGCGGGCAGAACGACGTCTTCTTCGGGTCGTTCGCCGAAGCCCTCAAGAAGGGCAACGACATCGGCGGCGGGCCGATCATGCTGATCGTCGTCTCGCTCGTGTCGATCCTCGCCGCCGGCATCCTGTGGCTTGAGCTCGTGATCCGGGCCGCCCTGCTCTATGTGGGCGCCCTGCTCGGTGTCGTCGTGTACTCCGGGCTCGTCGACAAGAACATGTGGGGCCATGTCCGCCGCTGGGCGGGCATCATGATCGCCGTGATCATGGTGAAACCGGTCATCGTCATCGTGCTCGGGCTCGCCGGGGCGCTCTCCGCTGACGACGGGCCGAACGCCTTCTCGGCCGTCGTGTCCGGCCTCGCCATCATCCTGCTGGCGATCTTCGCCTCCGCCATGATCTACCGCTTCGTCCCCGGTTTCGGCGACGAGATCCAGGGCGCCCGCACCAACCGCAAGCAGGCCACCGACGGTTCCCAGGCCGCCGCGCTGATCAGCTCGCCCGCCGCGCTCGTCTCCCAGGGCATCAAGACCCACAGCGGCCGCGGCGGCGGTGAGGGCGGAGGCGGTGGCGGAGGAGCCCGGCCCTCCAACCCGGCCAGCGGCGGTGTCGCCGCCCACAGCTCCCGTAACCCAGGCGGCGGAGGCGGCGGCTCCGCCGCGCCCTCGCCACGCAGCGGGTCCGGGCCCACCTCCGGCACCCCCCACGGCAGCCGCACCCCACGAGGCGGTTCAGGCAGCACAGGTAACACGAGCACAGGAGGGGGAGGGCGTTGACGACCCAGTCCCACACCATCGCGCCCCGCCGCACGTATCTCATCGGCCGCGCCAGGCCGAACGCGATCGTCGGCAAGAACCGTGAGACGGGCGAGATCGCGCTGATCATCGCCGGAGCGTTCCTCGGCATGATGAGCGGGCTCCTCGTCCCGGTGCTCTCCCTGCGGATCGTGACGCTCATGGGCTTCCCCCTGCTGGCCCTGGCCGTCGTGTACGTCCCCTACAAGGGCCGCACCTTCTACAAATGGTTCGAGATCAACCGCAGTTTCAAGCGAACCCTGCGCCGCGGCACGGCGTACCGTTCCTCCGCGATGGAGGCCGGTGTCAGCGCCGACGGGCGTGAGGTGGAGATCGGGCCACCGCCCGGCATCGGCCGGATCAGCTGGCTCGCCGCCCCCTTCGGGCCCGACGAGATCGCCGTACTGCTGCACGCCGACCGGCGCACGGTCACGGCCGCCATCGAGATCGAGGGCCCCGGTGTCGGGCTGCGTGACAGCGAGGACCAGGAAGCCCTGGTCGACCGCTTCGGCACCCTGCTCAAGCACGTGGCCAACGGCGACGGCTTCGTGACGCGCCTCCAGATGCTGGCCCGTACGCTGCCCGCCGACCCCGACGCGCACGCCAAGGACGTCGCCCAGCGCGGCGACCGCGCCGCGCCGGGCTGGCTCCAGGAGTCCTACGACCAGCTCCAGTCGATGGTCTCGACCTCCAGCGAGCAGCACCGCGCCTACCTCGTCGCCTGCATGCACTTCAGCCGTGACCTGGCGGCCGAGGCCAACGCCATGGCCCGCGCCGCCCGGCCCAAGGGCGGCCGCAGGGTCGACCGCGACGCCGGGCTCGCGGTCGTCATGGCCCGTGAGCTGACCGACATCTGCGCACGGCTCGCCGAGGCCGACATCCGGGTCCGCCAGCCGCTCGGCCAGAGCCGGCTGGCCTCCCTCGTCCACTCGATGTACGACCCGGACCACCCCATCGACCACATCCAGGCGATGACGAAGCGCAACGCCTGGCCGGCCGAACTGGACGCGGTCGAACCGACCTTCCTCCAGGCCAAGACCCGCGAGTCGACGACGCGCGCCCCCTGGTGCCACTCGACGGCCTGGGTGAAGGAGTGGCCGATGACGCCGGTCGGCGTGAACTTCCTGGCCCCGCTTCTCGTCCACACACCGGACGTGATCCGTACGGTCGCCGTCACCATGGACCTCGAACCCACCGAGATCGCCATCGAGCGGATGCTCACGGAGAAGACCAACGACGACGCCGAAGCCAGCCGCCAGGCCAAGATGAACCGCACGGTCGACCCCCGCGACATCGCCGCCCACGGCAGGCTCGACCAACGGGGTGAGGATCTCGCGAGCGGCGCCGCCGGGGTGAACCTGGTGGGGTACATCACCGTGTCGTCCCGCTCCCCCGAGGCGCTCGCCCGCGACAAGCGGACGATCCGGGCCTCGGCCGGCAAGTCGTACCTCAAGCTGGAGTGGTGCGACCGGGAGCACCACCGCGCCTTTGTGAACACCTTGCCGTTCGCCACCGGCATCCGTCGCTAACGAGAGGGCAGTCACGCCATGCGAGATCCGCTGTCCGCGTTGTCGGATGCCTTCACCTCCTTCCTCTTCGGGAGCGTGGAGACGACCCGGCTCCCCGTGCGTACGTCGACGGGCCAGGCCCAGGCCGTCTATCTGCCGACCGCAGCTCCCGGCCTCGGAGACTCCGGCGTGATCATCGGGCGTGAGGTGTATTCGGGCAAGGGCTACATCTACGACCCGTTCCAGCTGTACGGGCAGCAGCTCCCCGCCCCGCACTGGCTGGTGCTCGGCGAGTCCGGCAACGGCAAGTCGGCGCTGGAGAAGACCTATGTGCTCCGCCAGCTCCGCTTCCGCGACCGCCAGGTCGTCGTCCTGGACGCCCAGGGCGAGGACGGCGTCGGCGAGTGGAACCTCATCGCCGAGGAGCTGGGCATCACGCCCATCCGGCTCGACCCGACGGCCGCGCTGAACGACGGGATCCGGCTCAACCCGCTCGATCCGTCGATCACCACGACCGGGCAGCTGGCCCTGCTCCGTACGATCATCGAGGTCGCCATGGGGCATGGCCTCGACGAGCGGTCCGGCTTCGCGCTCAAGGTCGCGCACGCCTACGTCAACGACACCATCACCGAACGCCAGCCGGTCCTCATGGACATCGTGGAGCAGCTGCGCCACCCGAAGCCCGAGTCCGCCGAAGCGATGAACGTGGACCTGGACGACGTACGGGCCTGGGGCCTGGACGTGGCCCTCGTCCTGGACCGGCTCGTCGACGGTGACCTGCGCGGCATGTTCGACGGCCCGACCACGATCGGCATCGACCTCGATGCCCCGCTGATCGTCTTCGACCTCTCGCACATCGACCGCAACTCCATCGCGATGCCGATCCTCATGGCCATCGTCGGTGTGTGGCTTGAGCACACCTGGATCAGGCCCGACAGGAAGAAACGCATCTTCCTGGTCGAGGAGGCCTGGCACATCATCAACTCCCCGTTCGTCGCACAGCTCTTCCAGCGTCTGCTGAAATTCGGGCGTCGCCTCGGGCTGTCCTTCGTCGCGGTCGTCCACCACCTCAGCGACGTCGTCGACGGAGCCGCGGCGAAGGAAGCGGCGGCCATCCTGAAGATGGCCTCCACCCGCACGATCTACGCCCAGAAGGCGGACGAGGCCAGAGCGACGGGCAAGGTCATCGGTCTGCCCAGATGGGCGGTCGAGATCATCCCGACGCTCACCCCCGGTATCGCCGTATGGGACGTCAACGGCAATGTGCAGGTCGTCAAACACCTGATCACCGAGGCGGAACGGCCCCTGGTCTTCACCGACCGTGCGATGACCGAGGGCTCCGCACAGGACCTGCTCCCCGAGGACGTACGGGCCGCGGAGCTGGAGGCGGAGCAGCGGGCGGCGCGGATCGAGCACCAGCAACGGCTCAACGAGTCGTCCGAGTCAACGGTGGCATGACATGGCACGCCAGGCACCATCCGGTCCGGGGCGCGGCGGCGAGGGCCAGGGCGGCGGCGTCCCGGACGGGCTGCTGATCGGGCTCCTGGTCTTCCTCTTCGGGCTGACGGTCCTGGCGTGGACGGCCACGGGCCTGGCCGGGCTGTTCGCCCACGGCGGCTGGCCGGACGGCGTCAGCTTCACGCGGACCCCGCTGGCCCTGCGCGCCCTCGCCGGCGACCCGACTGATCTGCCGGGCGCCTGGCCTGACAGCCCGCCGGCCGAGCTCTCCGGGTACGGGCTGTTCTGGGGCCTGTTCATCGGCGAAGTGATGGTGCTGCTGGTCCTCACGGTGTTCGTGGTGGGTGTGGTGACGCGCTGGCGTCTGGTCCGGAAGCAGAAGAGCGCGGCGCCGGCACCTATGCCGCCCCCGGCACCGTACGCAGCCGAGCGCGACGCCGTACACACCCGGCCCGCGCCCCCGGACGGGCAGGACCCCGCCCGGGAAGCAGCACCGCCCGCCGGGGCGCCCGCTCCGGCATCCAGCCCCGAGGCCGCCCGGACCCCGTTGCCCGTGGAGGCCGCCGCAGCACGGTCCGCGGCACTGTCCGCAGCACCAGGCGCCGAGGGCGTACGGGAGCCCGCCACCGCCACCGGGCATGCACAAGCCCCCGGCGCCACACCCACCGAGCACGCGCACGCCCCCGGCGCCACACCCACCGAGCACGCGCACGTCCCCGGCGCCACACCCACCGAGCACGCGCACGTCCCCGGCGCCACCGCCGCCCCGTACGCACCGGAGCCGGCCACCGTCACGCCCCTCGTCGCGTACGCGCACGCGACCGCCCCGCTGGTCCCCACGCCCCGTATCCCCCACGTCCTCTACGGCGCATCGGCCACCCGTCGCCCCGCCGTCGTCCAGGCCATCCGGGACGCCGACGGCTCCGCCCTCGTCGTGACCTCGGACCCCAGCGTCTGGGCCGAGACGAAGGACGCCCGCAGCAAGCTCGGCCCGGTCCTCGTCTACGACCCCGGCCACCTCTGCGACACCCCGGCCCGCCTCCACTGGTCGCCCGTCGCCGGCTGCGACGACCCCGCCATCGCGGGCTCCCGCGCCGCCGCGCTCCTCGCCCCGGTCCGCCCCCTGGCCAGGGCGGACACGGCCGTCGCCGACACCGCCGAGACACTGCTCCGGTGCTGGCTGCACGCCGCCGCCGTGGACGGCCGGCCCTTCCGCCAGGTCCACCGCTGGGCCTCCGGCTCGGGCGGCCAGGACCCGGTCCGGGTGCTCCGCACCCATCCCAAGGCGGCCTCCGGGCTCGCCGGACTCCTGGAATCCGCGCTCACCGCCTACCCCGAACGCCGGGAGGTGGCCCAGGAACTGACCGTACGAGCCTTCGAGGCCCTCTCCTCGGTCCACATCCGCGAAGCGTGCACACCCAACCGAGCCGATGCGCTCGTGCTGGATTCTTTCGCTCGCGAAGGGGGAACGCTCTATGTGGTCGGCGAGCCCATCGAGGATCCTCGCCACCGCCCCGGTGCGATGCCCCTGCTCACCGCACTCGCCTCGCACGTGGTCGAGCACGGCCGCCGCATGGCCGCACGGTCAACCGACGGTCGGCTCGACCCACCAATGACGCTCGTCCTCGACGATGTCGCCGCCGTGGCCCCGCTTCCCCAGCTGCCGGAGCTGCTGTCGGCCGGCCAGGGCCAGGGGATGCCCACGCTGGCGCTGCTCCGCTCCGAGGAGCAGGCCCGTGCCCGCTGGCGGGAACGCCTGCCGGCGCCCGGCCCGAGCTGACCACCTGGCCCGAGCTGACCACCCGTCGAGCCGTCCCCCGTCCGGCATGCCCCGCAGCCGGTCCCTCACCGACAAGGCCGGACCGGCTGCCGATCAGGCCGGCCGCTCAGGCCGGAACCGTCTACCTGTGGTCGCGGAGGAAGGCCGGGATGCCGGCCCGGGTCGGGCGGTCGGGCAGAGGCGCGGGCTTGTCCTGGAGGAATGCGGTGATGACGGCTGCGGCTCGTCGGTCGTTGTCGTCCAGGCCGTTCCACATGTGGTGGCCGACGCCCGGCATGTACTGGGTGCGCTGGACGGCGGGGTCGTTCGCAAGGATGGTCGTCCCCCACCGGCGGACCTGGGAGGAGCACTCGGCGATCATCAGCATCGCGGGGGTCCGGGAGCGCCTCAGCTGCGGGGCGATGGAGGGGGAGTCTTTGATCGTCTGCTGGATGCGGAGGCTGGCGGCGGCGCTGAAGGAGAAGGTTCGCTCCGTGTCCTCGACCGGGATGCGGTGCGCGTCTTTCGCGCAGTAGGCGGACGCGGTGTCGCTGCCGAGATCGGCGGCGGTGAAGGCATTGACGCCTTCCGCCTGCCCCACCAACCCGGTGGCCGGACTGAGCAGTCCGAGCCGCATGAGGCCGAACGCGACCGCGTACCGCGGGATGTGTGTGGAGCGCGGTCCGGCCGTGGCCGGTGCGATGCCGCGGGCGGACGGCCGCCCCTTCCGCCCGGTCATCCCGGCGGTGGGGCCGTCCATCGGACCCGGCTCGGCGATGACCGCCCGATGCAGGTGGGCGGCGGTGGCCCGGTCGGCCAGCGCACGGGTGAGCACGGCCGCCCCCGAGGAGAATCCCAGCACGTCGACGCGGCCCCTGCCGAGCTTGCCGGCGAAGGCGCCGAGGTCATGGACGGACCGGGTGATCGAGTACCGGTCCATGGGCAGCAGGTCGCTGCGTCCACCGCCGGCCTGCTCGTAGGCGTACACGTCATAGCCCTGTCCTGCGAGCCTCTGCAGGAAGTGGTGGTCGAGCACCGAGATGCCGCGCACCGGCCCGCCGTGGAGATAGACGAGCGGAACACGATGCCGGGGGCTGTTGCCAGTGGGCGGGTAGTGGTAGACCGCGACCCGGCTGCCGGTGGACAGGCGCCAGTGCTCGGTGGTCACGAACGTCAGGGCGGGCGGGGGGCGATACGCCGTGGGGACGGTGGGAACGCACACCGACAACGTCAGGGTCACCGCGACGAGCACCGGCAGGAAGGGAACCAGCCGCCCTCGCCAGGACCGGCGGCGACCCCGCCACAGTGCCGCGACGACCGCGACCCCGGCCGTCGCGGACCATGCGGGGAACCCTGATGCCGCCCCGTCGGTGGCGACGACAAGGGCCAGGAAGAAGGCGACCAGCCCCACCACTGCGGCGGTAGCCGCCAGGAGGCGGCCGACGAGGCGTAAAGGACGTATGACGGACGGTGGCACGGTGATCTCTCCCCAGGTTTTGACACGTCGTTTTGAAACACTGTTCTGAAATGACGTTACCAGCCCGGGTAAGCTGTTCCGCGTGGGAAGGCCGAGAACGAACGACGCCGCCGTCAGAGAACGTCTCGTGGCATGCGCGACCGAGATGTTCGCCACCCGCCCCCAGGAGTCGGTCAGCGTCCGCGCCCTGGCTACCGCTGCCGGGACGTCGACGGCGGCGGTGTACACGTTGTTCCAGGGCAAGGACGGGCTGATCCGTGAGGTGCGCGACCAAGCGGTCGCCGGCCTGTTCCAGGACCTGACGGCCGTCCCTGACGCGGAGTCCGCCCTGGAGGACCTGTACGCGTTGGCCGCGGCGTATCGCCGCTGGGGACGCGAACACCGGCACCTGTACACGGTGTTGTTCGGTGGCGCGCAGTCCTTCGTCCCGTCGGCGCGGGTCGGCGACCGCGACCCGGTGCGGCCGCTTGTCGCGGCGGTCGACCGCGCCGTGGCGGGCCGCATCCTCGCGGGGGACACCACACTCATCGCCGTCTCGTTGTGGGTCGCCCTGCACGGGCTCGTGACCCTCGAACTCGCCGGCGGCCTCAGCGGCACCGCAGCCGAGACCGCGTTCCGGTCAACGATCGACGCCGTACTGCGCGGCTGGGCGACCCCCACCGCCTTCTCCGGCATCCGGCGCACCCACCCGGCGCCGTGAAGTCCGTGCGGTCGCACAGAAGCGGGCAGCCTCGTTCGCCGAGGCCTTGCCACCAGTACCTCGAGCGCAAGTCTCCCCGCAGAGAGCTGCTGGTCACTCAGCGGTGGCTTCAAGAGCCCAGGGCGCCCTAACGGCGGATCTCGAACTCCAGCTCCAGGGACGTCGGATCGCCCTCCATCGGAATGCTCCGCCCGCTCGGGGCGAAGCCCATCCGGCGATACGAGGCCGCGGCACGCGCGTTGTCCTGATGGACGTACAGCCGCACCCGCTGAAGCGGCCGTCCGGTGAGCGACCAGGACCAGTCGATCGCCTCACGGAACAGCGCGTCCACCACTCCCCGCCCGCGGTGCCCGGGCCGGACGAACACTCCGACCAGGTGTGCCTGGTCGGTCTCGGCCGCCTCCCCGAAGCCCGGTTCACCCCCCGGGCGCTCGACCAGCACCGACACCGTGCCCGCCCACTGCCCGTCGGGCGCCTCGGCGACGAACTGACGGCTGTGCCCACCCGTGGCGGCTCCCGCCGTCCGCTCCTGCCAGAACACATCAAGCTTGGCCAGCGCCTGCTCGTACGTCTCCAGGAAGGCGATCGGGGCAGCCGGATCCCGCAGCGCCACCAGCCGGATCTCCTTGGCCCGCGCCCACTCCTCTGCCCGCACCGCACGCACGACGTAGTCCATCCACCGATGGTGCCCGGCAGCCCCCATCACGGCAAACGAGATACGCGTGGCGCTGCCGCGCCTCTCAGCCGTCCAGCGACAGGGCGTTCTTGGCGTGCGCGACGGACGCCTCGGCCGCGGGCCCGCCGGGATTCTCTGTCGCCAGCGCCTGGTTCAGGGCGACGAAGTCGCGCATCCGCTCCTCGTAGCGGTCGTAGGCGGCCGTGTGGTCGCTGGCTGCCCGGGCTGCCAGGGAGTCGGCCAGCACGTACGCGCCGACGAGCGACAGGCTGGTGCCCTGGCCCGAGAGCGGTGACGGGCAGGAGGCGGCGTCACCGAGCAGCGCCACCCGGCCGTGCGACCAGCGGTCCATCCGGATCTGCGCCATGGCGTCGCAGTAGAAGTCGGGGGCGTCGCGCGCGGCCTCGGCCAGACGCGGTCCCTCCCACCGCAGGGCCGCGAGCCTCTCCATGATCATGCGGCGCAGGGCCTCGGCGTCGCGGGCCAGCGGACCCGACTCGAAGCCGAACGCGACCCTCAGCTCGGTGTTGTCGCGCACCGGCATGATGCCGAAGCCGACACCGCCGTCGTTCAGCCATACCTGCCAGTCCTCGAGAGCGAGGAAGTTCTCCGCGCTGAACACCGACAGGTAGCTGCCGAGATGGTGCACGAAACGCTCCTCGGGCCCGAACGCCAGCCGTCGCACCGTCGAGTGCAGTCCGTCGGCTCCGATGACGAGGTCGAAGGTGCGGGATGCGGCACGGGCGAAGTCCACCCGCACTCCGGTCGTGTCCTCGTCGAGCGCGGTGACGGTGTCCCCGAAGAGGTACTCCACGTCCGCGCGCGTCCGCTCGTACACCAGCCGCACCAGGTCCTCGCGCAGCAGCTCGATGTCGGGGCTGTCCAGCCGGCCGCTGCTCAGGGTCGCCTCGGTGGAACGGTGGATCTCCTTTCCGTCGGGATCGATGACCGACATGCCCCGCATCCGGGTACGGACCCGGCGAGCCGGCTCCAGCAGGCCCATCCGCTCGATCACGTCGAGCGCGACA
The DNA here is from genome assembly GCF_040650935.1 of Streptomyces sp. NPDC048565. NCBI lineage: Bacteria > Bacillati > Actinomycetota > Actinomycetes > Kitasatosporales > Streptomycetaceae > Streptomyces > Streptomyces sp. NPDC048565. The sequence goes on from NZ_JBEZIH010000030.1 coordinate 102,576, forward strand.
CCCCGGACGTCGATGGCCTGCCCGCCGGGCCGCACCCCCGCCCCTCGTTCGACGACGGTCACCGCGAAGCCGTGGTGGTGCAGCCAATGGGCGAGCGCGGGTCCGGCGACACCTCCGCCGGAGATGAGAACGGTGCGCATCAGAAGCTCCTCTCGTACGCTGTGTCCAGCTGAACGTACGGTGTACGCACGACCCTCGCCACCAGGAACAATTCCGCTCTGCACTAGGACAGATGAGCCGTGACACACAGAACACCCGCTAGGGTCTGCACTAGTACAGGAGGGAAAGGAGACGGCACGTGACGGACATCACGGGGCACGCGGACGAGCCGCCCTATCTGCGTATCGCCACCGAGATCCGCCGGCGCATCGGCGAGGGCGAACTGGCCCCGGGGGACCGCGTCCCCTCCACCCGTCGCATCGCCGAGGAATGGGGCGTGGCCCTCGCCACCGCGACCAAGGCCCTGACGCACCTGCGCCTGGAGGGGACCGTGGAGACACAGCCACGCGTCGGCACGGTCGTCGCGACCCCGGCCCCGCCCGGCACCGCACCCCGCAGGCGGCGGCCCCCGCCGCCCTCGGGCGCGGGGACCGGGTCCTCCGCCACTGCCGCTCCCGCTGAACAGGAACTGACCCTGAACCGGATCGTGGGCACCGCCATCGACATCGCGGACACCGAGGGGCTCGGGGCCCTCTCCATGCGCGGGGTCGCCGGACGGCTCGGCGTCGCCCCCATGTCGCCCTACCGGTACGTCACCGGCAAGGACGATCTCATCCTGCTGATGGCGGACAGCGCGTTCGGCGAGCAGACCTACCCCGCCACAGCCCCGGACGGCTGGCGTGCCCGCGTGGAGCTGGGCGCACGAACGCTGTGGACCCTGCACCGGAAGCACCCCTGGCTCGCCCAGCTCTCACCCCTCACCCGCCCCCTGCTCCTCCCCAACCTGATCGTCCACGGCGAATGGACGCTCGGCGCGCTGGACGGGCACGGCCTGGACACCACCACGCTGTTCGACATCCACGTACTGCTCTACAGCCACGTGCAGGGACTGGCGATCCATCTCGAAGGGGAGGCGCACGCCGAGGCGACCACCGGGCAGTCCGACGACCAGTGGATGGACAGCCGCGCCCATGCGCTCCGGAGCCTGACCGACTCCGGACGCTTCCCCACCTTCACGAAGATCATCGGCTCGTTCGACGACGGCTACGACCTCCGCATCGACACACTCTTCGAGCTCGGCCTCAAGGCCCTGCTCGACGGGCTGACCCCTGTCATCGAGGGCCGGAACACGCCCTGAAGCGCTGTGTCCGTATGCCTTGGCCAAGGACCTTTGTGTGTGGCCCTAGCCGAGGATCTTGCGGTCGTACGCCACCGCGACCGCCGCCGCCCGGTCCTTGACGCCCAACTTGGCATAGAGGTGGGTGAGATGGGTCTTGACCGTGGCCTCGCTGATGAACAGCTCGCGGGCGATCTCCCGGTTCGACGTGCCGCGCGCGACGAGGACGAGGACCTCCCGCTCCCGGGCCGAGAGGGTGGCCCCGGCCGGGGCCGGGGGCGTACGCACAGCGGTGACCAGGCGCGACGCGACCGCCGGGGAGAGCACGGTGCGGCCCTCGGATGCGGCGCGCACCGCCGTGAAGAGCTCCTCGCGGGGCGCGTCCTTGAGGAGGTAGCCGGTGGCGCCCGCCTCGATCGCGGGCAGCGTGTCGGAGTCGGTGTCGTACGTGGTGAGGACCAGGACGCGGGCACGGGCGCCGCGCCGGGACAGCTCCCTGATGGCGTCGACCCCACCGCCGCCCGGCATCCGCAGATCCATGAGGACGACGTCGGGATCGAGGGCGAGGGCTCGGGCGACGCCCTCGACTCCGTCGGAGGCCTCACCGAGAACCGTGAAGCCGTCGACCGACTCGAACATGCCGCGCAGACCGTCCCTGACCACCGGGTGGTCGTCGACGATCAGCAACGTGACGGGAGAGGGCTCACTGCTCATGGCGGACCAACGGTACGCGAGCGGAGATCGCCGTGCCGCCGTCCTGCTCGGACTCGACGGTGACCGTGCCCGCGATGCGTTCGGCCCGGGCCCGCATACCGTCCAGGCCGAAGCCGCCGCTGCCCGTGTGGGCGGGCAACGCCTTCGGGTCGAAGCCGCGGCCGTCGTCGCGTACGTCGAGGGTGACCTCGCCCGCCATGAACGAGAGGGTGACACCCAGACGGGAGGCACGGGCGTGCCGGGCGGTGTTCGACAGCGCCTCCTGCGTGATGCGCAGCAGCGTCGCCTCGATCTCTTCGTGCAGGTGCTCCGCCGCACCGGTGAGGATGAACTCGGCGCGCACCCCCGTACGCGCCGACCACTCCTCGACGGTCTCGTGCAGCGCCTCGGCGAGCGTGGCGTCGGTGAGCGCGACCGGGGACAGGTTGTGCACGGACCGACGGGCCTCGCCCAGGCTGCGGCGGGCAAGGTCGGAGGCCCGGCCGAGGTGCTCGCGGGCCAGGTCGTGGTCCGGGGTGTTCGCGACGACCTGGAGCTGGGCGATGATCCCGGTCAGGCCCTGCGCGATGGTGTCGTGGATCTCGGCGGCCAGACGCCTGCGCTCGTCGGCGACCCCGGCCTCACGGGCCTGGACGAGGAGCTGGGCATGAAGAGCGGCGTTCTCGTCGAGGGCGTCGTGCAGAGCCTGATTGGTGCGTTCCAGCTCGGCGATGGTCGCGACCTGGGCCCGGACCCGCTCCTCGTCCTTGGCGTCGAGCTGGATCATCACACCGACCACCGCCATGTTCCCCGCCAGCAGCACGCCGAACAGCGCCCAGGCTCCCCCGCTGCCCGGCGGCAGCCCACCGGCCTGGGCTCCGGCCAGGATCACCGCAGTGCCGGCGAGGCCGGGCCTGACCAGGCGCGGGACCAGGAGCCGGGTGGCGCCGAAGTACCCGAGGCAGCCGTAGAACGCGAAGAACGGGCTGCAGACGGCCAGCATGAAGGCGACGGCCCAGCGCACCAGGTAGTAGAGGGTACCGATGGCGGACGGCCCCCGGCGGGCCACGCCGAACCAGATGCACCACCCCTCCAGGACAACCGCCACCACGACCAGAACGGCCATCAGGACCCAGGCGGCGTGCTCGACCCCGATCACGCCGCCGGTCGGAACGGCCAGCAGCACGCTGAAGGCGAGCAGGGAGAACGGGGCGTACCGCTGGAAGGCCCGCCACCGGTCCTCGACGGCTGCCGTGGCGGCGGCGTGGCCGGGCTGCGCATCCGGTCGGTCCATTGCTCCAGTGTGCCGGGAACCGCCCGGCACGCCTTGCGTGTCCATGCTCACCACCGCCTCACCGCCTCCGCCTCACCCGCCGCCGCCCCACCGCCTCCACCTCACCCCCCACGCCACTCCTACGTCACTCCCGCGTCACTCCCAGCGGAACCAGCGCGCCGCCCCGCCCGTCAGCACCACGGCCCACAGCACGAGCACACCGAGGTGGGACCAGGCCGGCCAGTCCCCCGCTGCGGCCTGGTTCAGGGCCTGCGCGGCAGCGCCGAACGGCGTGCACTCGACAATGCTCCCCAGCACGTCCGGCATCGCCTGCACCGGGATCCACACGCCCGCGCAGAACATCGACGGGAAGAAGATCACGGAGCCGATGGCGCTCGCGACCTTCGTGGTACCGGCGAGGGCGCAGACAAGGGCGCCGAGCGCCAGCGCGACGACGATCGACAGGACGAGCGCGAGCAGATAGCCGACGAGCCGGCCTGGCAGCGGCACATCGAAGGCGATGCGGCCCACGACGAGCACGAGCACGGACGAGACCAACGCGGACGCCCCGTGGATGGCCATCTGCGCCCCGAGCAACGCGGAGGGACGCACCGGCGTCGTCGACATCCGGCGCAGGATGCCGCGCTCGCGGTACCCGGTGACGACGGGCGGCATCGCCTGGAGCCCCGCGACGATCATGCCGAGGAGCACGGCGATGGGGACGTACACATCGATGGTGCGCAGCCCGCCGAAGTCGGCGCTCGGCTCACGGAACGACGGAATGGACCCGAGGATCACGAGCAGGGCCGTCGGGAAACCGAGGATCCAGAAAACGCTGCCGGGCTCGCGGCGGAACAGCCGGAACTCGGCCTTCAGCACCGGTGCGCTGGTGACGGTACTCATGACTGGCCGGCTCCCGTGAGGTCGAGAAAAGCGTCGTCCAACGTGGCATCGGACACGCGGAGTTGGTGGGCGGTGACGTGCTGGCGGGCCAGCAGTGTGATGACGGCGTTGACCGTGTCGTCGGTGCCGGTCAGCGTCACCCGGGAATCCTTGTGCTCGATGCCCACGAGCCCCGGCAGCAGGCTCAGCTCACGCTCGTCGAGGGGCGAGGACGGCGTGAACGAGATGACGGTCGCGCCGGCCGCCTGGCTGATCAGCCCCGCCGGCGAGTCGAGGGCCGCGACCCGCCCCTTGTCGATCACGGCGATCCGGTCGCACAGCCGCTGCGCCTCCTCCATGAAGTGCGTGACGAGCAGCACGGTGACCCCGCGGTCCCGCACGTCCTCGATGAGCTCCCAGGTGTCGCGGCGGGAGCGCGGGTCGAGTCCGGTGGTCAGCTCGTCGAGGACGACGACCCTGGGATCCCCGATGAGGGCGAGCGCGATGAAGAGGCGCTGCTTCTGACCGCCGCTCAGCTTCGCGAACCGGGTGGTGAGCTTGTCGGTCAGCCGCAGCCGTTCGGCGAGCGGCTGCCAGTCGAGCGGGGCGGCGTAGAACGCCGAATACAGCTCCAGCGCCTCCCGCACGGTGAGCTTCGGCTGGATCTCGCTCTCCTGGAGCTGGGCGCCGAGGATACGGGTGACCTGGTCGTGGTCGCGTACGGGGTCGTGGCCCGCGACGCGCACCTGCCCCCCGTCGGGCACGCGCAGCCCCTCGACGCACTCGACGGTGGTGGTCTTGCCCGCACCGTTCGGCCCGAGGATCCCGAAGATCTCGCCCTCCTCGACGGCGAACGAGACCCCGTCGACGACGGTCCGCCCGGCATACGCCTTGCGCAGCCCGGCGACCTCGATGAGTGGTGTGGTGGTGGTCATGGCACCAGCGTCGCCGAGCGGGCCCGCCCGCGGTATCGCCCATCGCGCCAGAAGCGACATCAACCGATCGGCTGACCGCCCCTACGACCCCTACGGGACCCAGAAGCCCGCGCCATGACACACAGCCCGCGCTTCGGCGGGGGCCGCCTTCCGCTACCCACTCGCTCCGTACTCAGGCCGCGTCTTCCGCCGTACGGCACCCGCAGGGTGAACCCGCGCTATCCACTACGGGCACCCGCCGTGGTGCCCGAGGTGAGGGCCCCACGGCCGCACCAGGTGAGGACCGCCGTCGCGATCAGCACCAGGAGCGGGACGGCAAAGCCGGCTCGTGCGCCGCCCGGCCCGTCCACGAGCCTGCCCACCGTGGCAGCAGAGACGGCGATGCCCGCCGCGCTCGCGGAGTTGGTCCAGGTGAAGGCCTGGGTCAGGACCGACCGGTCCATGACCGACTCCACAAGCACCGAGGAGACGACGATGCACGGAGCGACGCCCGCGCCGGGAAGCAACAGGGCAACACCTAGCTGCCAGGGGCTGCCGGCCAGCAGGGGCAGCAGCGACGCGCAGGCCAGGAAGGTCAGGATCAGCGGCAGTTGAGCGGCAGGCGGCAAGTTCGGCCGGTACCGCCCGTACGCCAGCCCGGCCAGCAGGCTCGCCGCGCTCATCAGCCCGTACAGGGACCCTGCGGCCGAGGAGGCACGGTGGACATCGGCGAACGCGCTCACCGAGACCTGCATCGAGCCGAAGAAGACGCCCAGGGCCAGGTTGACCACCAGCAGAGTGGAGAAGTTACGGCTCCACAGCACCCCGTTCCGTGGGGCCCCCGGCGTCCGTAACGTCCCCACGGCGGCCTCACGCCCCTCGGGCGCCGGGGCCGTGCGACGCAGTGCGGCGAAGGCGAGTCCGGCGCCGACGACGAGCACGCCCGCCAGCACCGTCCCTGCGGCGGGATGCCACCGAGTGGCCGCCAGCACAGCGAGGGTGGGGCCGATGAGGAAGGCGACATCGTTACTGATCGCTTCGAGCGCGAAGGCCGGCGTCAGCTCGGCCCTGTCATGCCTGTCATGCCTGTCATGCAGCAACGCCGACCAACGTGCCGCGGACAGCGCACCGAACTGCGGGACAGTCGCACCCATGACGAGGCCGACCACCATCAGCAACACGGTGGGTGCCGCCGTGAGGACCAGCACGACCAGGGCCGTCACCGCTCCCGCGTGGGCACACAGAAGGGGAAAGAGGACACGCGGCTGTCCGACACGGTCCATAAGGCGGGCCGTCTGAGGACCCACCAGGGTCTCCGCCACGGCGAACGACGCAGTGACCAGACCGGCCGCCCCGAAGGACCCTGTCTCGGCACGGACCAGCCAGACCATCCCCAGGCCCGACATGGCCACCCCGACCCGGGCTGGAGCCACGGCCAGAAAGAAGGCCGCCGCCCCTGGGATCTGCAGAGCCGAACGGTAGGCACCGGCTCCTGTACGAGCCGGTGCGGTACGACGAAACCAGTGCCGCGGCGTCACAGCGAACCTTCCGCTGCGCGGTGGGACGGCCTGGGATACGACCGCCAGGAGTCGTCCAGGGGCTCCAGCGCCGGCAGAAACGTTGAGTACTGAGATCGAGAAGAATCATGGTAGCTGTAGAACGCAGAAAAGCCCCGTGCCACAAGGGCACGGGGCTTTCCCGGAATAATTGTTCGGCGGCGTCCTACTCTCCCACAGGGTCCCCCCTGCAGTACCATCGGCGCTGAAAGGCTTAGCTTCCGGGTTCGGAATGTAACCGGGCG
>NZ_JBEZIH010000031.1:0-95705 GCF_040650935.1 Streptomyces sp. NPDC048565
TGCGGCCGGCCACGGGGCCGGCCGCACGGCCGATCGTCCGGAAGGAGGGACGTCGATGAGCACGAAGGACTTCGTCGAGAAGGACTACTACAAGGTTCTCGGCGTCCCCAAGGACGCCACCGACGCCGAGGTCAAGAAGGCGTACCGGAAGCTCGCCCGCGAGTACCACCCGGACGCCAACAAGGGTGACGCCAAGGCCGAGGGGCGCTTCAAGGAGATCTCCGAGGCGAACGACGTCCTCGGTGACCCCAAGAAGCGCAAGGAGTACGACGAGGCACGCGCCCTCTTCGGCAGCGGCGGCTTCCGTCCGGGTCCCGGTGGACCCGGCGGTGCGGGCGGCAACTTCAACTTCGACCTGGGCGACCTCTTCGGGGGTGCCCCGGGCGGTGGCCAGACCACCGGCGCCGGCGGTTTCGGCGGAGGTGGCGGCGGCGGCCTGGGCGATGTCTTCGGCGGACTGTTCAACCGCGGGGGTACGGGCACCCGTGTCCAGCCGCGCCGCGGCCAGGACATCGAGTCCGAGGTGACGCTCAGCTTCACCGAGGCGGTCGACGGGGCCACGGTCCCGCTGCGGATGTCCAGCCAGGCACCCTGCAAGGCGTGTTCGGGCACCGGCGACAAGAACGGCACCCCGAGGGTCTGCCCGACCTGCGTCGGCACCGGCCAGGTGTCGCGCGGCACCGGCGGCGGGTTCTCGCTGACCGATCCCTGCGTGGACTGCAAGGGCCGGGGCCTCATCGCCCAGGACCCCTGCGAGGTCTGCAAGGGCAGCGGCCGGGCGAAGTCCTCGCGGACCATGCAGGTGAGGATTCCGGCGGGCGTCTCCGACGGCCAGCGCATCCGGCTGCGTGGCAAGGGCAGTCCGGGCGAGCGCGGCGGCCCGGCCGGCGACCTCTACGTCGTCGTCCACGTCGACGCCCACCCGGTCTTCGGCCGCAAGGGCGACAACCTCACCGTCACCGTGCCCGTCACCTTCCCGGAGGCGGCACTCGGCGGCGAGGTGAAGGTGCCCACGCTCGGCGGGCCCCCGGTCACCCTGAAGCTCCCGGCCGGCACGCCCAACGGACGTACGATGCGGGCCCGGGGCAAGGGCGCCGTACGCAAGGACGGCACCCGTGGCGACCTTCTGGTCACCGTGGAGGTGTCCGTGCCCACCGGCCTCGGCACGGATGCTCAGGACGCGCTGGAGGCCTATCGGAAGTCGACCGCGGGGGAGGACCCGCGGGCGGAGCTGTTCCAGGCTGCGAAGGGAGCTTGAGATGGACGGCCGGCGACGCAATCCGTACCAGCTGACCGACGAATCACCGGTCTACGTGATCTCGATCGCGGCCCAGCTCTCGGGCCTGCACCCGCAGACACTGCGCCAGTACGACCGGCTCGGCCTGGTCTCGCCGGACCGCACGGCCGGACGAGGCCGTCGCTACTCGGCACGGGACATCGAACTGCTGCGCACCGTCCAGCAGTTGTCGCAGGACGAGGGAATCAACCTCGCGGGCATCAAGCGCATCATCGAGCTGGAGAACCAGGTCGCCGCGCTCCAGCAGCGCGTCGCCGAGCTCTCGGCGGCGGTGGACGGCGCGGCCGTGGCCATGCAGCAGCGCGAGGCCCAGGTGCACGCCTCCTACCGGCGTGACCTCGTGCCGTACCAGGACGTGCAGCAGGCCGGTGCCCTGGTCGTCTGGCGGCCCAAGAGGCCGAAGGACTGAGCGGCCAGAAGAGCTGAGCTGTCCGAGCGGCAGAGGAGCTGAGCTGTCCGAGCGGCAGAAGAGCTGAGGGGCCGGCAAGGGGTCCGTCGCGGAGTCTCATGACTCCGGGGCGGACCCCTCCCTCATGACCGGGGTGGCGTCCACGATGCCGGACCGTGTGATCAGGACGCCGAGATGAGTACGGCTGGTGGCGCCGAGGGCCTGCATGAGCTTGGCGATGTGGGAGCGGCAGGTGCGGACGCTGATGCCCAGCTTGCGGGCGACCACGTCGTCGACGTGGCCCTCGCCCAGGAGCCGGGCGATGCTCTGCTGGACGGCCGTGACCGGGGCGCCCGGGGTGGGCGCGGGCAGCTGCTGCGCGAACGGCGTGGCCTGCGCCCAGAGGACCTCGTAGACCTGGATGAGATAGGCGACCAGGGCGGGATGGCGTATGCGCAGGGCGGTCCTGCGGTCGGGCGCCGCAGGGATGAACGCGACGGTCCGGTCGAAGATGATCAGCCGTTCCACGGTCTGCTCGGTGGTGCGTACCCGCAGGTCCTCGGGGGAGAACTGCCCCAGGTAGTCCCTGACGGTGCTGCTGTAGCGCGCCGGGTGCTGGTAGATGTGCCGCAGCCGGGCCCCGCGCCCGATGGCGGTCCTGGCGTTGGTGATCCCCCGCGGCATCCCGTTCCGGGGGCGGTCGCTGCCCGGCTGGGCGGTGAGGACCTCATGGGTGACCGCGGCGCTCCCCTCGTACAGCGCCGCTTCGATCACCTCCTGCCCCTCCAGCACCGTGATCGCCAGATCGGGGTCGGCGCTGGCGACGGAGGCGAGGGGCGTGAGCGAACGGCTGAGGGCGGCGGCCAGCTGTACACGCTCGTCCAGTTCACGGGTGAGCGGCTGGAGGAGATGCGCCAGGGCGGCGGACGGGGGGACGGGGAGCATCCAGGCCGTGTCGCCCGGCTCGGGCTGGACCAGGCCCATGTCGATGAGGCAGGGAGCGGTGGCGAGACTGCTGCGGGGGACGCGTCCGGCGACGACCGCTTCCTCGTAGAGGCGCAGGCCGGGCGCGCAGAGCTCTCTCGGTCCGTGCGAATGCACCGGGTTTGCCTCATCGATAGTGATTTGACGACCCCCCACTTCGTGCACTGCAACAAGATGACCGTGGCGCGGACGCGGCTGTGGCGAGAGGCTTCGGGTGGCGCACGGTCAGGACTCCTCGTCCAGGATCCCGGCCCGCGCGATCAGATAGCCGAGCTGGGCGCGGCTCGTGCTGCCGAGGGTGGCCGACAGCTTCGCGACGTGGGCCCGGCAGGTGCGGACGTTCATGCCGAGACGGCGGGCGATCGAGTCGTCCACGTGCCCTTCGACGAGGAGTTGCGCTATGGAACGCTGAACACCGCTGATTCCCTTGGTGGGCGGGTCGTACCCGACCTCTCCGAGCAGGGGGGACGCTCGGCTCCACAGCTGCTCGAAGACTTTCACCAGGTAGTTGACGAGCCCGGGGTGGCGGAGTTCGAGGGCGACCTGGTCGTCGTTCTGGGCAGGTATGAAGGCCACGGTCCGGTCGAAGACGAGGAGGCGCTCTATGAGCTCCTCCAGGGTGCGGATCTCCACCTTGTCGTTGGCCAGGCGCGCCGCGTAGGCGAGTGTGCCCTGGCTGTGCCGGACGGTGTGCTGGTAGAGCGTGCGCATGCTGACGCCCCGGTCGACCACCGTCAGGGCGCGTTCCAGGCCCTCGCTGAGGCGGTCCTCGCCGCGGTCTCCGCCCGGCTGGACGGTGAGCACCTCCGTACGGCATTCCGCGGTGGCGAGATCGAGCGCGGCGTTGATCCGGTGGCCGCCCTCCAGCACCGTGATGGCGTGGGTGGTCGGCGGGTCCTGGGCGCTGATGTCCATGAACAGCTCGAAGGACTCGGCCAGCTCCACGGAGCGCCGTCGGCGCTCCTTGATCTCCCGCTCGATGGGGTGCAGACGCTGGGCCAGCGCGGCGGACGGCGGGACGGGCCTGAGCCAGGTCGTGTCGTCCGGATCGGGGTGCAGGAGCGCGAAGTCCATGAGACAGGGGGCGGGGCCGACCTCCGCGCGCGAAATGCGTCCGGAACGAAGGGCGCTGGCGTAAAGACGTTTCCCCTCGTCGCAGAGCTCGGTGACCCCGTGAGGATGTGTCCCGGTTGTCTCGCTTGTGGTCATATCTACACCCCCCAGGTTCCTGAACATGCAGGAACATGATGCATCGTCCTGGTGGCGTTGTGTGGCCCGGGTGAGACATCGTCGTGGATGCGGGGGAGAGGAATCCACAAGTGAGGACGAAGCCGACTATGGATAAGCGAAAGCTTCGCTCAGTGCTTGCCGCCGCTTTTGTCGCGGCCCTGGGCTTCGGCGTAGCGGGCGGCCTGGCCGGCAGCGCATCCGGGCCCGGTGAGATCAGCTGGTCGGAGCAGGCAGCGGCGGGGCCGGGGGAGATCAGCTGGTCCGTGGAAGCGGCGGCCGCCGCTCCCGGTGAGATCAGCTGGGGCACACCCGCGTCCGCTCCTGGTGAGATCAGCTGGAGCACACCCGCTTCCGCTCCCGGTGAGATCAGCTGGGTGGCACCCGCGTCCGCGTCCGCGTCGGGAGAGATCAGCTGGTCCGTGCAGGCGGCGGCGGTTCCCGACGAGATCAGCTGGGGCATCCCCGTGTCCGCCCCCGGCGAGATCAGCTGGAGTGCGCCGGCAGGCGTAGCAGCCGCATGACCACCCCACCGGACGACCGCACCTTCCGGCGGGAGATGGCCACGGCATACCGCTCAGGGTGGCATTTCATCGATCTGCTCACGGCGCTCACCCGCCAGGGCGATTCGTTGATGGTCTCCCTGTTCGGAGAGCCGATTGTCGTCGTGATGGAAACGGATGACGATATCCGTGCCTATCGCTGTCTTCGCCGGCCTCGCGGGGCGCCGCAACCGGTTCGATGTGCCGTGAGGTACGGCATGATTTTCGTGAATCTCGATCAGCGTGACCACGAGCTTTTCGACCAAGAAGCCATTTCAGCCACCCCCCGCAGTGCCTGAACGATTCCCCCGTCGTTCATATCGTTCCGGCACTCCCCCACACAACGGCGCCATCGTGACCTGAACACGATGGCGCCGTTGTGCTGCCCGGAATCGGGGAAGGCGCGCGCATTACTCAGCGCTTTTCGGCGCTCCTTCCGCCGGCTTTCCGGACCCCTTTCCGGACCCCTTTCCGGAGCCCGTGTTCCCGAGAGCCCTGTCGACGGCGATCTCGATGACGGCGCGCTCGGGGTTGGGGCGCGGGGTGCGCCCGTAGCGCTCCGCGTAGCGCCGTTCCGCGTCCTGGACCTCGTCGGGATCCGTACGGACCACCGCACGGCCCTCCAGGGTCGCCCAGCGGCGCCCCTCCATCTGGCAGACCGCGACTCGCGCACCCTCGGGGGCCGCCGCCAGGACGTGGGCCGCCTTTCTGGTGTTCCGCCCGGTGATGATGCGGGCGATCCGCGTCTCCGGGTCGTACGTCACGCCCACGGGCACCACGTGCGGTGTGCCGTCGGGGCGGAGTGTGGTCAGGGTGCACACATGGCGTTCCCGCCAGAAGGCCAGGTACTCGGGGTCCGGGTTGCGTACGTCAGGCATGGGGTCAGCCTAGAGAGAGTGCGTACGGGTGACCCCGGGAGGCCCCGGGTCGGCTTTGAATGCCACCTTGAGTGGAATAGACTCAACTTTGTACCCGTTGTGCGAGTCAAAGTTCTGTGAAGCACCAGCACGAGGAGGAGACAGCGCCCGTGGACGCCGAGCTGACCAACAAGAGCCGGGATGCCCTCAACGCGGCCACCAGCAGGGCCGTCAAGGACGGGCACCCCGATCTGACCCCCGGACACCTGCTGCTCGCGCTGCTCTCGGGCGAGGACAACGCGAACATCACCGACCTGCTGGCCGCCGTCGAGGCCGATCAGGTGGCCGTGCGCGAGGAGACCGAGCGGCTCCTGGGCTCGCTGCCCAGCGTGACCGGGTCGACCGTCGCCCCGCCGCAGCCCAGCCGCGATCTGCTCGCCGTGATCGCCGATGCCGACCAGCGGGCCAAGGAGCTGGGCGACGACTATCTCTCCACCGAGCACCTGCTGATCGCCATCGCGGCGAAGGGCGGCCGCGCCGGTGAGATCCTCGACGGGCAGGGAGCCGGCGCGAAGAAGCTGCTGGCCGCATTCGAGAAGAGCAGGGGAGGGCGCCGGGTGACCACTCCCGACCCCGAAGGCCAGTACAAGGCGCTGGAGAAGTTCGGCACCGACTTCACGGCAGCCGCCCGTGAGGGCAAGCTCGATCCGGTCATCGGCCGTGACCAGGAGATCCGCCGTGTCGTGCAGGTGCTGTCGCGCCGCACGAAGAACAACCCCGTGCTCATCGGCGAGCCGGGCGTCGGCAAGACGGCCGTCGTCGAGGGGCTCGCCCAGCGCATCGTCAAGGGGGACGTCCCCGAGTCGCTGCGGAACAAGCGGCTCGTCTCCCTGGACCTCGGGGCGATGGTCGCGGGTGCCAAGTACCGCGGTGAGTTCGAGGAACGCCTCAAGACCGTCCTCTCCGAGATCAAGGAGAGCGACGGGCAGGTCATCACCTTCATCGACGAGCTGCACACCGTCGTCGGCGCGGGCGCGGGCGGTGACTCGGCGATGGACGCGGGCAACATGCTCAAGCCGATGCTCGCCCGCGGTGAGCTCCGCATGGTCGGCGCCACCACGCTGGACGAGTACCGGGAGCGCATCGAGAAGGACCCCGCCCTGGAGCGCCGCTTCCAGCAGGTCATGGTCGCCGAGCCGTCCGTCGAGGACACCATCGCGATCCTGCGTGGCCTCAAGGGCCGCTACGAGGCGCACCACAAGGTGCAGATCGCGGACTCCTCGCTGGTGGCCGCCGCGACGCTGTCGGACCGCTACATCACCTCCAGGTTCCTCCCCGACAAGGCCATCGACCTCGTCGACGAGGCGGCCTCCAGGCTCCGCATGGAGATCGACTCGTCGCCCGTGGAGATCGACGAGCTCCAGCGGTCCGTCGACCGGCTGCACATGGAGGAGCTGGCGCTCAAGAACGAGAGCGACGAGGGCTCCAAGCAGCGCCTGGAGAAGATCCGCCGCGACCTCGCCGACAAGGAGGAGGAGCTGCGCGGTCTCACCGCACGCTGGGAGAAGGAGAAGCAGGGCCTGAACCGCGTCGGTGAGCTCAAGGAGCGCCTCGACGAGCTGCGCGGCCAGGCCGAGCGCGCCCAGCGCGACGGCGACTTCGACACCGCCTCCAAGCTGCTGTACGGGGAGATCCCCAACCTGGAGCGGGAGCTGGCCGAGGCGGACGAGGCCGAGCAGGAGGCCGCCCAGGACAAGGACACCATGGTCAAGGAGGAGGTCGGCCCGGACGACATCGCCGATGTCGTCGGCGCCTGGACCGGCATTCCGGCCGGACGCCTCCTGGAGGGCGAGACCCAGAAGCTGCTGCGGATGGAGTCCGAGCTGGGCAGGCGGCTGATCGGCCAGACCGAGGCCGTGCGGTCCGTGTCCGACGCCGTACGCCGTACCCGCGCGGGCATCGCCGACCCCGACCGGCCCACCGGCTCGTTCCTCTTCCTCGGCCCGACCGGGGTCGGCAAGACGGAGCTGGCGAAGGCGCTCGCGGACTTCCTGTTCGACGACGAGCGGGCCATGATCCGCATCGACATGAGCGAGTACAGCGAGAAGCACAGCGTCGCCAGGCTCGTCGGTGCCCCGCCCGGCTACGTCGGCTACGAGGAGGGCGGCCAGCTCACGGAGGCGGTCCGCCGGCGCCCGTACAGCGTCGTGCTGCTGGACGAGGTCGAGAAGGCCCACCCCGAGGTCTTCGACATCCTGCTCCAGGTGCTCGACGACGGGCGGCTCACCGACGGGCAGGGCAGGACGGTGGACTTCCGCAACACCATCCTGATCCTCACGTCGAACCTGGGCAGCCAGTTCCTGGTCGATCCGCTGATCGAGCCCGAGGTGAAGAAGGAGCGGGTCCTGGAGGTCGTACGGGCCTCGTTCAAGCCAGAGTTCCTCAACCGGCTCGACGATCTGGTCGTCTTCTCCGCCCTGTCCGGCGACGAGCTGGCCCATATCGCGGGGCTCCAGGTGGAGCGTCTCGCCGGCCGGCTGGCCGACCGGCGGATCCACCTGGACGTCACTCCGGACGCCCTGGCCTGGCTGGCCGAGGAGGGCAACGACCCGGCGTACGGCGCCCGGCCGCTGCGCCGGCTCATCCAGACCGCGATCGGCGACCGGCTCGCGAAGGAGATCCTCGCGGGCGAGGTCAAGGACGGTGACACGGTCCGGGTGGACCGGGCCGGTGAGGGCCTGATCGTGGGCACCGCGGCGGCGGCCAAGACCCTGTAGGCGGTGCACCGTGTCCCCGGCGGCGGACCTCGGGTCCGGGCCGGGGACACAGGTGTGTACGGCTCCGTGCGGCTCCGTGCGTATTGATGTGTTGTTTTGTGTGCACCCGACACGCACCTTCGGGGGAACCGGCCCACGAATTTGAGCCGAAGATCTCCATTCCGTGGCCGAATGGGGGATGCGTCACGGGCAGGTTTGCTCTTTGTGTCGAGTCGATACATATCCGTGTCCTCGGTCCGAACGGGAGCATCTGCCGTTCGAGTGGTCGTGTTCCGCGCAATATCGGGACACTCCGGGCCCTTTTCTATTGAGGCGGGGGTGTCCGGTTCGAATTAGGAAAACGGTAGAGTGCGCGCATGACGGACCGGATACCTGGCGAGGCGAGTGCGGCGCCGAATGATCGCAAAAGTGACAGTCTTATTCGCCTGAGCGAATTCCGTACGCTGTGGGCGGCTTTTGCTCAGTCGGTACTGGGCGATCAGCTGGCCCGTGTCGCGCTGTCGCTGCTGGTGTTCGAACGCACCGAGTCGGCCGGCTGGACCGCCGCGACGTACGCCCTGACGACGTTGCCCGCCCTGCTGTCCGGGGTGCTCCTGTCCGGTCTCGCCGACCGTTTCCCCCGGCGCACGGTCATGATCGGCTGCGACCTGGTGCGCGCCGTCCTCGTCGGGCTGATGGCCCTGCCGGGTACGCCCCTGCCGGTGCTGGCCGGGCTGCTGGTGCTGGCACAGCTCGCCGAGTCGCCGTTCGGGGCGTCGCAGGGTGCCCTGATGCCCGCAGTGCTGGGAGAGCGCCTGTACGAGCGTGGGCAGCGGGTCATGCTGATCACCCATCAGGCCGGACAGCTGGTCGGCTTCGCCGCCGGAGGGGTGCTCGTCGTATGGCTCGGCAGCCATCTCTCCCTCGGGCTGAACGCGGCGACGTTCCTGATCTCCGCGGTCCTGATCAGGCTGGGCGTGAAGGCGCGGCCGGTGGACGAGACCCCCGACGCACGGCCGAAGCGGGTGCACACCCAGGTGGGCAAGGCCGCGGCCCTGATCTGGTCGGACCCCCGGCTGCGGTCACTGATAGCGCTCGGCTGGCTCGCGGGCTTCATCATGCTGCCGGAGGGCCTGGCAGCCCCCTTCGCCGAGGAGGCCGACGGCAGCGCGGCGGCGGTGGGGCTCCTGCTCGCCGCGCATCCCGCCGGAATGGTCCTCGGCGCGGCGCTCCTGGGCCGTGCGGGCTTCCCCGCCGAGCGGCGCCGCCGGCTGCTCGGGCCGCTCGCGGTGGGCGCGAATCTGCCGCTGGTCGTCTACTGGGCGGGCCCCGGAGTCGGGGTGGCCCTGGCGGTCCTGCTGGTGTCGGGGATCTTCTCCGCGTACCAGATCACCGCGGGGGCGACCTTCGTGCTGCTCACCCCGGCCGACCAGCGCGGTCAGGCGCTGGGACTGGCCAGGTCGGGGCTGACCGCCATGCAGGGGATCGGCGTCGCGGCGGGCGGTCTCGCGGCGGAGCTGTCCGGGTCATCGGCGCAGACCATCGGAGGGGCGGGACTCATCGGTACGGTGTGCGCCGTGGTGGTCGCGGTTTCCTGGTCGCGGGCCCGGGGAACGAGCGCGGGGACGATTCCCCTGAGCGCATAGGACCACCGGCCGCCATGGCGGCTAGGGTCGAAGCCAGGAAACCACGTGCGATCCACAGGAGTACCCAGCGATGTCTATCGACCCGACCTCTATCCCTAACTTCGGGGGCAAGCCCGAACCGCAGACGTCAGGTCCCGAGGGCCCCGTGGTCCCCGACCAGGACCTCGTCAAGCAGCTGCTCGAGCAGATGGAGCTGAAGTTCGTCGTCGACGACGAGGGCGACCTCGCCGCGCCGTGGGAAGACTTCCGGACGTACTTCATGTTCCGCGGCGAGGAGGAGCAGCAGGTCTTCTCGGTCCGGACCTTCTACGACCGCCCCCACGCGCTGGACCAGCGGCCCGTGCTGCTCGACGCGATCGACGACTGGAACCGCCGCACCCTGTGGCCCAAGGTCTACACGCACGCCCACGAGGGCGAGGAGGGCGCCGCGTCCTCCGTGCGGCTCGTCGGTGAGGCGCAGATGCTCATCGGCACCGGCGTCAGCCTGGAGCACTTCGTCTCCTCGACGGTCAGCTGGGTGCGCGCCTCGATCGAGTTCGACAAGTGGCTCGTGGAGCGCCTGGGCCTGGAGCCCGACACGAAGAGCGCCGAGGGCGACGCGGAGCAGGCCCCGGAGGCCTGATCCGGCGCAGCGACGACAGGAGGCCCGGGACGGGCGAGGCCGGTACGGCCTGTGCCCCGTCCCGGGCCTCTTCTCGTGGGGCTCCGGCCGCCCGTTCCCGTCGGTCGCAGGTCGCCCGTTTCGTCGGTCTCAGGCCGTCCGGAGGCTCCTCAGCCGGGTGACCGCCTCGGTGAGCACGTCGGTCCGTTTGCAGAAGGTGAAGCGCACGAAGGGCGCGCCCTGCTCGCGGTGGTCGTAGAAGACCGCGTTCGGCACGGCGACGACCCCGCAGCGCCCGGGGAGCGCCCGGCAGAAGGCGAAGCCGTCGCTCCCGGCGCCGAGCGGGCGGATGTCGGTGGTGACGAAGTAGGTACCGGCGGGCTTGTAGACGTCGAAGCCGGCCTCGGTGAGGCCGGCGCTCAGCAGGTCACGCTTGGCCCGCAGGTCCGTGCGCAGGTCGTCGAAATAGCTGGCGGGCAGCCGCAGGGCCTCGGCGATGGCGTACTGGAAGGGACCGCCGGAGACGTACGTCAGGAACTGCTTGGCGGAGCGGACCGCGGTGACCAGCTCGGGGCTCGCGGTGATCCAGCCGATCTTCCAGCCCGTCAGTGAGAACGTCTTGCCCCCGCTGCTGATGCTGACCGTGCGCTCCCGCATGCCGGGGAAGGACGCGAGGGGGATGTGCTCGCCCTCGAAGACGAGATGCTCGTAGACCTCGTCGGTGACGACCAGGAGGTCCCGCTCGCAGGCGAGTTCGGCGATGGCCGCCAGCTCGTCACGGGTGAGGACGGTGCCGGTCGGGTTGTGCGGGGTGTTGAGAAGGATCAGGCGCGTGCGGGGTGTGACGGCCGCGCGCAGCTCGTCGAGGTCGAGCCGGTAGGCACCCTCGTGGGGCCGGAGCGTGACGGGGACGCGGGTACCGCCGGCCATGGCGATACAGGCGGCGTACGAGTCGTAGTACGGCTCCAGGGCGATGACCTCGTCGCCGGGCTCCAGGAGGGCCAGCAGGGATGCGGCGATGGCTTCCGTGGCCCCGGTGGTGACCAGGACCTCGGCGTCGGGGTCGTACTCGAGGCCGTAGTGCCGCAGCTGGTGCTCCGCGACCGCGGAGCGCAGCTCCGGGACGCCGGGGCCCGGTGGGTACTGGTTGCCGTGGCCGGCGCGCAGGGCGCGGACCGCGGCCTCGCGGACCGCCTCGGGCCCGTCGGTGTCGGGGAACCCCTGGCCGAGATTGATCGATCCGGTCCGTACGGCAAGCGCCGACATCTCCGCGAAGATCGTCGTGCCGAACTCGGTGAGGCGGCGGTTGAGCAGCGGTCGTCCCTGTGTCATGGGCGCCATCCTGTGCCGAAGCTCCGGAGTTGCTCAAGTCTGCTTCGGCCGCGGCGAGGCGCGGGCATCCAGCGGTCAGCCGAGAAGCGGGCCCATCCGTCCCGTGCGAGGGGCGGGACGGATGTGGCCGAGGGGCCCGGCGGGGGTGAACTCCCGCTAGGTCCCTTTTGGTTGGAGGCCGGGAACAGGTGAACCGTCCTGCCCCCTGAGGGATGGAAACCAC
The DNA here is from genome assembly GCF_040650935.1 of Streptomyces sp. NPDC048565. Taxonomy (NCBI): domain Bacteria; kingdom Bacillati; phylum Actinomycetota; class Actinomycetes; order Kitasatosporales; family Streptomycetaceae; genus Streptomyces; species Streptomyces sp. NPDC048565. The sequence continues at coordinate 11,854 of NZ_JBEZIH010000031.1, forward strand.
GGCAAGTTGGGTAAAAACACTGTGAGCGCGACGTACTTCGTGATTGCATCGTTGTAGAGAACATTCAGCCTCCGGCACCCAGTTGGGCGGACCCCGACCGGGCCGGATCGGGCTCCCCTCCCCCACGTGCGCCGCACGGGGGTGCCTCCTGTCCACGTGTCCCTGTGCTTTATGCGGAGCCGATCCATGCTCACGACCCTCCAGACCTCCTATTCCGATACCCGAGCCGCCGATCTGGCATGGACGCTGGGCCGGGAGCCGCTGCCCGCCCTTGCTGTACTCGACCTCGAACTGACCGGCGCCAAGGTGCAGTTGAGGCTGCTCGGTGCCTCTCACCAGGTCCTGCTGGAGGAGGAGCGCCGTACGTGCTCCGAGACCGTCGCCTGCCTGCCGGGCAGCAGCACGCCGCTGCCGCTGGGCGTCGCCGAGAGCCTGGGTGACTGGGACTACGAATTCGCGGCGCGCGTCGAGACGCTCTCGGAGGGCTCGTTCGCGGGGCGTGCGCAGGAGCTGCTCGCACTGGTGGCCGACCATCCGCATGGGCTGGCCGGCACCTTCCCCGGCAATCCCTACGCCTTCACCGCGATGCTCGCGCAGCGGACGGAGGGCCAGGTGCGCTGGCGGACCTGGCACGCGTATCCGCAGGAGGGGCAGCTGGTGGTGACCCGGTCGCGGGTGGGTGCGCGGGTACCGGCGGCGGTGGGCTGAGCGGGGGTCGCCCGGCGTGTGTCCTGAAGGCGTCCGGTGTGCGTCACTTACACCCGTGTGGGTGACAAACAGCAACCGTCTCGTCACGTAGCGTTCATTTCATGATCGACCAGCAGATTGCGCTGCGAGGGGGCGCGGCGCGGCTTCCCGTACGGCCGAGGACAGGCCGGTTTCTCGTGCTGGCCGTGGTCTTCATCTGCGCCGCGTGCGGCCTGGTGTACGAGCTGGAACTGGTCGCGCTGGCCTCGTACCTGATCGGTGATTCGGTCACGCAGGCCTCGGTCGTGCTGTCCGTGATGGTGTTCGCGATGGGCATCGGGTCGCTTCTCGCGAAACGTTTGCGCAGTCGCGCCGCCGTGGGGTTCGGGCTGATCGAGGCCGCGCTCGCGCTCGTCGGAGGCACGTCGGCGGTCATCCTGTACGCCTCCTTCGCCTGGCTCGGGGAGTCGCGTTACACGCTGGTCGGCTTCTCGCTGACGATCGGGATCCTGATCGGTGCGGAGATCCCACTGCTGATGACCATGATCCAGCGGGTCGACCGGCAGGACGCGGGCGGCGCGGTCGCGGATCTCTTCGCCGCCGACTACGTGGGCGCGCTGGTCGGCGGGCTGGCCTTCCCGTTCCTGCTGCTGCCGGTGCTGGGCCAGCTGACCGGCGCGCTGTTCACCGGCGCGGTCAACGCGGCGGCGGGCCTCGCGCTGGTGCTGTGGGTGTTCCGGCGCGACCTGAGCTCGCGGTCACGCCGTCTGCTGATCCTGGTCAACGCCCTGGTGATCGCGCTGCTGGCCACGACCTCCGTCCTCGTCGACGACTTCGAGCGGGCGGCGCGGCGTGCGGTGTACGGGAGCGAGGTGAGGGTCGCCGTGCAGAGCGATGTGCAGGAGATCGTCCTCACCGGGCCGGGGCGCGGCTCCCTCGACCTCTATCTGGACGGCCGGCTCCGGGTCAGTTCCCGCGATGAGCACCGCTACCACGAGGCGCTCGTGCACCCCGCGATGAAGGGGGACCACCGGCGGGTGCTGATCCTGGGCGGCGGCGACGGGCTGGCCGCCCGTGAGGTGCTGCGCTATCCGGACGTCACGTCCGTCGCGGTGGTCGAGCTCGATCCGGCCGTCACCCGGTTGGCCCGTACGGACCCGGCGCTCTCCGGGCTGAACGGGCACGCGTACGACGATCCCCGGCTCACGGCCGTCACCGGGGACGCCTTCACCTGGCTGCGGAACGCGCGCGCCCGCTACGACGTGGTGATCTCGGACCTTCCCGACCCGGGGATCACGGCGAGCACGAAGCTCTACGCGACCGAGTTCTACGGCCTGGTCGCAGGCGCACTGGAGCCGGGCGGCCGGCTGGTGGTGCACGCGGGGCCGCCGGGGAGCAGACCGACGACGTTCTGGACGGTGGAGGCGTCGATACGGGCGGGTGGCCTCGCGACCCTGCCGTACCGCGTCGACGGGCGCCTCACCGGGTTCGCGGCGGGTCCTGACCGGGCCGCGGCGGACGGGGAGGAAGCGCCCCAGGACTGGGGATTCGTGCTGGCGGCCCGGGAGGAGCCGGGCGGGCTCGGCCTGGACCCGGGGGCACCCGCCCCGCGGACGCTGGGGGAGCGGGAGCTGCTGGCGGGCCGGCGCTCGGTGGAGCGGCTGCGGCAGCACGGGGTGCTGCCGTCGACACTGATCCACCCTCGGTACTGGGAGGAGCCCTGACCGGGGAGGGTGGCTGCGGTCGGGGCGCTGCGGTCCGGGGCCGCGCCGGCCCGGGTCCGGTCGGGCGGCGGTCGGGCGGCGTACGGGGTGGAAGCGCTGACGGGAGGGCCGGGGCTGAGTAGGCTCGGTCGGTATGGAGCATGAGGTGTTCGTTCCGGTTCCGCTTCCGGCCCTGCGGCGGACGCTGGGTGATCCCGCCCGCGTCGCGCGCTGCGTGCCAGGACTTCAGCAGGATGCCGATGCGTCGGCGGGGCCGCTGGTGGGCCGGCTGAAATTCCGGGCCGACGGCCACACGATCACGTACCGCGGGGCGCTGACGCTGAAGCCCTCGGACACGGGTGACTCCTTCTCCGTGACCGGGAAGGGGACGGAGGCCCGGGGCACGGGCTCGGCGGAGCTGGCGCTGACCGTCGGCCTCACGGAGACGGACGGTGGCACGACGATCGGATTCACCGGCACGGCGAGCGGTGAAGGCCGCATCGTGGACCTGGACCCGTCCGCGGCGCTGACCGCGGCCCGGCGATTGCTGGACCGCTTCACACAGCAGCTGGTCACGGAGTCCCTGGCGACGCGGGAGAGCGGGAGCGGGGCGGAGCCCGAGACGTCGGAGCCCGAGACATCGGAGCCCGATGTGGCAGAGGCCGATGCGGCGGAGCCCGACACGTCAGAGCCTGACGTGCGGGCGCCCGAGCCCGATGCGGGTCCGGCTTCCGCCGACAAGGATTCCGTGTTCGACGCGCCCGTGCCGCCGCCGTCCCTCGACCCGGCCACGGAGCTGGAGTTCACCGTGCCGGACGAGCCGCCCGCCGAGGCCGCGCACGCCCGCCGCACCATGATCGGCCGCAGTACGGAGGAAGTCGACCACGCCCCGCCGCGCGGCAGGTACGCCCCCGTCCCGTCCCCCGAAGCGGGCGCCGCGGGCATCGCACTGCGCTGGGCGGCCCCGGCGGCCGCGCTGGCGATCGCCTCGGCCGTGGTGGTGGGCAGGGCGCTGCGGCGCAGGCGGCCGTAACCAGGTGTCCCGCGCCAGTAGTGTCGGGGTGTGAGCAGAGTTGTGAAAAACGCCAGGCTGACGGCCGGCGACGTCGAACTGACCGTTGACCCCGTGAACGGCTGCCGGATCAGCAGCCTGCGGATCGGGGGCACCGAGCTGCTGCGCCAGGGCGAGCGGTACGGCTGCTTCCCCATGGTGCCGTGGTGCGGCCGCACCGAGAACGGCCTGTTCCGCAATGGCGGCGAGCCGCACCAATTGCCCCTGAACTCCCCACCGCACGCCATCCACGGCACCGGCCGCGACACCTCCTGGCAGCAGGCCCGGCAGGGCGATGCGGAAGCGGCCTTCTTCTACGATCTGGCCGACCCATGGCCGTACGAGGGCCGGGTCACGCAGTCCTTCGAGCTCACCGAGGAGTCGCTGACGCTGACCCTCGGCATCGAGACGTACGGCAACTCCTTCCCGGCGCAGGGCGGGTGGCACCCCTGGTTCCGGCGGAACCTCGGTGGCCAGGACGTGCGGATCGACTTCGACGCGGCCTGGCAGGAGGAGCGCGGCGACAACCATCTGCCGACCGGCCGCCGGACCGACCCCCGGCCCGGCCCCTGGGACGACTGCTTCGGGATGCCCGACGGCGTCGATGTGAAGCTGACCTGGCCCGAGCAGCTGGAGCTGACGGTCACGAGCCGGGACGAGTGGGTGGTGATCTACGACGAGCAGGCGGAGGCGGTCTGTGTGGAGCCGCAGTCCGGGCCGCCGAACGGGCTCAACACGGCCCCCCGGCTGGTCACCCCGATCGAGCCCCTGGAGATCACATCGACCTGGAGCTGGGCACGGCTCTGACCGTCCGTGTCAGCCTTTACCCTCATTGACATGACTGACGTACGCGCTGAGCTGCTCCAGCAGATCAAGGACAAGGCCGTGGTACACGGCAGGGTGACCCTCTCCTCGGGTCTGGAAGCCGACTGGTACATCGACCTGCGCCGGATCACGCTGGACGGCAAGGCCGCGCCGATGGTGGGGCAGGTGATGCTCGACGCCACCGCCGAGCTCGACTACGACTGTGTCGGCGGCCTGACGCTGGGCGCCGACCCGGTGGCCACGTCGATGCTGCACGCCTCGGCCGCGCGCGGGAAGAGCCTGGACGCGTTCGTCGTCCGCAAGGCCCAGAAGGCGCACGGGATGCAGCGCCGCATCGAGGGCACGGACGTCAAGGGCCGTCGCTGCCTCGTCGTCGAGGACACCTCGACGACCGGCGGTTCGCCGCTGACGGCGGTCGAGGCGGTGCGCGAGGCCGGCGGCGAGGTCGTCGCCGTCGCCGTGATCGTGGAGCGGGGTGCCGCCCCGGCGATCGCCGAGGCTGGTCTGCCGTATGTCCACAGCTACTCCGTAGCGGACCTCGACCTGGCCTGACCTGGTGCTTCCTCGGGGCGCTCCCCGTTTCACGTGAAACGGGGAGCGGCTGGTCGATGGGCAGCGTGGAGCCGAAGCGAGAGTCTGGGAAGATAAGGGCGACGATGACGTCGCCCCCAGGTCAGGGACCAAGCACTGCACACCCGCACATCCCAAGGAGCGGACAGATGCCCATCGCAACCCCCGAGGTCTACGCCGAGATGCTCGACCGGGCGAAGGCAGGCAAGTTCGCCTACCCGGCCATCAACGTGACGTCGACCCAGACCCTGCACGCTGCACTGCGCGGTTTCGCGGAGGCGGAGAGCGACGGCATCGTCCAGATCTCCACCGGTGGTGCCGAATTCCTGGGCGGCCAGTACAACAAGGACATGGTGACGGGCGCTGTCGCCCTGGCCGAGTTCGCGCACATCGTCGCCGCCAAGTACGACGTCACGGTCGCGCTGCACACCGACCACTGCCCCAAGGACAAGCTGGACGGTTATGTACGTCCGCTGCTCGACGTGTCCGCGGAGCGTGTGGCCAAGGGCCTGAACCCGCTGTTCCAGTCCCACATGTGGGACGGCTCGGCCGAGACCCTCGCCGACAACCTGGCCATCGGCCAGGAGCTGCTGGCGAAGGCCGCCGCCGCCAAGATCATCCTCGAGGTCGAGATCACTCCGACCGGTGGCGAGGAGGACGGCGTCACGCACGAGATCAACGACGAGCTGTACACGACCGTCGACGACGCGCTGCGTACGGCCGAGGCGCTCGGCCTGGGCGAGAAGGGTCGCTACCTGCTGGCGGCGTCCTTCGGCAATGTGCACGGCGTCTACAAGCCGGGCAACGTCGTCCTGCGTCCGGAGCTCCTCAAGGACCTCCAGCAGGGTGTGGCCGCGAAGTACGGCAAGCCGGCCGGCAGCCAGCCGTTCGACTTCGTCTTCCACGGTGGGTCCGGCTCCACGGCGGAGGAGATCGCCACCGCGCTGGAGAACGGCGTCGTGAAGATGAACCTCGACACCGACACGCAGTACGCCTTCACCCGGCCGATCGTGGACCACGTGTTCCGTAACTACGACGGTGTGCTGAAGGTCGACGGCGAGGTCGGCAACAAGAAGGTCTACGACCCGCGCAGCTGGGGCAAGTCCGCGGAGGGTGGCATGGCCAAGCGGGTCACTGAGGCCTGTGGGAATCTGCGGTCCGCGGGTACGCGGCTGAAGTAGGCGGGGGGTTCGCGTCGCGGACCTCCTCGCCGGCGAGCGGGTCCGGTTCTCCTTTCCGGGGGGCCGGGCCCGTTTGTGTGTCCGCGTCCGGGGTGCGGGTTGGGTCGGGGGCTGGGGCCGCTGCGCGGGGCTTGTCCCCTACCCGCCCCTTCCCGAAACCGGGGCTCCGCCCCGGACCCCGCTCCTCAAGCGCCGGAGGGGCTGAGATTCGCCTCGGCCTCGGGCCTCGGGCCTCGCTCCTCAAGCGCCGGAGGGGCTGAGATTCCCTTGTGCGCGGATGGCCGGGGCGGGGGATTGCGGTGATGCTGCTCCTATGACTGACGTGGACCAGATCCGGGTTGCCTCGCCCGTGGGGCGCTGGGTCCTTCTGACGACCGTGCTCGGGTCCAGCATGGCCCTGCTCGACTCCACGGTCATCAACGTGGCCCTTCCCCGCATCGGCCAGGACCTCGGCACCGATCTGGCCGCCCTGCAGTGGACCGTCAACGCCTACATGCTCACCCTGGCGGGACTGATCCTGCTCGGGGGTGCGCTCGGGGACAGGTTCGGGCGGCGGCGGGTGTTCGTCGTGGGGGTGATCTGGTTCGCAGTCGCCTCGCTGCTGTGCGGGATCGCGCCGAGCGCGGGCGTGCTGGTCGCATCGCGCGCGTTGCAGGGGGTCGGGGGTGCGCTGCTCACCCCCGGTTCGCTGGCGATCATCCAGGCGAGCTTCCACCCCGACGACCGGGCCCGTGCCGTGGGGCTCTGGTCCGGGCTCGGCGGGGTCGGGGCGGCCGTCGGGCCGTTCCTCGGAGGGTGGCTGGTGGACGGTCCTGGCTGGCGGTGGGTGTTCCTGCTCAATCTGCCGCTCGCCGCCGTCTGCGTGCCCGTGGCCCTGCGCCATGTGCCGGAGTCCCGGGACCCGGAGGCCCACGGTCGGTTCGACGTGCTCGGTGCCGCTCTCGCCGCGCTCGCGCTCGCCCTGGTCACCTACGCGCTGATCGAGGTACCCGAGCAGGGCGCGTCCGTCATGGTGATCGGCGCGGCACTCGGCGGTGTGGTTCTCGGGGCGGCCTTCGTCACGGTGGAGAGACGGCGGGCCGATCCCATGGTGCCGCCGTCGGTCTTCGCCTCGCGGCAGTTCACGGCCGTCAACATCGTCACGTTCTGTGTGTACGCGGCCCTCGGCGGGTTCTTCTTCCTGACCGCGATCCAGCTCCAGGTGGTCGCGGGATTCTCGGCGCTCGGCGCGGGCACCGCGCTCCTGCCCACGACGGTGCTGATGCTGCTCTTCTCCGCGTCCGCGGGCGACCTCGGGCGGCGTATCGGGCCGCGGATCCCGCTCACCGTCGGGCCGCTGGTGGCGGCCACCGGGATGCTCCTGATGCTGCGGGTCGGCTCGGGCGCCTCCTACCTGTGGGACGTCCTGCCGGCCGTGCTGGTGCTGGGCCTCGGCATGGTCACCCTTGTGGCGCCCCTCACCGCGACCGTCCTGGCCGCCGTGGACACCGGCAGGGCCGGGCTCGCCAGTGGCATCAACAACGCGGCCGCACGGGCCGCCGGACTGATCGCCGTGGCCGCGCTCCCGCTGCTGGCCGGGATGGGCCCTGAGGCCTACCGGGACGCGGGGGAGTTCGCCTCGACGTTCCGGCGGGCCATGCCGATGTGCGCCGGTCTGCTGGTGGCGGGTTCGGTGATCGCCTGGTGGGCCGTACGGGGCACTCCCGCGGCCCGTACGGAGCAGGAGCCCGAGCCACGGCCCGCGTGCTCGACGCACTGCGGGGTCTCGGCCCCGCCCTTGGAGCCGGAACCCCCGCCCAGGCACACTTGAACCATGTCCATCCACGAGAACCTGCTCGGGGGCCCCGCCCCGACCCACCTGCCCGACGATCCGGGACCGCGCGAACTGCTCGCGAGCGGCACGGCGCCCGCCGATGTCGCGGCGAAGTACCCCACGTCCTCGCTGGCCTGGGCGCAGCTCGCCGACGCGGCGTACGAGGGCGGCCGGGTCGTCGAGTCGTACGCGTACGCCCGCACCGGCTACCACCGCGGCCTCGACGCCCTGCGCCGCGCCGGCTGGAAGGGCCACGGCCCCGTCCCGTTCGAGCACGAGCCGAACCGCGGTTTCCTGCGCGCCCTGCACGCTCTCGCGCGCGCCGCGGAGGCGATCGGTGAGCAGGAGGAGTACGAGCGCTGCTCGTCGTTCCTGCGCGACTCCTCGCAGACCGCCGCCGACATCCTGGGCTGAGACGGACCCCGCCCTCCGGGCCCCGCGGGCAGTCGCCCGCGGGGCCCGATGTGTGCGGTCGGTCTGACGACCTGGTGCACGACAGCGAGCGGGCTCGGACGCCCTGCGACTCCGCCTCCGGCGTTGTCGCGCACCAGGTCGTAAGATGCCGGGCAGGGGACCGGAGCTCCACCACCTCAGAGGAAGGGGCGGACCGCTACCCGGAAGCTCGTGTCGAGGAGACAGAAATGTCGACGATTCACCCCGACCCCGAAGCCACCGGTGCGGACAACCCGCACCTGGACTTCGCGGGAACGACTCCGTACGAGGACTACGTCCAGGCGGATGTCCTGACCCACCTCCAGCACCTTCGCTCGGACGATCCCGGCGAGATGGTCTTCCTGGTCACCACCCAGGTCATGGAGCTGTGGTTCACCGTCATCGTCCACGAGTGGGAGACGGCGGCGCACGCTCTGCGCGAGGACCGTGTCCCGGTCGCCCGTGACGCCCTGAAGCGTTCGCTGCGGGAGCTGGAGGCGCTGAACGCCTCCTGGAGGCCGCTCGCCGGCCTCACCCCCGCCCAGTTCAACTCCTACCGCGGCTCCCTCGGCGAGGGGTCCGGCTTCCAGTCGGCGATGTACCGCCGGATGGAATTCCTGCTCGGTGACAAGTCCGCATCCATGCTCGTGCCGCACAAGGGCGCGCCCCGGGTGCACGCCGAGCTGGAGAAGGCGCTCACCGAGCCCGGCCTGTACGACGAGACGCTCGCCCTGCTCGCCAGGCGCGGGTACGCCGTGCCGCCGTCGGTGCTGGAGCGGGACCTCTCGCAGAAGTACGAGCCGTCCCCCGCGGTCGAGGCCGTCTGGGCGGAGATCTACGCCGACCCGGACCAGAACTCCGAGCTCGTACGCCTCGGCGAGGTGCTCACCGATGTCGGCGAGCTGGTGTGGCGCTGGCGCAACGACCATCTGACCGCCACCCGGCGGGCGATGGGTTCCAAGACCGGCACCGGCGGATCGGCCGGGGTCGCCTGGCTGGAGAAGCGGGCCACCAAGAGTGTGTTCCCCGAGCTGTGGACGGCGCGTAGCCATGTCTGACCTCAGCAGGGAGCGTGCCGACGTGGCCGACCTCAAGCAGCGTGCCGACGCGTCCGGCCTGAAGGAGCGTGCCGGCGCGCTCGACACCGCCGATGGACTCGCCGCCCTGCGCGAGCTGTTCACCCTCGACGACACCGTCTACCTCGACGGGAACTCGCTGGGCGCGCTGCCCCGCCACGTCCCCGCCCGCATGCAGGACGTCATCGCCCGCGAGTGGGGCGCGCTGCGCATCCGCTCCTGGGACGAGAGCGGCTGGTGGACCGCGCCCGAGCGGATCGGCGACCGGATCGCCCCGCTGGTCGGGTCGGCCGCGGGACAGATCGTGGTGGGCGACTCCACCAGCGTGAACGTCTTCAAGGCGGTCGTCGCCGCGACCCGTCTCGCGGGCGACGGGCGGGACGAGATCCTCGTCGACGCGACGACCTTCCCCACCGACGGGTACATCGCCGCTTCGGCGGCCCGGATGACCGGTCACCGTGTCGTCCCGGTGACGCCGGCCGATGTGCCGGCCGCGCTCGGGCCCCGTACGGCGGCCGTTCTCCTGAACCACGTCGACTACCGCACCGGCAGGCTCCACGACCTGCCCGGGCTCACCGCCGCCGCCCACGAGACGGGCGCCCTCGCCGTGTGGGACCTGTGCCACAGCGCGGGCGCCCTGCCCGTGGGTCTCGACGCGCACGCTGTCGACCTGGCCGTCGGCTGCACGTACAAGTACCTGAACGGCGGCCCCGGTTCGCCTGCCTACCTGTACGTCGCCGAACGCCATCAGGAGGCCTTCGACTCGCCCCTGCCCGGGTGGACCTCGCACGCGGACCCGTTCGCGATGGCCCCCGGATACGCCCCCGCCGACGGTTCCGTACGCGGCCGGGTCGGCACCCCGGACATCCTGTCCATGCTGGCACTCGAGGCATCGCTGGACGTCTGGCAGGGCGTGTCCGTGGACGCCGTGCGGGCCAAGTCGCTGGCGCTGACGGACTTCTTCCTGGAGTGCGTGGCCGCCTATGTGCCCGAGGGCAGGGTCACGTCGCTCACCCCGGCCGCCCACGCGGAGCGCGGCAGCCAGGTCTCGCTGCGGTGCGAGAACGCGGACGAGACGGAACAGGTGATGGGCGCGCTCATCGGGCGGGGCGTGGTCGGCGATCTGCGGCGCCCTGACATCCTGCGCTTCGGTTTCACCCCGCTGTACGTCGGTTTCGCCGACGCGGAACGGGCGGCGCGGGTCCTCGCCGAAACGCTGGCGGGCTGAACGTGACGCCGTCGTACGGGTCCACGCTCCGGGCCCGTACGGCGGCGGTCCGTCGTACTGGTACCGTCCCCGCAGGTCGGTCCAGTTGGGCACGGGCCCAGGACGGTTGGAGCAGCATGTCGGATTCTGCCGCGCGTGATCGCGACGCAGCCGAGACCGGGTCGGCGTTCGCCCATCCGGTGGTCGCCCCCGACGGGTCCGCGGCCTACGGGAGCCACCCCGACCAGGTGATCGACTTCTTCGCGCCCCGGGACGGCCGCTCCGGGGTGCCGCTCGTGGTCCTGCTGCACGGCGGGGCCTGGCGGGCGCCGTACGACCGGCAGCATGTGTCGCCGTTCGCGGACTTCCTCGCACGGCGCGGCTTCGCCGTGGCCAGCGTCGAATACCGGCGCGGCGGAGAGATCCCGCAGCAGGGCACGGCCGGCCCGGTCGCGGGCCGCTGGCCCGAGACCTTCGACGACGTGGCCGCCGCCATGGACGCCCTGCCGGGGCTTGTCGCCCGGGAGTTGCCTGCGGCGGACCCGCGCAAGACCGTGGTCACCGGGCACTCGGCGGGTGGGCAGCTCGCCCTGTGGGCGGCCGCACGGCACGTGCTCCCGGAGGGGTCGCCGTGGCGGCTGCCCGCCGCACCGCCGCTGCGCGGGGTGGTCGCGCTGGCACCGATCGGGGACTTCGCGAGCGCGGTGGAGCTGGACGTCTGCTCCGGTGCGCTGCGCCAACTCCTGGGCGGCTCCGCGAATTTCGAGGCCCGGAGCGCACACGTCGATCCGGCGCTGCTGCTGCCGACGGGGATCGCGACGGCCGTCGTCCAGGGGGTGGACGACCTCACCGTGCCGGAAGCAGTCACGGAGGCGTTCGTGGACGCCGCGGCGAAGGCGGGGGAGACGGTGGGGCTGACACTGCTCGACGGAGTCGGCCACTTCCCGCTGATCGACCCGTCGGCGGACGCCTGTGCCGTGGTGGCCGAGGAGATCGCCCAGCTGGCCTGGTAGTACTTGCGACGGACGGCCAAGGATCCCTATCACTGCTGACGACCGGGCCCGGGGCCGCGCCTACCGTGTAAGCGTGACCGAGACAAAGACGAGAAGTCCGGAGTACCGGATGGCCGCCGGGGCGATAGACGGCCTGCGGCAGGACCTGTTCCAGAACGTGTTCGACTACCGTCCGTTGGGCCCGCTGGGCACGGACGGGCCGGTGATCCGGCGGCTGCCGAAGACCTTCCGGAAGGGAGCCGTCTGGTTCCCCCATGCGGTGGTGGGCGTGGTCGCGCTGATCACGCTGCTGGACGGCGTCTTCTCGGCGAACACCTACTCCCCGTTCGGGGTCGGGACCGTCATCACCGCGTTCCTGCCGCCCGCGATCTTGATGATGACTCTGGTCCGCCCCGTTCTCGCGTTCTGGGCGTCGATCGCGAGTACGCCCCTGGTGGCCGCCGCGGGCCACGGGGACTGGCCGTGGGAGGCGAGCCCCTTCGCCTGCCATCTCGGCGTGCTGATCGTCGTCGCGGCGAGGACCCGGCCGCGTGCGACCGCCTGGATGTGGCTGATCACCTTGTTCGTCGGATCCATCCTGGGGAACTTCGGGCCGCCCTACTCCTCCACCGAGCCCATGGCCATCTTCTCCGCGTTCAGCCTGCTCCTCGTCACCGTGGTGCAGGTACGCCGCGAGGCGCAGCGGGAGGTGACCGTGCAGCGCACCGTCACCGCCGTGGAACGCGACCGGCGCACGCTCCTGGAGGAGCGCACCACCATCGCCCGGGAGCTGCACGACGTCGTCGCCCACCACATGTCCGTCGTCGCCATCCAGGCGGAGGCAGCCCCGTACCGGGTGGAGAATCCGCCTCCCGAGCTGGAGCAGGCGTTCGCCACCATCCGCGAGAACGCCGTCGCCGCGCTCACCGAACTGCGCCGCGTCCTCGGTGTCGTACGGGCGGAGGACTACGAGGCGCCGGACGCCCCGCAGCCCACCCTGTCCGAGATCGACCGGCTGCTGGACAACGTGCGGGAGACGGGCCTGGAGACGGAGAAGACGGTCACCGGTGCGGTGCGGGAGCTCCCGCAGGGCGTCGAGCTGTCGGCGTACCGGATCGTCCAGGAGGCGCTGAGCAACACGCTCAGGCACGCGCCGGGCGCAGCGGCCAAGGTGGAGATCGGCTATGTGCTCGGTGGGCTCGGGGTGCGGATCGTCAACGGCGCCGCGCGGGGGCTGGTCAAGCCGTCGCCGGGTGCGGGGCACGGGATCACGGGGATGCGGGAGCGGGTCGCCATGCTGAACGGGGACATGACCGCGGGGTCCACCGAGGACGGCGGGTACGAGGTCGCCGTGTTCCTGCCCGTACCGGCGCAGCGCGAGAGCGTCGAGGACGGTGAGGGCGCATGAACGACCCCCTCATCCGTGTGCTGATCGTCGACGACCAGATGATGGTCCGCGAGGGCTTCTCCGTCCTGCTCAACGCGATGCCGGGCATCGAGGTCGTCGGCGAGGCCGTCGACGGACGGCAGGCCGTGTCGCAGGTCGCCGCGCTGCGGCCCGACGTGGTCCTGATGGACATCCGGATGCCGGAGCTGAACGGAATCGAGGCGACCCGGGAGATCGTCGCGGCCGACGCGGACGCCAAGGTGCTCGTCCTGACCACGTTCGACCTGGACGAGTACGTGTACCAGGCGCTGCGGGCCGGGGCCTCCGGCTTCCTGCTGAAGGACGCGTCGGCGCGGCAGCTCGCCGAGGGCGTACGGGTGGTGGCCTCCGGCGAGGCGCTGCTCGCCCCGACGGTGACCCGGCGGCTGATCACCGAGTTCTCGAAGATCGCCGAGACGCCGAAGCCGCCGGCCATGTCCAGGATGGGCGACCTCACCGAGCGGGAGACGGAGGTGCTGGTGCTGATAGCCCAGGGACTTTCGAACCTGGAGATCGCCTCGCACCTGGTGGTCGCCGAGTCGACCATCAAGACCCATGTCAGCCGCATCCTGGTGAAGCTGGGACTGCGGGACCGTACCCAGGCCGCCGTGTTCGCCTACGAGGCGAGGCTGGTCACGCCCGGGTAGCGTCGGCCCATGCACGTGTCCTTCGACCCCTGGTCACCCGCGTTCGTCGCCGACCCGTACCCCGCCTACGCCGCGCTGCGCGCGACCGGCCGGGTGCACTGGTTCGAGCCGACCCGGCAGTGGCTCGTCCCGCACTACTCCGATGTGTCCGGGCTGCTGCGTGACCGGCGGCTCGGGCGCACCTATCTGCACCGCTTCGGCCACGACGAGTTCGGTGTCACCGCGCCGCCCGACGCCCACGAGCCGTTCCACACGCTCAACGGGCACGGGATCCTCGATCTGGAGGCCCCCGACCACACCCGGATCAGACGGCTGGTCGCCAAGGCGTTCACACCCCGCAGGGTCGAGGCACTCGCGCCGACCGTGGAGCGGCTGGCCGCCGGGCTCGTCGGCGACTTCGTCGAGGCGGGCGGCGGCGATCTGCTGAGCGCGGTCGCCGAGCCGCTGCCGGTGGCCGTCATCGCCGAGATGCTCGGTGTCCCGGAGGCCGACCGGGGGCTGCTGAGGCCGTGGTCGGCGGCGATCTGCGGGATGTTCGAGCTGAACCCGCCGGAGGAGACCGCGCGGGCCGCCGTGCGGGCGTCGGTCGAGTTCTCCGGCTATCTGCGCGAACTGATCGCCGCACGGCGCGCGGATCCTGGGACGGATCTGGTCTCCGGGCTCATCGCGGCCCATGACGACGAGGACCGGCTGACCGAGCAGGAGATCATCTCCACCTGTGTGCTGCTGCTCAACGCCGGTCACGAGGCGACGGTCAACGCCACCGTCAACGGCTGGTGGATGCTCTTCCGCCACCCCGAGCAGCTGGCCCTGCTGCGCGCCGACCACCGTCTGCTGCCGACCGCGGTGGAGGAACTGCTGCGCTACGACACCCCGGTGCCCATGTTCGCGCGCTGGGTCCTGGACGACATCGAGATCGACGGCACCGTCATCCCGCGTGGTTCGCAGGTGGCCCTGCTCTTCGCGTCGGCCAACCGGGACCCGGAGCGCTTCGCCGAGGCGGAGACGCTGGACCTGTCCCGGCAGGACAACCCGCACATCTCGTTCGGCGCGGGCATCCACTACTGCCTGGGCGCTCCGCTGGCCCGCCTCGAACTCGCCGCCTCGTTCGGAGAGCTGCTGCGCAGGGCGCCCGGGATGCGGCTGACGGCGGAGCCGGCGTGGAAGCCGGGTTACGTGATCCGCGGGCTGCGGGAGCTACAGGTGGAGGTGTGAGCCGAGGGACCGTACGTGTTCGGGGTCGAGCTGGTCCGTCCAGGTGTACAGCCCCCACGCGTACAGGACGGTGACGGCCAGCGCGGCCACGGCGGCGATCATGACCACATTTCCTCGGGCCACGTTCGTACGGAGGGTTCGGAGGGCTCGGAAGGTCAGGAGCCAGACGGCCATCGGGAGCAGGCCGGCGCCGAGAAGGACGAGGGGGAGTTCCGTCCACAGGACGGACTCGTCCTGGCCCTGCCCCTCGAAGCCCCCGCCCATGTGGACGCGGGTGCGCCGGGAGGACCCCCATACGGCCAGGGCGACGGCCGCCGAGGAGGCGGCCGGTATCCACGCGGTCATCGCCAACGTCTGCTGAGTGTCCTTCTGGTCCATGAGCAGCAGGACGTTTCCCGGCCACGGCCGGTTCCGGATCCGTGCCCGCTTCCGGGTCCGTGCCCGCTTCCGGTCCGTGCCGGGTTCCCGTCGCCAGGTCCCGGAACGGTCCCGTTCGGGGGCCGCGGGTCTCAGGCGCCCGCCGCCGGCAGCACAAGACCCCAGGCGCCCGCCCGTACGGCCCAGGTGCGGGTCCTGACAGGGCCCGCGATCTGTATGTCCGCGCGGTAGCGGAAGTCAGGCCCTGAGACCGTGACCGCCTTGGCCTCGGTCGTGTGCGTTTCGCCTGCGGCCGTGCGGATCACCACGTCGGCCAGCCCACCGTCGCCCTGGGCGGTCACCGAGACGCCCTCGACCGGCCGGTCCAGGTCGTTCAGCAGGACCCCGTCCGCCTCGACCCTCAGCCGGTGGACGCGGGAGGGACCCGAGGACGAAGACGGGGCGGGGGCCGGGCGGACCAGCGAGGCCACCAGGGTGCGGCAGGTGTCCCACACCGTGTGGGGCGGGCCGGGCGAGGGCCAGGCCGCCGGGATGCGCAGCTCGCCGAGGACGACCCCGTCGCTGTCGTCGACGAGCAGATCCAGCCGGCGCTCGGTCCCGTCGAGCACGGTGCGGGCGGCCGCGACCGCGCCCCGTGGCACGCCGAGGGCGTAGCTGAGTTCCAGCGTGTGCGCCGCGCCGACCGGGATCAGCGAGAGCGCGCTGTCGGCCAGCTCCCGCTCCCGGTGCAGCTGGGACACGGCGCGCAGCAGCGCGTGGTCGTCACCGACGACCACCGGACGCCTGGAGCCGCGCCGGTGCAGGGCCCTGGCGAACTCGTCGGGGCCGTCCGCGAGGCAGATCTTGGTGTGCGCGCCGGCGCCCAGCACATCCTTCGCGATGCGCACGGACTCGCCGTCGTAGCGGCGGGCAAGGGGGTCGATGAGCACGAGTAGCTGGTGGTCGCCGTCGCCGGGGGGCTCTGCAGCCGACACCTCGGTCCTTCCTCGGGTAGCATCTTGGTGCAAGAGCCCCTTGCGCTATTGCGCCAGGGGCTTCGTCTATTCCGGGGCACCCGGTTCGACGGCTCAGGCTTTGCCGTACATCGTCGTACGGCAGGTACGACCTTTACGTACGCCCCCTGACCTTGGACATGCCCCGCCCGGAAGGGGTGTACGCCTGTGCCCGCACTTGTGCTGCTCGGTGCTCAGTGGGGTGACGAGGGCAAGGGGAAGGCCACCGACCTCCTCGGTGGATCCGTTGATTATGTGGTGCGTTACCAGGGCGGCAACAACGCCGGCCACACGGTCGTCGTGGGCGACCAGAAGTACGCACTGCATCTCCTCCCCTCCGGAATCCTGTCGCCGGGGTGTACCCCGGTCATCGGTAACGGTGTCGTCGTCGACCCGGCGGTCCTGCTCTCCGAGGTGAGCGGTCTCAACGAGCGAGGCGTTGACACGTCCAAGCTCCTGATCAGCGGCAACGCCCATTTGATCACTCCGTACAACGTCACCGTCGACAAGGTGACGGAACGCTTCCTCGGGAAGCGCAAGATCGGCACGACCGGGCGCGGTATCGGCCCGACCTACGCCGACAAGATCAACCGGGTGGGCATCCGCGTCCAGGACCTCTACGACGAGTCGATCCTGGAGCAGAAGGTCGAAGCGGCGCTGGAGCAGAAGAACCAGCTCCTGGCCAAGGTCTTCAACCGGCGCGCGATCGAGTCCGGGAAGATCGTCGAGGAGATGCTCCAGTACGCGGAGCAGATCAAGCCGTACGTCGCCGACACGACGCTGGTCCTGAACAACGCCATCGACGCGGGCAAGGTCGTCCTCTTCGAGGGCGGTCAGGGCACTCTGCTGGACGTCGACCACGGCACGTACCCCTTCGTCACCTCGTCGAACCCGACCGCGGGCGGCGCCTGCACCGGAGCCGGCGTGGGCCCGACGAAGATCAGCCGGGTCATCGGCATCCTCAAGGCCTACACCACCCGGGTCGGTGCCGGACCCTTCCCGACCGAACTTCTCGACGAGGACGGCGAGGCGCTGCGCCGGATCGGCGGCGAGCGTGGTGTCACCACCGGCCGTGACCGCCGCTGCGGCTGGTTCGACGCCCCGATCGCGCGGTACGCGACCCGGGTCAACGGCCTCACCGACTTCTTCCTCACCAAGCTGGACGTGCTGACCGGCTGGGAGCAGATCCCGGTGTGCGTGGCGTACGAGATCGACGGCAAGCGCGTCGAGGAACTCCCGTACAACCAGACCGACTTCCATCACGCCAAGCCGATCTACGAGATGCTGCCCGGCTGGTCCGAGGACATCACGAAGGCCAAGACCTTCTCCGACCTGCCGAAGAACGCGCAGGCGTACGTGAAGGCGCTGGAGGAGATGTCAGGCGCCCCGATCTCCGCGATCGGTGTCGGCCCCGGCCGCACCGAGACCATCGAGATCAACTCCTTCCTGTAGGAGTCACTCCAGGTTTCACGACGGCGGCGGCCGGTCCTTCCCCGCGGAAGGTCCGGCCGCCGCCGTCGTCAGTGACGCCGGTCGTCAGGGAAGCTGGCGGAGGAACGCGACCACGAACAGTGCCCCGGCCGCGGCGAAGACGAACACCGCCGGCAGCACCCAGCCCGGCCTGCGTTCCCCGCGCAGCGGCGCCGTCAGCCGCTCCTGCATCCGGGCGATGCCGTACAGCGCGGCGACCCCGGCGAAGACGCAGGGGGTGGCGACGGCGAAGTGCGCGAGCCAGGCACCCGCCTTGCCCGGGCCGCCCCAGGAATGGTCGTAGGGGCCCTGGTCCACCAGCCCGTAGAACAGCCCGCGGGCCACGGCCAGCAGGACCACGACGGCCAGGACCAGACAGAGCGCGCCCAGCAGCACGGTCGCCACGGCCTGCCCGGCCACCCGAACCGCTCCAGGGCGCGGTGCGGCCGGGCCTGCCTCCACCCGCAGCAGGGAGCGCGCGGATCCGCCGTTGCCCGCGCAGGCCACGGCGAACGCGGCCAGGCCGCGGGGCAGCAGGGCGACCGCGGCTCCGGCACCACGGGTGATGCGGAGGGCGGTCGCGGTCAGGGAAGGAGACGGCCGTGAGGTGGTCATGGGCGCGGATGCTAGGAGTCGCGCCGGGCGCACCGCCAGATACCGGGGTGCTGTCCACGCCCCCTACCGGGGTATTGGCTCAGCCCTCTCCACAGAGCCGCATCCCCTTCGGGGTCGCGCAGGGCAGATGGCCGTTGGTCCGCATGATCTCCTCGCCGTAGTTGTCCAGATAGGTGAGGAAGCCGGACACCAGGGAGTCGGCGGGCGGTGATCCGTAGGTGTACGCGTACTCGATCTCCCGGTACGGGTAGCTGCTGGTGCCGATCGTGTCGACGGACGGGGTGGTGGAGTCGATGGCCGTACGGTGCGCTCCTTCGGGCACGTCGCCGTTCCGCAGCTCGGTGTACCCGATCGCGCCGTCCAGCCTGGCGACCTCGGCCAGGACCTGGTCGGTGCCGTCGAGTTCGCAGCGCAGGACCGGGGCCTGGGCGTAGTCCTTGGTGGTGCAGTCGCGCGAGGACGTGGCGGGCTCGTTGCCGTCCAGGACGCGGCGCTGGAAGACCTCGCGGGTCCCGGAGTTGGCGTCCCGGCTGACGAGTCTGATCTCCAGGTCGGGGCCGCCGTCGATCTCGTTCCAGTTGCGGATGTCGCCCCGGTAGATGCGTCTGATCCGGTCCAGGGAGAGGTCCTTCACCGGCACCGTGTCGTTGACGACGAGGGAGAACAGCGAGATCGCGACCCGCTTCTCGTGCAGCTTGGTGAGCGCGGCGGGCCTGGGGCCGTCGGACAGGGCGATCATGGAAGGGGAACCGGACGATCCGGTCTTGGCCCCCAGGGCGTCGAGCTTCCGCACGCCTGCGTTGCTGCCATGGATGTCCAGCAGGATCTCGGCGCCTTCGCACTCGTCCTCGTACGTCCGCTTCAGCTCCTCCAGGACCGGTTTGAACGCGGTGGATCCGGTGACCGTGAGGGTGCCCTTGGCGCAGTCCATCGGGGGCGGGGAGTCGTCCCGTACGACGATGATCCCGGCGAGCGCGACGACGCAGGCGGTGAGGGCCACCGTGATGCTCCTGGCCGCGGGACCGAAGAGCGGGGGCTTCTCGTCGGGGCGGGCGGCCTTGTTCCGCGCCACGACACCGTCCCTGATGCCTCCGGTGACCTTGATCGGGCCGCCCACGTGCGAGCCGGTGAGCAGGACCAGGAGCTTGAAGTGCTCGTTGCGGTTGAGCGGGACGCGCGGCAGCCGGATGAGGGAGCCGTGGTGCCGCATCCCGGCCGCCGGGGTGAAGTGATCCATCAGGTGGTCGGCGTCCGGCGAATGGGTCACGGCTATCCCGCGGACGGTCCGCCCGGTGAACTCCGCCGTCAGTCCGTTGAGTTCACCGCGCCCCGTGTAGTCCTCGTCGCCGATCGACTGCGAGCCGTCGTTCTCGATGCGCAGCAGGACGAGGGTGGCGTCGGCCATGTCGGGGGTCTCGTTGAAGAGCCCGAGCCGCACATTGGCCCGCCCCTGGCTCACCTCGCTGCCGATGGGGGTGTCCATCTGCACGCGGTAGCCGATGCGCTTGCGGCGTGGGACGCGGCGTTCGTACCAGAGCACTCCCGCCGAGGTCAGGACGCCGAGGACCGCGGTGAGGACGGCGATGACGTTCTCGGGGCTGAACCACTCCATGGTCCTCGCGCTCCCTCGTGGGTGCGGCCGGATGGCTGCGTGCCGTGTGCCGGACGGCGTCACCGTACGGCGGGGGAGCGTGGGGCGGGGGAACCGCCGGATTCCTTCCGGTGAAGTTCGTCTTGTGTTCAACAAGCCCGTCGTGGAAGGGAGTTCGGGGTAGAGGCGGGGGGTACCACGAAAGGGGGGAGTTCTGGTCTAGACCTTGACAGGTCCAGACCATCGACGCTTGAGTGGCCACAACCCCCCATGGCGGCGCCCGCTCCGCGCGGGCGCCGCGCCGAAGGAGAGATCACGTGGCCAAACGTGTCATGAGCCTGATCGCCGCGCTGGGCGCGGTCATCGCGACGTTCGTCTTTCTCCCCGCCTCCACGGCAGCGGCCGCCGACTGCGCCCCGGCCTGGAGCTCCTCCTCCGTCTACGTGGGCGGCGGATCGGCCTCGTACGACGGGCACAACTGGTCCGCACAGTGGTGGACCCAGAACGAGCAGCCCGGCACCTCCGACGTCTGGGCCGACCAGGGCAGCTGCGGAACCGGCGGCGGTACGGAACCGGGTGAGCCCGCCCCCTCGGGCTTCCTCGTGAGCGAGGCCCAGTTCGACCAGATGTTCCCGGGCCGGAATTCGTTCTACACCTACAGCGGTCTCACCGACGCGCTGAGCGCCTACCCCGCCTTCGCCAACACCGGCAGCGACACCGTCAAGAAGCAGGAGGCGGCGGCGTTCCTCGCCAACGTCAGCCATGAGACCGGTGGCCTCGTCCACATCGTGGAGCAGGACACCTCGAACTACCCGAACTACTGCGACGGCAACCAGCCCTACGGCTGCCCGGCCGGAACGGACGCCTACTACGGCCGCGGCACGATGCAGCTCAGCTGGAACTTCAACTACAAGGCCGCCGGTGACGCGCTCGGCATCGACCTGCTCGGCGACCCGTGGAAGGTGGAGCAGGACGCGTCCGTGGCCTGGAAGACCGGCCTCTGGTACTGGAACACCCAGACCGGCCCCGGCACCATGACGCCCCACGACGCCATCGTCAACGGCGCCGGCTTCGGTGAGACGATCCGCTCGATCAACGGCAGCATCGAGTGCAACGGGGGCAACCCCGGCCAGGTCCAGAGCCGTATCGACACCTACCAGGCGTTCGCCGAGATCCTCGGCACCACGCCCGGCGACAACCTGAGCTGCTGAACCCGCCCCCACCCGGGGAAGACGGGGGCGTGTCCGGCACCGGCCGGGCGCGCCCCCGATTCGTGTCCGGCACCGGCCGGGGCGCGCCCCCGATTCGTGTCCGGAGACCGGTGGTTGACAGGATCGCTGACCATGAGCCCCGACGACAGCGCCGGCACCCCGCCCACCACCACCCAGGCCCGCCTCGCCCTGATCGACAGCGTCCTCGCCCTGCCCTTCCCACCGGGGGAGGAGGGCGAGGACAACGGCGTACGCAGCAGCGGTCCCGGGCACCATCTGCTGATCCTGCGGGCGAGCCAGGACTTCTGGGAGGACCGCTCCCCCGAGCTCGTCGTCCCTGCCGAGCGGGAGATCGAAGCCGAATTCAGCGTCCTGGCGACCGCGTTGAGCGCGCGGTGGGGCGAGCCGGGGACCGTCGATCTCTGGCCGTATCTGGAGCGTGACGAGGAGGGCGCGGGCGCCGCTCCCGAACCGATGGGGCAGCTGTGCAACCTGTCGGGGAGCATGCAGGTCTGGCGGGTGCCCGGGAGCACGCGCTGGCTGGGCCTCGCGGTGGGGCAGGCCGATCCGGAATTCCCCATCTGGCTGCTGGCCGCCGTCGGGGAGAACGCGACGCTCCCGGGGTGAGCCGGGTCCTGACGGTCAAGCCGGGTCCTGACGGTCAGAGCAGCGGCGGTTTCACGGACATCAGCAGGTGCTGGTGCGTGGTGGTCCCGCCGTCCTCCCCGCCGGTGATCATGGCACGCTGCCCAGGACCCATCAGCTTCATCAGGACCGTCGTGTCCTCGAAGGAGGACAGGGCGTCCAGCAGATACGCGGGGTTGAAGGCCACCGTCAGCTCCGCGTCGCCCGCCGAGGCCGCAGGCAGCCGCTGCGCGGCCACGTCGTCCTCGAACCCCGCCTGCAACAGCACGGAGCCGTCCGGTCCCGCGGAGAACGCCATCTGGAGAGGACTGCCACCGTCCGCGACCACCGAGACCCGCTTGACGGCCTCCACCAGCCGGGCCCGGTCCATCACCACGACCACCGGGTCCGTCAACGCGAACAACTTGTCGTGACGCGGCAGTCTGCCGTCCAGCAGACGCACCGTCGTACGGGTCCCGGCGTGCTCGAATCCGACGGAACCCCCGTCCACGGCGACATCGACCTGCCCGGACCTGCCGAGCGACCGAGCCGTCTCGGCCAGCCGGCGGGCCGACACCACGACATCGGCCGTCACGTCCCGTGCCGTCGCCTTGAACGGCAGGGTGCGCACCGCGAAGCGGTACCGGTCGGTCGCCGCCAGCGTCATCGTGGAGCCGTCGAGCCCGATGCGGATCCCGGTGAGCGTCGGCAGGGTGTCGTCCCGCCCCGCGGCCACCGCCACCTGCGCGACCGCCGATGCGAACTCCCCCGCGTCCACCGCCCCGCGGACCTCCGGCAGCGGCGGCAGCACCGGGTAGTCGTCGAGGGGCAGGACCGAGAGCCCGAACCGGGAGCCGTCCGCGGTGACCGTGAAACGCGAGCCCTCCACCGCGCACTCCACCGGGCCATCGGGCAGCACCTTGCAGATGTCGAGCAGCCGCCGCCCCATGACCAGCACCTTCCCCGGCCGGACGGTGTGCGCCTCGGCCTCGACGCGCGCGGAGGCCTCGAAGTCGAGGCCCGACACCCGGAGCAGGCCGTCGTCCACGTCGAGGAGGAGCCCGCCGAGTACGGGAACGGGTGAGCGCGCGGGCAGCACACGGGCCGCCCGGGAGACGGCATCGGCCAGTGCGCCACGCTCCATGCGGAATTCCACGGCAGGGGCCTCTCGTCCGGAGTACTGCACGGTCGAGAAACACGCTAGGCGGCACCACTGACAGTCGCCGCGGACCGACGACAGCGACCACCCCCGTGAGTCGCTGCCGTCGCGCCGTCCGGACATCCCCCGATGTCCTTCGGCCCCCGGATCCCGGACGTCCTGGCGTCCCCCGACGCCTCCGGAACGTCCCGGACACACCCTTGGGACCTTAGGGGGGCGCAGCGGCGGCCGGGGAGATTCAATTCGCACTGTGTGGCCCGCGACGGGTATCAAACCGCACAGCCGGGCCGGTACTCTGCACTCCGGTTTCGGGGAGGGACCTCGGGGAGGAACGGAGGACACGTGCGTGCGCGGGAACGGGCCGACGACGTACTGCTGATGTACCGGCTGGCGCGGACCGGCGGATCGCCGGAGCTGCTGCGCCGGCTCGCCCAGCGGGCGGAGGGCTGGGCGGGGCTCGTGGACGGGGACGGCACGGTGCTCCAGGCCGTGACCGGCAACGCCCGGTGGCCGGGGCACGAGGCGGCCGGGCTCGCCGGGCGGGCGGCACGGGAGCTGACGGCCCGCGGCGCCGGCTCCTACTCGCTGGACACCGACGCGTGCGCCGCGCTGCTGCTTCCCCTCGACCGGACCGGCGATGGCCCGGTCCTCGCCCTCGTCGCCCCCAAGCCACTGCCGGGCGGGCTGAGTACCCTGATGGCCGACGCGGTGATGCCACTGGCGCTCTCCTGGGCCTCGGAGAGCGTCGAACGCAAGCGGCGGAGGGTGGACCTCGCGGAGTCCAGGGGCCGGGAGGCCGTGCTGCATCTGCTGATGACGGGTCAGCTCTCCATCGCACACCAGGTGGCGGGCGCCCTGCGGCCGAAGCTCCCCGACCCCGTGCGCGTCTGCGTCGTCGAGTGCTCAGGTGGGCAGCGGGACGAGGTGGCCCGGATCTGCGCGGACGCCTCGGGCGGCCGGACCTGGATCGTGCGCTGCCCGGTCTACGCCCGCCATCTGATCCTGATAGCGCCGGCGGACGAGGAGGCGGAAGCGGAGGAGGCGGAGAGCGGACGCCCGCTCGGTCCTGCCGTCGCCGGACTCGTGGACGACTGCGTCGTGGGGGTCAGTGAGAAGGTGCGGCTGCCCGACACGGCGACCGCCTACCAGCAGGCCTTCCACGCCCTCGCCGTCGCCCGCGGCCTTCCCGGGCGCCATGCCGGATTCGGCGCCGCCCTCGATCCCGCGCTGGTCGTCGGCGAGGCCGGGGTGCGCTGGGCCGATGCGCTCCTCGCGCCCCTCCTCACCCATGTGCCGCGCCGCTCGCAGGACCCGGGCAGCCAGGAGCTGTCCGCGACCGTCGCGTCCTGGCTGTCGTTCTCCTCCCACGCCACCCAGCATCTGAAGATCCACCGCAACACCCTGGCCGCCCGGCTGAGGTTCGTCGGCGAACTCCTCGGCCTGGACCTCAACCGGGTGGCGGACCAGTCGGCCGTCGATCTGGCCCTGCGGATCAGGGCCACCCCGGCCCTGCACCGCTCCGGCCCCGGGGGCGAGGCCGCGCCCGACGGCCTCGACACGGTCCTGCGCGACCCCGGCGTCCAGGACTGGGCCGCACAGCAGCTGCGGATCGTCGAGCAGGCCGGGCCGGCCGCGCAGGAGACCCTGCGGACATGGCTGCGCCGCGAGGCCCAACTGAGCCCGACCGCCGCCGAACTGGGCATCTCCGTGCCCGGCGCCCGCAAGCGCCTGACCCGGCTCGAAGCCCTGCTGTGCAGGTCGCTGCTCCAGACTCCGAGCGCGCGCTACGACCTGTGGCTCGCGTTCCGGGCGGTGGACCTCAAGGGGTGACCTTTGCCCCCCGGAGCGCCGCTCAGTCTGTCTTCGTGTACGTCAGGCTCTGGCCGGTGGACGTGATCTCGCGGCGCAGGGTGCCGTCGGGCAGGAGCGTCAGCACGGTGGCCTCCCCAGGGGTGCACGACGACTTCGGCTCGCCCCTGGTGACCCGGGAGGGGCCGATACGGACGGGCCCGCCGGAGGAGGGCCTGCTGTCCAGCTCGGCCTGGAACACACAGTGGTAGGAGCCGCCGCCGTCGAGGGGGCCCTCGGCGGTCAGGGACAGCACGGTGTCCCCCACCCCGCCCTGCCGCACCACGAGCCGGCGGGCGGACTCACCCCCGCCGCTGTCGATGGCGCCCGACCATGTCCCCAGGAATCCGGAGGGGACGCTGCCGTCCGACGAGGAGCCGTCACCGGACGGGGAGACCGTGCCGGTCGGCGGGGTCGTGGGTTCGCCGCCCCCGCTGCGCATGAAGGAGTAGACCCCCCAGCCCGCACCCGCCGCCACGGCCAGCGCGACGGCCACCAGCAGCACGGTGGAGCCCGCACCGCGACGGCGCTCGGGCGGCGGCGATGGCGGAGCGAAGGCGCCCGGACCGTACGGGGGAGTGGTCCCGTATCCGTAGGCGGGGGCGGGCCCGTGGGGGTAGCCGTAGGACGGCGGCGGCGTGGCCGGGGTCGCCCGCGGCACCGGCGCGGGCGGGACGGGCGCGGGGGCCGGCGTGCGAGCCGGCGTGGGCGGATGCGCCCGGTGGCTGTCCGCGGAGCCGCCCGCCTCAGGCCCTGCCGGGGCCGGAGCAGGGGCCGGGCCGGGGGCCTGACCCGGAGCCGGGGCCGGGCCCTCCTCCGGGTCCTCGGCATCCAGCAGCTCCACCGCGTGCCGGCCCAGCTGGGCGATCAGCGCTCCCGGAAGCCAGGGCTCCGTCGTGTCCGTTCCGCCCAGCCGCTCCAGGAGGGAATCCGTGGAGGGCCGCGCGGCAGGGTCCTTCGCCAGGCAGTCCTGGATCAGCCCGACCAGGTCGGCGGGTATGCCGGTGAGATCGGGCTCCTCCTGCGCGATCCGGAACATCAGCGCGTGGGCCCCGTTGTCCTCCGTGCCGAACGGCAGCCGGCCGGTCGCCGCGTACGCCAGCACCGAGCCCAGGCAGAACACATCGCACGCGGTCGTCACCCGCTCGCCCCGCACCTGCTCGGGCGCCATGAAACCGGGTGAGCCGATCAGCGCGCCGGTGCGGGTGAGGCCGCCGTCGGCGACCGTCTCCAGGGCGCGGGCGATCCCGAAGTCGATGACCCGGGGACCGTCGATCGTCATCAGGACGTTGGACGGTTTCAGATCGCGGTGGATCAGTCCCGCGCCGTGGATGTCCTGGAGAGCCTCCGCGAGCCCGGCGCCCAGGATGCGGACCGAGCGTCCGGGGAGCGGACCGTACGCCCCTGAGCCGGCCGGCGGGACGCCCGGGGTGCCCGAGACGATGCGGTGGAGCGAGGGCCCGGCGACGTAACCGGTGGCCACCCACGGCACTGCGGCGTCCGTGCCGGAGTCGAGCACCGGCGCGGTCCAGGACCCGCCGACCCGCCGGGCGGCCTGCACCTCGGCCCTGAAGCGGTCGCGGAACTGCTGGAGCTCGGCCAGCTCGGGGCGCACCAGCTTGATGGCGACGGTGCGGCCCCGGTCCGAGCGGGCCAGGAACACCTGGCCCATCCCGCCGGCGCCGAGACGCCCCAGCAGCCGGTACGTGCCGATGCGTTGCGGATCGCCGGTGCCCAGCTTCTCCATGGTGCGTTTCCTCCCCGTACGGCCATGGCGGACCGTGGGTCGAGAATAGCGGCGCCTTCCGGGTGCGCCGGTCTCACTCCTGGAGGACTCAGGTGGCGGTCCCGCCGGTTCCGGGCGCCAGGACCCGACACCTTGCCGAGCGGGGAGGCCGACGCCGTACACAGTGGCCATGGAGGACGGGCCGGTCCGCCGCATACGCTCACCGCATGAGCCCCGATGCCCCCCGCACCCCGTACGCCGACCCCGCAGCGGGCGCGGCCGTGAAGGCCGCAGACCGCGCGCACGTGTTCCACTCCTGGTCCGCCCAGGGCCTGATCGACCCGCTCGCCGTCGCCGGCGCCGACGGGGCGTATTTCTGGGACTACGACGGCAACCGCTATCTGGACTTCACCAGCGGTCTCGTCTTCACCAACATCGGCTACCAGCACCCGACCGTCGTCGCCGCGATCCAGGAGCAGGCCGGCCGTCTCACCACATTCGCCCCGGCCTTCGCCGTCGAGGCGCGTTCGGAGGCGGCGCGTCTCATCGCCGAGCGCACCCCCGGCGACCTGGACAAGATCTTCTTCACCAACGGCGGTGCCGAGGCCGTCGAGAACGCCGTCCGCATGGCCCGCGTCCACACCGGGCGTACGAAGGTGCTCTCCGCCTACCGCTCGTACCACGGCGCCACCTCCACCGCGATCAACCTCACCGGCGACCCGCGCCGCTGGGCGTCCGACACCGGGTCGGCGGGCGTGGTCCGCTTCTGGGCGCCGTTCCTCTACCGGTCCCCGTTCTACGCGCGGACGGAGGCCGAGGAGTGCGCCCGCGCACTCCAGCACCTGGAGGACACGCTCGCCTACGAGGGCCCGGCGACGGTCGCCGCCGTCGTCCTGGAGACGATCCCCGGCACGGCGGGCATCATGACGCCGCCGCCCGGCTATCTCGCGGGCGTCCGCGAGATCTGCGACAGGTACGACATCGTGTTCGTGCTGGACGAGGTGATGGCCGGCTTCGGGCGCACGGGCAAGTGGTTCGCCGCCGACCACGACGGTGTGGTGCCGGACCTGATGACGTTCGCGAAGGGCGTCAACTCCGGCTATGTGCCGCTCGGCGGCGTCGCGATCAGCGCCGAGATCGCCGCCACGTTCGAGACCCGCCCCTACCCGGGCGGACTCACCTACTCCGGTCACCCGCTGGCCTGCGCCGCCGCCGTCGCCACGATCGGCGTCATGGAGGAGGAGCGGATCGTCGAGCGGGCCGCGCACCTCGGCGAGCACGTGCTCGGCCCCGGCCTGCGCGAGCTGGCCGAGCGCCACCCGTCCGTCGGCGAGGTGCGGGGTCTCGGCGCGTTCTGGGCGCTGGAGCTGGTCCGTGACAGGGAGACCCGCGAGCCCCTGGTCCCGTACAACGCGACCGGTGAGGCGAACGCTCCGATGGCGGCGTTCGGGGCGGCCTGCAAGAAGAACGGCCTGTGGCCCTTCATCAACATGAACCGCACCCACGTGGTCCCCGCCTGCAACATCACCGAGGCCGAGGCCAAGGAGGGGCTGGCCGCCCTGGACACGGCCCTCTCGGTCGCCGACGAGCACACCGTGTAGAGGGCACAGGACCCGACGCCCTTCCCTGCCGCACGGCCCCCTGTGCCGGTCGGTCTAA
The DNA here is from genome assembly GCF_040650935.1 of Streptomyces sp. NPDC048565. Lineage (NCBI taxonomy): Bacteria > Bacillati > Actinomycetota > Actinomycetes > Kitasatosporales > Streptomycetaceae > Streptomyces > Streptomyces sp. NPDC048565. Next base: position 39,952 of record NZ_JBEZIH010000031.1, read on the forward strand.
GGTGACCCGAACCGAGAAAGGGGAGGGGCGTCATGGGTGCGGGCGGAGGCGTGACCCGCAGTACGCTGCGGCAGCAGATCGCCGACGCTCTGCGTGACGAGGTGCTCGCGGGGCGTCTGCGGCCACGGGTGGAGTTCACCGTCAAGCAGATCGCCGAGCAGTACGGGGTGTCCGCGACGCCCGTCAGGGAAGCGCTCTTCGACCTCTCCGCGCAGGGACTGCTCGAATCCGACCAGCACCGCGGCTTCCACGTCCGTGAATTCAGCGTCGCCGACTACCGGTCGATGGTGGAGGCGCGCGCCCTGGTCATAGACGGGGTGTACCGGCGGATCTTCGACGGAAGCGGTTCGGCGCCCGCCGTGATCGGCGCCCACCGGGCCGCCCTCGTCTCCGTGCGCCGCCGGGGCGAGGAGGCCGCACGGGCGGCGCGCGGCGGTGACCTCGACATCCTCATCGGCTACGACCTGCGGTTCTGGCGGGAGCTCGGCGCCGTCATCAGCAACGCCCACATCAACGACTTCCTCCAGCGGCTGCGGATGCAGGCCTGGGCCTTCGCCGTCCCGTATCTGCGCGGGGACGGCGACGTACGCGACTGGCTGTGGAACGGCCACCAGGAGCTGGTGGAGGCGATCACGGCCGCCGACGGGCCCGCCGTGCGCATGGTCCTGGAGGCCTACCACGCGCACGGGCTGAACTGGGCGGACCGACTGGCCGCCGACGACCCGCCGCACCCTGGCCACGCCTGAGAGCCGGAGCTTCTGCCGGCCCGCCGCCGAGCGTGCGAAGGTCCTGGGCGGGCCGCACCCTGTGCGTGGGGTCCATGGCCGCATTACGCTGGCCCGACCATCGCACGAACCCGTTGGAGAGCGAGACTTCGTGGCCTGTGACCTGTGGCTGGTCCCCCTCGTCGATGTGCTGTGCCACAGCCCCGACAACCCGTTCGCCGAAGAGATCGCCGTCTACGACAAGGCGTTGACCGAGGCGGGGCTGCCGCCCGTGCCCGTCTACGCCTACATGCCAGGGCTCACCGGGGACGTCGCCCCGGTCGCCGGCTTCGACTACGACGCACTGCACTTCCTGCGCCGCGCCTATCTGCTCCAGCTGAGCGGCCTCGCCGTCACACCCGTCGACGAACTGGGCGGGGACTACGAGCAGTTGCTGGAGATGTTCGAGCAGAGCGCGCAGGAGTCGCACCTGGTCTGGCACTACGACCACGCCGGATCGTACGTCCCGGTGGACTTCCCCCGTCCGCTCTCCGAGGACCAGCTCCTGGAGGGCGGCGGCCCGCTGGGCTCCTCCCACGGTCTGCTGCGCGAGCTGGAGTTCGTCGCGCCGTCCATCGGTATCGACCCGGCCAACCCGCCGGCCGCCCCCGCACCGCCCGCCGGCCCCACCACGCTGGAGGAGCCGGCCGATCCGGTTCCGTACGACGAGAATCCCTTCGCCAGGGAGCGGCACGTCTGGCTGGGCCTGCACGCGGCGGCCACCCGCAGCCTCGCGCAGGGCTCGATGATCATCTTCAGCTGACCGCCGCCGGCCATGCCGCTCCGGCCTCAGCGGGGCGGCTCCGGCGGCCGCTGGCGCGGCATGTTCGGCCGGGCCACCGGCAGGGTGAGCCGGCCGGGCGCCGCCCCCGGCTCGGCGCGGCCACCCGGCCCGCCCGACACCAGCGACTGCATCCCCATGGGCGCGGGCCCCGCCCGGAACTCGACCATCCAGTCCGCTGTCTCCATGCGGACGAGCTCGGTGATGTCCTCGGAGAACCGCCGGAGCACCCCGAGGCACCGCTCCGCGGCCTCGCTGGCGGTGCCCTCCGTCGGCCCGAGCACCTCGCGGACGGACTCGGATGACCAGTCGAACTGGAGCGTCTGCAGACGCCGCTGCACGGCCTGTGCCGTCGCGAGGTTCCTTATCCAGCCCGAGGTGAGTCCGAAGTACCGGTCGCAGGCCATGCACGCGGCGCCCAGCAGCAGCGACAGATAGCCCAGGCCGGACGACCCGTGCAGCGTCCCGGTCAGGTCGAGCAGCGGAAGGGCCGCGCCCGCGACCACCCCCGCCGCCGTGCCGAGCCGGAGCAGCCTGGCCGTGCGCCGCTTGCGGACCCGGTCACGCAGATACCAGTCGGCGGTCTCCATGGCACCGGCCTCGACCCACCGGTAGAGCTCGTCGAGCCGCTCGGCGGGTTCACCCCAGTCACCGAGGGGGAAGGCGCGTCCGGTCAGGTCCCGTGGGCTCGAACCGTAGCGTGAACCGGACCGTTCGGTTCCGGTGTCTGCACCGGATGCCGCGCCGGACTCCTTGCGGGGCGGCCCTTCGGGCTGCATCTCCGGCTGACTCACCGGGGCACTCCTCTGCACTCTGCGTACGGCGCGTATCGACGGGGATCGGCACGGCTCTCGGTCACGGAAGGGGCGGATCCCGGCATATGACCAGGGCCCCCACCGCGTAACTCTGCGTTACCCTCGCTCTGCGTATGGGTACGGATACGCACCCTCTTCCTACCGCCGAATGGTGGGCCGCGGGGTCGAAATCGCGGGATTCCTGGGTGGACACGGCCTCTGGTCAGGTATAGGAGCACGGCAGGCGCTTTCCAGAACTCACCCGAAAGAGTTGGTCCCCGGCGGGTGGGGCGCGGCGTCCGGCGAACACGTAGGCTCGGCGTACCGAAACAATCTGTCGTCGAAATGCCAGGAGTGACCGTGATTCCCGGTGGTGGCCAGCCCAACATGCAGCAGCTGCTCCAGCAGGCCCAGCAGATGCAACAGGATCTTGCCGTGGCCCAGGAGGAGCTGGCCGGTACCGAGGTCGAGGGACAGGCGGGCGGTGGCCTCGTGAAGGCCACCGTGACCGGGTCCGGCGAGCTCCGCGCCCTGGTGATCGACCCGGGCGCGGTGGACCCGGAGGACACCGAGACGCTCGCCGATCTGGTGGTCGCCGCGGTCCAGGCGGCGAACCAGAACGCGCAGCAGCTCCAGCAGGAGAAGCTGGGCCCGCTGGCCCAGGGCCTGGGCGGCGGCGGCGGCGGTCTGCCGGGGCTCCCGTTCTGACCCCTGTGGCTGTCCGGGCACACCGGATACGGTACGAGCAGGAAAAAGGAGAGGCGTTCCGTTGTACGAAGGCGTGGTTCAGGAGCTGATCGACGAGCTGGGCAGGCTGCCGGGCGTCGGTCCCAAGAGCGCGCAGCGGATCGCCTTCCACATCCTGCAGGCCGAGCCCACCGACGTACGCCGTCTCGCCCATGCCCTCCTCGAGGTCAAGGACAAGGTCCGCTTCTGCGAGATCTGCGGCAACGTCGCCCAGCAGGAGCAGTGCGGCATCTGCCGGGACGCGCGCCGTGACCGCTCGGTCATCTGCGTGGTCGAGGAGCCCAAGGACGTCGTGGCGATCGAGCGGACCCGTGAGTTCCGTGGCCGGTACCACGTGCTGGGCGGCGCGATCAGCCCGATCGAGGGTGTCGGCCCCGACGATCTGCGCATCAGGGAGCTGCTGGCCCGTCTCGCGGACGGGTCCATCACGGAGCTGATCCTGGCGACCGACCCCAATCTGGAGGGCGAGGCGACCGCGACGTACCTCGCCCGGATGGTCAAGCCGATGGGCCTGCGGGTCACACGGCTGGCCAGCGGGCTGCCCGTGGGCGGCGACCTGGAGTACGCGGACGAGGTCACCCTCGGCCGCGCCTTCGAGGGGAGGCGGCTGCTCGATGTGTGACCCGGCATCGGACTGCGGCTCTCCGCGCGGCGGCGCTATGTTCTACCCACCGTTCGTGACCGTGCCCACGGGAGGTCCCTTCGATGTCTGAAGCAACGCTGAACTCCGTCACGCAGGATCCGGACGACTTCGCCGTCCAGATCGCGGACCAGATCAAGACGTTCATCGTCGCGGTCACCGAGGTGTCCAAGGCCGAGGAGCCCGAAGAGGCCGTCCCGGTCCTGCTCCTCCAGGTCTCCCAGCTCCTGCTGGCCGGGGGAAGACTCGGCGCGTACGAGGACATCCTTCCGGACGAACGCTACGAGCCGGACCTGGGCGCCGAGCCGGACGCCGACGGGCTGCGTGAGCGCTTCGCGGAGCTCCTGGAGCCCATCGACGTCTACTCCGAGGTCTTCGACCCCTACGAGCCCCGTAAGGCGCCCGTGCCCCACCGGATCTCCGACGACCTGGCCGACCTGGTCACGGACCTCGGCCACGGCCTCGCGCACTACGAGGCGGACCGCACGGCGGAGGCCATGTGGTGGTGGCAGTTCTCGTACTTCTCCAACTGGGGCTCCACCGCGTCCGCGGCCCTGCGCGCGCTCCAGTCGCTGATCGCGCACATCCGGCTGAACCAGCCGCTCCAGGAGCTCGACGGCCTGGACACCGACCAGGACCCCGGGGACGGGACCCTGGCCGAGGAAGCCGGACGGGTGATGGCCGAGGAGATCGCGGGGCCGCTGGGCCTGCGCTCGGTGCTGTAGGGCCCGTGCGGCCGGTGTGACGGGGCCCGTGCGGCCGGTGTGACCTGCTTCGTCTGCTGTGTCCTGGGCCACAAAGAGGCGTGCGGGCCTGGGAAGCGGGCAACAGCCCGGTACGAGCAGTTCGGAGCGCATGTCGTTCCGGTTGGTGAGCGGGACATCTCACGATCCGGTACCGACAGGTTGATTCCGGACTGCTCGTTAAACTGAGCCGACCGCACCATTATTGAGCGAGGAGCGCACGTGGGCCTTGTCGTGCAGAAGTACGGAGGCTCCTCCGTAGCCGATGCCGAAGGCATCAAGCGTGTTGCCAAGCGAATCGTCGACGCCAAGAAGAACGGCAACCAGGTGGTTGTCGTGGTGTCCGCGATGGGCGACACGACGGACGAGTTGATCGATCTCGCCGAGCAGGTATCCCCGATGCCTGCCGGGCGTGAGTTCGACATGCTGCTGACCGCAGGAGAGCGGATCTCCATGGCCCTGCTGGCGATGGCGATCAAAAACCTGGGCCACGAGGCCCAGTCGTTCACGGGCAGCCAGGCCGGTGTCATCACCGACTCGGTCCACAACAAAGCGCGCATCATCGATGTCACGCCCGGCCGCATCCGGACCTCGATCGACGAGGGCAACATCGCCATCGTCGCCGGGTTCCAGGGCGTGAGCCAGGAGGGCAAGAACATCACGACCCTCGGTCGCGGTGGTTCGGACACGACCGCTGTCGCGCTGGCCGCCGCGCTGGACGCAGAGGTCTGTGAGATCTACACCGATGTGGACGGTGTCTTCACCGCCGACCCCCGGGTCGTGAAGAAGGCCCGGAAGATCGACTGGATCTCCTTCGAGGACATGCTGGAGCTGGCGGCGTCCGGCTCCAAGGTGCTGCTGCACCGCTGCGTCGAGTACGCACGCCGTTACAACATCCCGATCCATGTCCGCTCGTCCTTCTCGGGACTGCGCGGCACCTGGGTCAGCAACGAGCCGCAAGGGGACCAGCAGGTGGAGCACGCCATCATCTCCGGAGTCGCCCACGACGTCTCCGAGGCCAAGGTCACGGTCGTCGGTGTTCCCGACAAGCCGGGCGAGGCCGCCGCGATCTTCCGCGCCATCGCGGACGCCGAGGTCAACATGGACATGGTCGTCCAGAACGTCTCGGCCGCCTCGACCGGCCTGACGGACATCACGTTCACCCTGCCCAAGGCGGAGGGCCGCAAGGCCATCGACGCCCTGGAGCGCGGCCGCGCCGGCATAGGGTTCGAGTCCCTGCGCTACGACGACCAGATCGCCAAGATCTCCCTCGTCGGCGCGGGCATGAAGACCAATCCCGGAGTGACCGCGGGCTTCTTCGAGGCGCTGTCGAACGTCGGCGTGAACATCGAGCTGATCTCGACGTCCGAGATCCGTATCTCGGTGGTCACCCGTGCCGACGACGTCAACGAGGCCGTGCGCGCCGTGCACACCGCCTTCGGACTCGACAGCGACTCCGAGGACGAGGCCGTCGTCTACGGGGGCACCGGCCGATGACAGGGCGCCGCCCTTCGCTCGCGGTCGTCGGTGCGACCGGGGCGATCGGCGGCGTCATGCTCCAGATCCTCTCGCAGCACGAGGACGTCTGGGGCGAGGTCAGACTGATCGCCTCCCCGCGTGCGGCCGGCGCCGAGCTGGTCGTACGTGGCGAGGAGGCCGAGGTGCTCCCGCTCGGCGAGGACGTGTTCGACGGCGTGGACGTCGCCCTGTTCCTGGTGCCGGACGAGGTGTCCGCGCGGTGGGCGCCGGTCGCCGCCGCCTCGGGTGCCGTGGTCGTGGACGACTCGGCGGCCTTCCGGCTGGAGGACGACGTGCCTCTGGTCGTCCCGGAGATCAATCCCCATGCCGCGCGGCTGAGACCGCGTGGCATCGTCGCGTCCCCCAACTGCACGACGCTGTCGCTGATCGTCGCGGTCGGTGCGCTGCACGCCGAATTCGGGCTGCGGGAGCTGATCGTCTCGTCCTACCAGGCGGTGAGCGGTGCGGGCCGGGACGGCGTCGCCGCGCTCCGTGAGCAGCTCGCCCTGGTGGCGGGCACGGAGCTGGGCACACGGCCCGGGGATGTGCGACGGGCACTGGGGGACGGGGACAAGAGCCCCTTCGCCGCTCCGGTGGCGTTGAACGTGGTGCCGTGGGCCGGGACCGACGCCGGGGACGGCTGGTCGTCCGAGGAGATGGCGATCCGCGAGGAGTGCCGCAAGGTCCTGGGTCTGCCGGATCTGAAGGTGACGGCGACCTGTGTGTACGTGCCCGTCGTCGCGACCCACTCCATGTCCGTGCACGCCCGCTTCGAGAACGAGGTGTCCGTGGCCCGGGCGCACGAGGTGCTGGCGACCGCGCCCGGAGTGGTGCTCTTCGACAGCCCGGCGGCCGGTGACTTCCCTACGCCTTCCGATGTCGTGGGCACCGACCCGACCTGGGTGGGCCGGGTGCGGCAGTCGATGGACGATCCCCACGCCGTCGACATGTTCCTCTGCGGCGACAACCTCCGAAAAGGCGCCGCTCTCAACGTGGCCCAGATCGCCGAGTCGGTGGCCGGCGAATTTCCTCGCACCTGATCGAACCTGTTTTGTAGGATCTGTGTGCGCCCTGTGAGGAAGTTGCTGGTCTGAACCTCTTGAGCTGGGGCGTTGGCGTGCCCGACGATGATCTCCTGGCTCTCCGCAACCGCTGGGCGGATGCGACGCGTCTCTGTCGTCAACTTCTTGCACGGCGGGATGCGTTATCGGGGCATTTGGGGAAGAGCAGGTACGAATGAGGGCGTGTCGCACAGCATCGAACGTGGTGCCGTACGCGTACAACCCTGACGGGGGGCAGCGTGTCCAACTGGCGTGGCAGAGGTTCTCGATATCACAGTGGTGGGCCCGTTCCTGCGGCCCCGCGCGGTCGGCGGTATGCCGGTGATCGCGCCCATGCCCGCTGCGCGATCCACCCGGCTGCCGTCGCAGCGCGAGGGCGCTGAGGAGACGGTGGCGGCGGGAACGACGGTCGACCATCTCACCGAGACCTATCGCGCCCACTACCGCTCACTGCTGGGCCTCGCGGCGCTCCTGCTGGACGACACCGCGTCCTGCGAGGACGTGGTGCAGGAGGCGTTCATCCGGGTGCACTCGGCGCGGAACCGCGTCCGGGACCCGGAGAAGACCCTGGCCTACCTCCGGCAGACCGTCGTCAACCTCTCCCGCTCCGCGCTGCGTCGGCGCATCCTCGGGCTGAAGCTTCTCTCCAAGCCGATGCCCGACATGGCGAGTGCGGAGGAGGGGGCGTACGACCTGCTGGAGCGGGACGCGCTGATCAAGGCGATGAAGGGGCTGCAGCGCCGCCAGCGTGAGGTGCTGGTGCTGCGCTACTTCTCGGACATGACCGAGGCCCAGGTCGCGGAGACGCTGGGGATATCGCTCGGTTCGGTGAAGGCGTACGGCTCCAGGGGCATTGCGGCACTGCGCGTCGTGATGGAGGCGCAGGCATGAGCGGGCCCGAGCACAGGCACGACGAGGACCGGACTGGAAACGGAATTGTGAACCACGGGCCGGAGGACACGCCGAACACCCCTGAGACCCCTGAGACCCCTGGCATCCCTGAGATCCCGGGTGCCGCTGAGATCAGGAATGTCCCGGAACGGGACCCGGCGGATGGTGCGGCGCAGGGCGCGGAGGCTGCCCCAGGGGCCGCTTCCGGCGATGAGGGCGGCATGGACGAGCTCGCGCTGCGCCGCATGCTGCAAGGCGCCGTCCAGGGCCTGGAGCCCTCCGACGGCACCCTGGAGCGTCTGCACCGCGCGGTGCCGGTCAGGAGGGCCCGGCGGCGGCAGGGTGTCGTGGGCGCCGCGGCAGCGGTGCTGCTGATCGGTACGGCGGTTCCCGCCTTCGTCCATGTGACGCATTCGGACGGCTCGCCCACCGCCGGCCCCGCCATCGCCGGCCATAGCGAGCAGGCTCAGGGCGGCAGCGGCGAGGACACGGGCGCCGACGAGGTCGAAGGCAGGACGGCGGACCCCGAGAGCCACCGGAGCGAGGGGGCGTCGGGCGACACCGGCAGCTCGGCGACACCGTCGCCGGGGTCGGACCCGGATGCCGGGAACAGCGGGGACGACGGTACGGACGACTCCGCGGGGCCCGATATGGCCTCGCTGGACGTCTGCGACCCCGACCAGCTCGGCGTCGCCTCCGCCGACGCGGGCACGGCCCGCTCGAACGGCACGGTGTACGGGTCCTTCAGGATCGCCAACGTGTCCGACGACGCCTGCTCGGTGACCAGCAAGGGCACCGTCGGCTTCGAGGCCGCGGGCGCCGCCGACCCGCTGAAGATCACCGTGGTGCGGCACGCGGCCGGCGACCCGGCGGGCGGGCTGCCCGATCCTTCTCGGGAGCCGGAGTCCGTGTTCCTGAAGCCGGCGATGGCGTACGAGGTGCGCTTCGCGTGGGTGCCGTCGGACACCTGCCCGACCAACGGCGAAGCACCCGGCCCGACGCCCACGAGCGGCGGAGGCGGCAGCGAGGGCGCCACCGGGGGCGACGGGGCGGTGTCCGATACGGCGGCGCAGTCGGGCAGTGCCGACGAGGGGCCCGAGGACGGCAGCATCGCGGTCACCCACACTCCGGAGACGGGTGCGCCGACCGCCGAGGCCAAGATCAGCAACGCGTGCGCGGGCACGATCTACCGCACAGGGCTGCTGGACGCCTCGTAGCCCCGGACGCCGGGCCCCGTCAGTCGGCGTCGGCCGCGAGCCCCAGCCGGAGGTCGCGTGCGACCTCCGCCTCGCGGCGCACCAGCCGGAACCACATGAAGAGCACGAAGCCGCCGAAGACGAACCACTCGCAGGTGTAGCCGAGGTTCTGGAAGGCCTTCAGGTCGAGCCCGCTGCCCTGCGCCGCCGCAGCGGGCACCGGCTTCAGACCACCGGCGCCCGAGCCGGGGCCGCCCGCCTCAGGTCCCGGCAGGGTCACCCAGGCGTCGTAGACGTCGTACGGGACGAGATTCACGAGGGACGCCGCGCTGATCATGCCGAGCTGGCCGTCGGGGAGCCCGCCACTGAGGTCGACGCCGGTGGTGCCGCTGTTCTCGGAGGCCTGCAGATCGCCGGTGACGGTGACCTCGCCGGACGGCGCCGCCGGGACGTCGGTGCTGCCCGGGCTGCCGGCCAGCCAACCCCGCACGACGGGCAGTGCCTTGCCGCTGTCGGTGCGCAGCAGATCCAGCACGTAGAAGCCGTCACGGTCGTCCAGGGTGCGGCCGGGGACCAGGAACTGATCGGCGTACGTCCCCTTCGTCACCGCCGGGCGGCCGGACGTCTTCGTGCTGACGGGGAGCAGCTCGTCGAGCGGCGCGGGGGAACGGGTGCCCGGATCGGGGCGATCCTCGGCCTGCTCGTGCGTCTGCAGACGGTCCTCGAATCGGCCGAGCTGCCAGGTGCCCATGAACACGCAGAACGGGATGGCCAGCACGACGAAGAGGTTGATCCCCCACCATCGTGGGGTCAGCAGGAACCGGTACACCCCTCCACGGTACGGTTCCCCGCCCCGGGCACCCGGAGCGGGGTGCACCATTTATCCGATCCTTATGACGCCGGCCCCCGCCCGAGATGGCGCAGGGCGAAGTCCAGCTCCAGCCGCACCTGCTTGATCCGCTCCTCCACGACGAGCGAGCCGTGCCCCGCGTCGTAGCGGTACACCTCGTGGACCGCGTCACGGGCCGCGAGCCGGTCCACGTAGTTCTCCACCTGACGGATCGGGCAGCGCGGATCGTTGACCCCGGCCGAGATGTAGACCGGGGCGCGCACGGCGTCGACGTAGGTCAGCGGGGACGAGGCCTCGAAGCGCTCGGGCACCTCCTCAGGGGTCCCGCCCAGCAGGGTGCGGTCCATCGCCTTCAGCGCTTCCATCTCGTCGTGATAGGCGGTGACGTAGTCGGCGACCGGCACCGCCGCCAGCCCCAGGGCCCATGCATCCGGCTGCGTACCGAGGCCGAGCAGGGTCAGATAGCCGCCCCACGAGCCGCCTGCCAGCACCAGCCGCTCCGGGTCCGCGAGCCCCGACTTCACCGCCCAGTCCCGGACGGCCGCCACATCCTCGAGCTCGATCAGCCCGACCCGGTGCTTGAGCGCGTCGGTCCAGGCGCGGCCGTATCCCGTCGAGCCGCGGTAGTTGACCCGGACGACGGCGAAGCCGTGGTCCACCCAGGCCGCCGGGCCCGACGCGAAGGCGTCGCTGTCGTGCCAGGTGGGCCCGCCGTGAATCTCGAAGACCGTGGGGAACGGTCCCTCACCGGTGGCCGGAGTCTGCACCAGGGCGTGGATACGGCCGCCGGGGCCGTCCACCCAGGCGTCCCGCACCGGCACCGAGGCCGGAGCCTTCGCACCCGGCGGGTCGAGGACGACGGAGCCCTGCGTGGACCGCACGGCGGGCGGCTGCGCGGCCGACGACCACAGATACTCCACCGTGCCGTCCGGGCGGGCCGTGGCGCCCGACACCGTCCCCGGCGGGGTCTCGACCCGGACGGGCCCCGCGGCTCCCGGCTCGTACCGCCAGAGCTCGCTGCGGGCCTCGAAGCTGTGTTCGATCAGCAGTGCTGATCCGTCCGGATACCACTCGGCGCCCACGTCACCCGGCAGATCGACCGGCAGGTCCGTCTGGGTGCCCGCCACCGGGTCCCAGATCAGCGGCTCCCACCGGCCGCGCCGCTGGTGACCGATCAGCAGCCGGGTGTCACCCGCCACCGGCGCGAAGCCCAGCACCGAGAGGCCCAGCTCCTTCGTGCCGCCCTCGGTGTCGTCCAGCTCCGCGACCGTCGAACCGTCGGGGCGCACCACCCGCAGCGCGGAGTGCATCGCGTCGCCGTGCTCCGTGTGCTCCAGGGCGATCAGCGTCCCGTCGTGGGAGAGGTCACCGACCCCGGCCGACTCCCGGTGCCGGTAGATCTCGACCGGCTCCGCCCCGGCGCGCACCAGGTGAACCGTGGTGCCGTCCTCGTCCGTCGAGCGGCCGGCCACCGCTGTGCCGTCACGGCCGATCGCGAGCCCGGCCGGGTAGGAGGCTTCCAGACCGGGCATGGCCGGCTCGTCCGCGCCGCCCTCGAACGGCTGCCGCATCCACACCCCGAACTCGTCGCCGTCGGTGTCGGCGAACCACCAGACGGCCAGCCCGTCCGGTGTCAGCACACCGTCGGTCGTCCCGTTGGGCCGGTCCGTGACCTGGCGCTGCTTCCCGGTCGCCCGGTCCCATGCGTACAGCTCGTAGGTGCCGGTGGCGTTGGAGACGAAGAGCGCGCGGTCGGGAGCGTCCTCGGCCCAGTCGGGCAGGGACACCCGCGCGGCGCGGAACCGCTGCTCCCACTGCGGCGGCTCCTGCTCCCGCTCCGGTACGGACGCGTCGTTCTGTGTGTCGCTCATGACCCCATCCAACCCGATGGGACCACGATGCCGGGCGGCCTGTGGATAACTGTTCGCCCACACCCCCAGCCTGTGGGTAACTTTCACGGCATGTACGCACCGACGCCCGATGACTGGCAGGCGGCCAACCGCGCGCGCTGGGACGAGCGCGTGGCCATCCACGCGGCCAGTGACTACTACGACCTGGACGCCTTCCTGGCGGGCAAGGACGCGCTGCGCGCCTTCGAACGTGCCGAGGTCGGTGACGTGACCGGCCGGACCCTGCTGCATCTGCAGTGCCACATCGGCCTCGACACCCTCTCCTGGGCGCGCCACGGCGCCGCCCAGGTCGTGGGCCTCGACTTCTCCGAGCCGGCCGTCGAGACCGCCCGTGGACTGGCCCGTTCGCTCGGTATGCCTCCCGAGCGGGCTGCCTTCGTCGCCTCCGACGTGTACGACGCCGCCCAGGCGGTGCCGGACTCCGCGTACGACATCGTCTACACCGGGGTCGGCGCGCTGAACTGGCTTCCTGATGTGCACCGCTGGGCGGAGATCGCCGCCTCGCTGGTCGCGCCGGGCGGCTTCCTGTATCTGGCGGAGTTCCATCCCCTGACCGACTGCCTGGACGACGACACCGGCTCGGAGGTCGCGTACGACTACTTCAGCCGGGAAGCCTGGGTGGACGAGACGCCGGGCACCTACGCCGACTTCGACGCCGCGACCGTCCACAACCGCAGCGTCGAGTGGCAGCATCCCCTGGGCGAGGTCGTGTCGGCACTGGCCGCCGCCGGGCTGCGGATCGAGTTCCTGCACGAACACGATGCCTCGCTCTTCGCCCGCTACCCGGTGCTGGTGCGGCACTCGGACGGCTACTACCGCTTCCCTTCCGATCGCCCGCGCATCCCGATGATGTACTCGGTCAAGGCGTCGAAGCGCTAGGTGTTCCGTCCACGGAGGTCAGGAACGGGGGCAGAGGGTGGCCGCGCTTGGCCCGCTGCGTACCGGGCGCGCGTGCCGATGGACGTCAGAGCGTGCGCACCAGGCGCGAAGCTTCGTGTCGCCGTGCCATGGAGACGTGCGGCGACACGGGGGCTCATGAGGTGGGCGGGAGGTAGGGGCCGGGGCCCTTCAGCGTGCGGTGGACCGGCGTGGTCCCCGTGTGACGCAGACCGGGCAAGGTGGCCACAGAACCGGTCAGGTAGCGGTAGAAGTCCTGTGCGCTGGTGACCGCCACGCTCGCGTACAGATTGGCCGTGCCCGTCACGGCGGCGGCGTAGGGAACCTCGGGATGGGTGGCCAACGCACTGCCCGCCTCCGCGAGGCGGGCCGGATCGATCTCCAGCCACAGTGCCGCCCTGAAGTTCTGCTGGAGGACGTCGACGTGGTACTCGACGTCGAAGTAGAGGACACCGGCAGCTCCGAGCCCGGTGATCCGGCGGCGCACCGTCGACGGTGACAGTCCGGTCGCGGCAGCCAGATCCGCCGGCGCCGCCCTGCCGTCCCGGGCCAGCAGATCGAGCAGATGCCGGTCCTCGCTGTCCAGCGCCACAGCTGCGGACGCGTCCGTGGCCGGCTCCCGCACAGGTCGCGGTGAGAGCGCCGCGACCTGTGCGTGCGTCAGCGGCCCGCTCTTGTTGATCGAGCTGAGGTCCCTGCCGAAGAAGACGTGCAGCAGGCAATGCGCCGAGACGTCCTTCACCTGCGGCGTGCGCGGCAACTTCTGCAGAAGCAGCGGCTCCCGCAGCCCCGGACCCCGGGCCCGCACCGCGCAGACGAGTTCGGTGCCGCCGGAGCTGAGACTGACCCAGCTGGTGTCCGTGCGCCGAGCCAGTGCCTCTCCGATGGAGACGGCCGCATCAGGCGTGCATCGGATGCGTACCACCCAGGAGGAGTCGCCGAGTCGAAGGGGATCGGTCAGGCCCAGGACCCTGAGCTTGCCGGTGGACCGCAGGCGGGACCAGCGGCGCGCGGCGGTCTGGTCGGACACCCCCAGGGCCCTGGCGATCTCCTGGAACGAGGCCCGCCCGTTGATCTGGAGGGCGTGCGCGAGCTTCGTCTCCTCATCCGACAGTGCACGGCCGACATCGTCCATCGTGTCGAGATACGTCTTCATGACTTCCACTGTGTCGAATCTGCGCGATCTGACATCTCTGCCTTACCGAATCAGCCGGACGAACCCAAACTCGCTGAAGCGAACGGAGCCAGGACGGCCTCCCCGTCACCACACACGCCATGGCGTACAACCGCCACGCCTCACTGAGCCCGGCCGCCGACCCCACCGCCGACCCGCCCGCCCAGGCTGGCCCAGGGCCAGCCCCGATGACGACCCGCCACCACCAGGGAGCACCCTCATGCCCACCCCCGCAGTACGTCCCTCCTTCCTCCTCGTCCATGGCGCCTGGCACCACTCGGAGTGCTGGACCGATCTCCAGGACGCCCTCGCAGCCGACGGTCATCGCTCCCGCACGGTCGATCTGCCCAGTGCAGGGCGCGCGCCCAGCGCCGGCATGCACGACGACGCCGAAGAAATCGCCACGCACCTTGAGCAGATGGAAGGCCCCGTGATCGTCGTCGCCCACTCCTACGGTGGCTTCCCGGTAACGCAGACTCCCGCCCGTCCAAGCCTCGCCCGCCTCGTCTACCTCGCCGCCTACATGCCGGCCGAGGGCGACTCCGTAGGCAGCATTCATGGCCACCCCGCGGGCAAGGGCGACGAGCTCAGCGGGATCGCTCCCGTCTACTTCGAAGATCCCCGCGCAGCTCTGTACGGGGACCTGCCCGGCCACCGCGCCGAGTACGCCATGAGTCAACTGGTCGAGCAGAGCCGGAGATCCTTCGGGGAGCGGGTGACCCGCGCCGCGTGGCGGACCGTACCTTCCACCTATGTGCTCTGCGAACGCGACCAGGCCCTCCGGCCGGCGCTCCAGGCCGAGATGTCCGTACGCGCCACGCACGTCGAACGGCTCGACGCCGGCCACTGCCCCTTCCTGTCGGCACCCGCCCGACTGGCCACGCTCCTCGGCGACATCTCCCGCGCCGCGGAAGCCTGACACGGCCCGGCTCAGTGGGAACCATGTACAGCTCAAGCGGCGGCTCGACGGCCGACCACCCGCCAGCCGCGTCCCGGACCTCACAGGGCACTACGGCTGGGCAGGCCTGATCCGAACGACAGGCCCTGGACGACGGCGGACCCGCCCGCCCCGCGAACAGGGCCGACGGGTCCGCTCCGCGCGTGTTACCGCGCAGAGTTGAAGGCCGGCAGGTAGCCGTTGGACTGCCCGATGGCCTTGGGGTGGTACGAGTTGGTGACCGGGATGGACACGCTGTGGATCCATGCGTCACCCGAGCAGAGCTCGTGCCCGGTGAACTCGTCCACCACGCTCGAATACGTGAACCCGGCGTCGGCCGCCCGCTTGGCGAGCACGCCGTTCAGGACGTCCGACGCGTCGTTGATGGCCCCGCGCTCGGTCTCCGTGAGGCCGGCGATGCAGCTGCCGGACAGCTGGTAGAAGCGCGGGTAGCCCAGGACCACCACATGGGCCTGCGGTGCCCGCGAACTGATGCCCGCGTAGAGGGAGTCAAGCTGGCCGGGCAGTGAGCCCTGCATCTGGGAGACCGCCGTGTTCACCCGCGCCACACAGTTGGCCTCGCTCTGCAGGACGCAGGTCTGCATGACGTCGGCGAACCCGACGTCGTTGCCGCCTGCCGTGACGCTGACGAGCGTGGTCGACGCGCTCAGCGCGCTCAGCTGACCGCTGGACACCGAGGACGTCGTCGCACCCGAACAGGCGACGAACGCGAACGACGACGGGGAGTTCGCGTTCTGCCAGAGGTACGGGTACGCGTTGGTGCTGCGCATGCAGTCACCGCTCTCCGAGGTGTAGCTCCCTGCGCCGACTCCGGAGGAGTAGGAGTCACCGAGAGCGACGTAGTTCTCGCCGGCGGCGGAGGCCGGCGACGCGAGGCCGAGTGCGGCCACGGCAGCGATCGCGAGGGTGGTGACGGAGGCCCGGAAGGTTCGTACTGACATAGCTGCCAGCCCTTCGAAATGTGGGGGACAAGTGGGGAGTTCGTGGGGCGAGCACGTTTGTAGCAGCTTCCGGTACTCGGCGGTAATGGCTACGGGAAAAGTCGTCTGATATGCCCGAAGGATCGTTCGGCCGCCGATGCTCCGCGCGTAGATAAACCTTGAACGGGCCCCCGAAATGGTGAAGTTATGGATCTCTGCGACACCCTCGGCGACTCCTCCGAGTCACCTTCGGCGGGAACGCGTTCTGTTCGAACTGCGGCCGCTCCCCGCGGTCGTCCCGCCTTCACAACCACCCCCGCCCCGCACACGACTGCGGCCGCCAGGAGTCCTGGCGGCCGCAGTGGATCGGGGCAATCGGGGGAATCGGGTAATCGGGGAATCGAGGAAGGGGACGAGGCTAGAGCGTGCGCTCCAGACGGTCCGCCATCAGCCTGCTGAAGCGCGAGGGGTCACTCAGCTCGCCACCGTCCGAGAGGAGCGCGAGTCCGTGGACCAGCTCGGCCGTCTCGGCCAGCTCGGTGCGGGTGCCCTCCTCGTCGCTCTGTGCGGAGTAGGCCTTCTGCAGACCGCTGATCAGCGCGTGCGAGGGGTTGAGTTCGAGGATGCGCTTGATCTGCGGCACCTCCTGGCCCATCGCGCGGTACATGTTCTCCAGCGCCGGGGTCACATCGTGCGTGTCCGAGACGATGCAGGCCGGTGAGACGGTGAGACGTGAGGACAGACGTACCTCCTTCACCGTGTCGCCGAGCTGCTCCGTCATCCAGGTCAGCAGACCGGCGTACTCCTGCTGATGCTTCTCCCGCTCGGCCTCGACCTCCTTCTTCTCCTCCTCGGTGTCCAGGTCGACCTCGCCCTTGGAGATGGACTGGAGCTGCTTGCCGTCGAACTCGGGAACGGACTGGACCCAGACCTCGTCGACCGGGTCCGTCAGCAGCAGCACCTCGAAGCCCTTGGCGCGGAAGGCCTCCATGTGCGGCGAGCTCTCCATGGCGGCGCGCGACTCGCCCGTCATGTAGTAGATCTGCTCCTGGCCCTCCTTCATCCGTTCCACGTACGAACGCAGAGTGGTGAGCTCCGTCTCGTCCTGGGTCGAGGCGAAGGAGGAGATCTCCAGGATCGCGTCGCGGTTCTCGAAGTCCTGGAGCAGCCCTTCCTTGAGTACCCGGCCGAATTCCTTCCAGAGCGTCCCGTACTTCTCGGGGGCGCCGGACCTCATGTCCTTCACCGTCGAGAGCACCTTCTTGACCAGACGGCGCCGCATCATCTCGATCTGGCGGTCCTGCTGAAGGATTTCGCGCGACACATTGAGTGAGAGGTCCTGGGCGTCGACCACGCCCTTCACGAAGCGGAGATACGTCGGCATGAGCGCTTCGCAGTCATCCATGATGAATACGCGCTTCACATAGAGCTGAACCCCGCGCTTGTGGTCCTGCGTGAACAGGTCCTGCGGTGCGTGGGAGGGAAGGAAGAGCAGCGCCTGGTATTCGAAAGTCCCCTCCGCCTGCATGCGGATGGTTTCGAGCGGGTCGGTCCAGTCGTGACTGATGTGCTTGTACAGCTCGCTGTACTCCTCATCGGTCACGGAGTCCTTGGACCTGGCCCACAGGGCCTTCATCGAGTTGACCGTCTCGGTCCCGGGCTCGGCGCCCTCCTCGCCCCCCACTGTCGCCATGCGGATGGGCCAGGTGATGAAGTCCGAGTACCGCTTGACGATTTCCCTGATCTTCCAGGGTGACGTGTAGTCGAAGAGCTTGTCCTCGGTGTCCTCGGGCTTGAGCCGCAGCGTGACCGATGTGCCCTGGGGTGCGCCGTCGACGGACTCGACGGTGTAGGTGCCCTCGCCGCTGGACTGCCAGCGCGTGCCCGTCTCCTCGCCCGCGCGGCGGGTCAGCAGGGTGACCTCGTCGGCGACCATGAAGGTCGAGTAGAACCCGACACCGAACTGCCCGATGAGCTCCTCGGAAGCGGCGGCGTCCTTGGCTTCCTTCAGTTCCTGAAGGAATTTCGCCGTGCCGGAATTCGCGATCGTCCCGATCAGCTGCACGACCTCGTCGTGCGACATTCCGATGCCGTTGTCGCGCACGGTCAGGGTGCGCTTATCCTGGTCGGCCTCGATGGCGATATGGAGGTCGGACGAGTCCGCCTGGAGTGTGTCATCGCGTAGGGTTTCCAGCCGAAGCTTGTCCAGCGCGTCCGAAGAGTTGGAAATGATCTCACGCAGAAATACATCCTTGTTCGAGTAAATCGAATGGATCATCATCTGCAGGAGCTGGCGAGCTTCTACCTGAAACTCGAATGTCTCGGCCGGCATGGGTACGGGTTCCCTTTCCTGGGGTAAGTCATGAGGCGCTCCATATCGTAACCAGGCACCGGGCCGCCCATGTGCCGGTTCGGTCACGGCCGTTGGCCGCCGGGCGCCGGCCCGGAGCCCCGGACACGTGAACCCCGCGCGGGGCGAGCGGCTTCCCCGCCGGGCAGACTGGACGCATGGGCGATACGCGAGAGACTTCCGCGGCCGTACGGGACCTCGGCCTCCCCCCGGTCATCACCTGCCGGGAGCCCGGCAGCTTCGCCCGGGGCGTCATGGCCGAGCGCCATCCGGCGCTGATCGAGCAGGTGCGCGAGGCCTTTCCGTACGGACCCCCGCAGCATCGCGCGCTGGACTCCCTGCGGCAGGAGATCGCCCATGGCGTCGTCGAGCCGCTCGCCCCCGGGAGCCCGGACCGCGAGCTCTGGCTGGCGCGGGGGCGGGAGCACTTCGGGCGCTCCTGGTTCGACGCACCGTTCCTCTGGTCCGAGAGCTACTTCTACCGCCGGCTGCTGGGAGCCGTCGGCTACTTCGACGAGGGCCCGTGGCAGGGCGTCGACCCCTTCGCCCCCTTCAAGCGCGCGGAACTGCGGGGTGGCACGGTCGAGGAGGAGCTCCGCGCGCTCGACGACCTCGCCGATGTCCCCGCGGCCGACCGGGCCACAGCTCTGCTCCAGGCATCGCTCTGGGGCAACCGCGCCGATCTCGGCTTCCGCGGCCCGGCGGGCGAATCCGGCCCCGGTGAGGCCGCCCCCGGTGAGGCCGCCCCCGGTCTGGTCGCCGACGACAGCGCGATGCTGTGGTCACTCCTGCCCGCCGGGTCCGGGGCCACCGTCGCCGTCGTCGCGGACAACACCGGGCGCGAGCTGATCCCCGACCTCGTCCTCGTCGATCATCTGCTCCGGCACGGCCACGCCGACCGGGTGGTGCTCCATGTGAAGCCCGGCCCGTACTACGTCTCCGACGCCATGACCGCCGACGTCGTCGACTGCCTGCGCCGGATGCGCGAGGCCCCGGGCGAGGCGGGTTCGATCGGCGGGCGGGTCTGGGACGCGATGGGCACCGGCCGGCTCGACGTACGGACCCACGCGTTCTTCTGCGCCCCGTTCCCGTACGAGCGGATGCCCGATGATCTGCGGGCGGAGCTCGGCGCGGCCACGCTGACGATCCTGAAGGGCGACCTCAACTACCGCCGCCTGGTGGGCGACCGGCGGTGGCCGGCGACCACGTCGTTCGCCGGTTGCACGGCGTACTTCCCCGGGGCCGTCGCAGCGCTGCGTACGCTGAAGTCGGACGTCGTCGTGGGCCTGGACGAGCGGACCCTGGAGGGTCTTGAGCGCTCCGGCCGGGCGTGGCGTACGAGCGGCACGCACGCCCTGATCCAGGTGCGGCCGAGGACCGGCGCCGACCGATGAGGGACCGCCCTCAGCGCTCCACCCCGTACCGGTGGAGAAGATCGTGCCAGCCCTGCTCCAACTGATCGGCGGGCATGCCGCGTTCGCACGTCAGATGGTGGACGAGGGGCGCGTCGATGGAGCCGAGCAGCGTGTACGCGAGCAGCTCAGGGTCTCCCTCCGCGCGGGCCTGGCGGAGCAGCAGGGTGACGTGGCTGTGCCGCAGCCGCTGGGCGGGGACTTCGAAGGTGCGCAGCGGATCGCCCCGGGAGGCCAGGATCAGCTCATGGTGATCGCGCTCGTGGCGCATCAGGGCAGGACCGAAGGCGTGCAGCCGCTCCGCGGCGGGGGCGTCCGGGCCCATGGGGGGCGGTCCGGAGAGAAAGGCGGCCTGAAGCAGGGCCTCACGGTGGTCGAGGAGGGCGATCAGCAGGCCGGTACGGTCCTTGAAGCGCCGGAAGACCGTGCCCTTGCCGACCCCGGCGGCTGCCGCGACCGATTCCATGGTGAGGTCCGCCGCACCACAGCGGGCCAGGAGCCGTGAGGCGGCGTCCATCAGGAGCGCACGGTTACGTGCCGCGTCCGCCCGCAGCAGCTCAGGACCGTCGCCGGCGGCGAGCGTGAGATTCGTCCGGGCCTCACCGGGGTCGGGCTGCCCGGGTGGCGGGGGAAGGGGGAGGGTCATGGCTTCAGGGTAGCCCCGGAAGAGCGATAAGTGGACCGCGGTCCGTTTAGGTGGTACAACTTTAAACGGACCACGGTCCGCTTACCTCCGCAGTCTCAGTCTCCCGGGAGCTACCCCCATGTCTGTACGCATCCTCGCCCTCGTCGGCAGCCTCCGCGCCGGCTCCCACAACCGTCAGCTCGCCGAGGCCGCGGTCAAGCACGCGCCCGAGGGTGCCGAGGTCGAGCTGTACGAGGGCCTCGTGGACGTCCCCTTCTACAACGAGGACATCGACGTCGAGGGTGGCGTTCCGGCTGCCGCGGCCCAGCTGCGCGAGGCGGCCGGCCGCGCCGACGCGTTCCTGCTGTTCTCGCCCGAGTACAACGGCACGATGCCGGCCGTCCTCAAGAACGCCATCGACTGGCTGTCCCGTCCGTACGGCGCCGGCGCCCTGACCGGCAAGCCGGTCGCCGTGGTCGGCACCGCCTTCGGCCAGTTCGGCGGCGTGTGGGCCCAGGACGAGGCCCGTAAGGCCGCCGGTCTCGCGGGTGGGGCGGTGCTGGCGGAAGCCAAGCTCTCCATCCCCGGCTCCGTGACCCGCTTCGCCGAGCTCCACCCGGCGGACGACGCCGAGACCGTCACCTCGCTGACCGAGGTGCTCCGCCAGGTCGTCGAGGGCACGACGGCTGTCGCTGCCTGACGTCGATCCACCGCTGACGGCGGTGCGCCGAGGATGCCGCACCGTCGTCTTCGTGCCGTACGGCGCGCGCTGCCATGGGCCCGGCCCCTTCTCTCGCGGGAGAGGGGGCCGGGCCCATGTGCGTTCGTGCGCCGTGGGTCTCCGGGGCCCTGGAGTCGGAGGGGCTGTCGAGCGGATCCGTAACCGCGGATCACGGGTGCGTGTGGTGAGCGTCGACGAAGCCGTCGCCATCACCGAGTGCCGCATGGCCCTGGAAGGGCTCTGCGCGGGTGACGCGCGGCGCCTGATCGACGCACTGCGCGCGTGGCGCGCCGCGCTGGTGGGTCGACACCCTGTCCAGCAAGGAGAGTTCCGGATCCGCCGGCCCTGAGGCCTCTGACGCCGATGTCGGCTACCTCTTCCTCCAGGTCGCCGTCGACACCGTAGAGGTGTCCGAGCGCCAGAACTGCGGCAATCTGCTCGCCGGGGTGGGCCCCCTCGCCGTGGAGCGCGGCCTGGTCGCGGCCGGGGGCGGGCGTACGTCCGTACGGATCCGGATGGTCAACACCGGCGATCTGGCCACGGCGGCCTTCCCACCTCCGGCGGGCGCGTCGACTGCACCGGGGCTGCGCGGATCTCGGGGGTGCCGGGGACTGCCGCGCCTGTGGTGATCGAATTCGCCCGGGGCGGCGGCCCGCTGCTGCCCACCGGCAGGGTCGGTCCTCCCCTCGCGGTACCGTCCCGCAGCCCGTCGACATGGTGCCACGGCCCGTGGCCTCACCGGCCGACCGGGCCCTGGAACCACTCCTGGGCACTCACCGAACGGACGAAGCTCATCCAGCTCTCCGTGGTGCAGATCAGAGGAGGGCGGAACCGGTCCTTCGAATCACGTATCCGTGTCCTCCCCAGCTGGGGGGGGGTACGGATTTCCAGGCAGCCGTTGGTCTCACCGCTGTACGTGCTCCTGTGCCAGCGGTATCCGGACTCGTCGTTCACGAAGTCTCCTCGGCGGCAGGCGCCGCGGCGCACGCCTCTCGTGCCGCCCGCAGAACAGCGCGGCAGCGTCGGGTACGGGGGTGATCGGGGCCGAGCGTACGCACGTATCCGTCGAGGGTCGCCTCGGCCGAGGCGGTCGCCTCGCCGGCCCGGCCGCTGCCGGTGAGGACAGCCGCGAGATCCGTACGGGCGGACAACGTGTGGGAGTGCGCGGGGCCGAGCATGGACTCACGGGCCGTGATGACGTGGCGGAGCGTCTCCTCGGCCTCGTCCCAGCGGCGCAGTTCGATGAGGACCGTCGCATGGAGATGACGAGCCGCGAGTGCGCGGGGATGGTCCGGTCCGAACACCTCCGCCGCCGCGTGCACCGTTTCCCGGGCGAGGGGAGCCGCCTCATCCCACCGCTCCTGCCCGGCCACGGCCCAGGCGTACGCCAGGAGACCGAGGACGGTGTTGGGGTGGCGGGGTCCGAGTGCGGCCTTTGAGTGGTCCAGTGTGGTGCGGGCGAGCGTGCGTGCCTCGTCCCACCGGCCCAGCTCACCGACCGCCTCGGCGAGCCGGCCCCGGGTGTCCAGCGTGTCCGGGTGCGCGCCGCCCAGGATCCGCTCGCGGCCTTCGAGGGCGCGTCGCAGGAGTTGTTCGTCCTCGTCCCAACGCCCGAGGCCGTACAGGGCGATACCCAGGGCGTGGAGGGTGTCCAGGGTGAGGGGATCCTCAGGGCCGAGCACCGCTTCCCGTGCGGTGAGCACCCCGCGGAGTGTCTGCTCGGCCTCCGCGAAGAGCCCGAGGGCGCTCTGCGCACGACCTGTCTCACACGCGTCCGTGAGAGCCTCGGTGTGCTCGGCACCGAACAGCTCCCGGCTGAACCGCCACGTGGCCACGGCGAGGTCGAGAGCGGCGGTGAACTGCCCCCGCTCGTAGTGGAGGGAACGCAACCGCCTGACCAGGGCGAGAGGTTCCGCACCGCGTGCCCGGCGCAGCAGCGCGATGGCGTGCGGTGCCAGCAGCCGCAGATCCTGGTCGTCCGCCACATCGGGCAGGGCGGCTTCGAGCAGCCCCGCGGCGGAGCGGACCAGATCGTCACGGATCTCCGGCGGCATCCGACCGGCGACGGTGTCCAGGAGCAGTCCGTGGGCCTGCAGACCGTGCACGGGAGGCCGGCCACGGTCGCCGGGTACGTCGAGCAGGGAGACGAGCGAGGTGGCGACGAGCCCCTGGAGCGCGGCATCGGCGCGGGCGCCGGCCAGCGGTGGGTCGAGGCGCGGCAGCGCGGTGGCGTCGAGCCGGGCAGGAGAGAGGAGCCCGAGCGGGACGGTGGCCGGCTGGGCGGCGAAGCAGGACAGCAGCCGCAGCAGGGTCACGGCCTCGGGCACCTGCTGCCGCTCCAGAGCGTCGAGGGACAGCTGCCAGGTGCTGCTGAAGCGGGCCCGTGCGTGCTCCTCGGAGGGGTCGGACGCCTGGTCGAGCAGCTCGCTGGGGTCCTCGGGAAGGCGATCCAGGTAGTCGCTCACGGTCCACCTCTCCAGGAGCTGCCGGCGCAGATGGTTGCCCGCGAGGGAGAGCGCCAGCGGATGGCGGTCGAGCCTGAAGGCCAACCGCTCGTAGTCCTCGGGGGCTCCGGCCTCGGGCGCCAGGTCGAAGAGCAGCTGGGCGGCGGCCGACAGCGGCAGTACGCCCATGGGCCAGGTGTCGCAGCTACGCCAGATCTCGGACGCGGTGTCGCGGGTCGTCACCAGTACGGTGCCGCGCGGACTCCGCCGCAGCCATCCGCCGTCCCTGAGGAGACCGGGTTCGTCCGCGTTGTCGAGGACCAGCAGCCACGGCTCGCCGGACCGGTCGAGGTATTCCCAGGCGAGATCGGAGGCCGGGCGGCGGCCGCGGTGGGCGGTCTCCAGCTCGTCGGGCGAGGCCCCTCGGTCAGCCGCGATTCCGATCATGAACGACAGCAGCGTGGTCGCGGACGAGGCGTCGACCCAGAAGCCGATGACGCCCTCGTGCTCCACCGCCCGGGTGAGAACATGCCGGGCCAGCGCGGTCTTTCCGCACCCCGCCATCCCCTGGAGGACCTGTGCGGGCCCACCGCGGCCGTGGGTGACGGACCGCATCAGCCGCTCGCGTAACTCGCCACGGTCCCGCAGGGCTGTCGCGGGCTCCGCGGTCAGCGGCACCCGGACGGAGTGGGGCACCGGGCCCATCCAGTCGTCCGGTGCGGCGGCGTAGTGGTGGTGCTGATGGTGCTCATCGACGTACTGGTCGCGCTGAGCCTGATAGACACGGCCGTGTCCTGAGGCGGACGCGGAGCCGGGCGCTGCGCGTTGCGGATCCATCGGCCCCCCGATCGACTGTGCCGCCGTACGGCATCCATGGAGATCGTATGGCCCTCCCGTCGTATCCGTCCGGAACAGTGCCGAACCCGTGCCCGGCAGCGGCTTGGCCGGCCCCGGCCACGCGCATCCATCGGGGGAATGGTCGTTACACCGTCACCGGATCTGCACAGCGAGCGGCTGGTGTGGCCACGTGGAAGAGAGGTAGCTGCCACTAGGTTTATTTGCGTTCCTCTTGCCCCTACTCGTCATGTACGTGACGTGGAGACGCTGTGATACCCAGTTCCGACGCCCCGCCCGTCTCCTCCAACGGAGGACGTCATCGCAAGGCCAAGCCCATGAACCGGGCCGTCCGCCGGACGCTCGTCGCTGCCGTCCTCACCCCCGTCGCGGGTGCGGTGATGGCTGGTCAGTCCGCCTTCGCCGCGGACCAGCCGGCAGCGAGCCAGGAAAGCGTCAACAGGCTTGACGCAAACGACCAGAAGCTCGTGGACAACCTCAACGCCCGAGCCCAGGACAAGAACATCGGCAGCACCTTCAGCGGTGTGGTGATGGATGCCGAGTCGAACGAGGTGATCTGGGGCCACGACGCGAAGACGGCACTGATGCCCGCGTCGAACACCAAGCTCGCCACCGCCACCGCCGCCCTGACCCTGATGGGCCCGGACCACAAGTTCACCACCAAGGTGGTCTACGGCGACGGCACCCTCACCCTTGTCGGCGGGGGCGACCGCACCCTGACGACCGCCGATCTCACCGAGCTCGCCAAGAGCGCGACCGCGGGTCTGAAGAACGCGGGCCTGGACACGGTGAAGGTCCGGATCGACGACAGCCTGTTCGCCGAGCCGACCCTCGCCGAGGGCTGGAACAGCAGCTACTACGACGACCAGATCGCACCGGTGCGTTCCCTGGTGGTCGACGGAAAGCTCGTCCAGGACACCGCCATCGACGCGGGCAAGGTCTTCGCCGAGCAGCTCACCGAGCAGGGCATCGACGTCACGGGCGACGTGACCCGTGGCCAGGCCGGCTCGACGGACTTCCCGGTGGCCGAGCACCAGTCCGCCGAACTGTCGGCGATCGTCAAGCAGATGCTCAAGACCAGCGACAACGACATCGCCGAGACGCTGCTGCGGGCGACCGCACTCGCCTCCGGCCGGGAGGCCACCTACGAGGGCGGCACAGCGGCCGTGCGTGACGTCCTCACCGGCTGGTACGGCGTCTCGGTGGCCAACTTCGAGATCCACGACGGCAGTGGGCTGTCCCGCTCCAACCGCATCACGGCACAGACGGTCGCCGAGATTCTCGACCTGACCACCGACTCCCGGCACAGCGACCGCCTGAAGTCCATCACGGACGGACTGCCGGTCGCCGGTGAGGCGGGCAGCACCCTCGGCCCCGAGTGGGGACGGTTCGACACCGAGAACTCCGAGTGCGCCGTGGGCAAGGTCAAGGGCAAGACCGGCACCCTGACGGGGGCCACCGCTCTGAGCGGCCTCACGCAGGGGAAGGACGGCCGCTGGAAGATCTTCTCCTTCATCGAGAACGACTCCACCGCGGACGGTGGCGCGATCAAGGACTCCCTGGACGGCCTTGCCGCCACGGTGAACGGCTGCTGGGCCTGACCCACCCGTCGTGAGATGAGGAAGTGCCCTGCGATCCGCGGTGCCGGAAGCCCCCGGCCCACGTGATCGACAGGGCACTTCCCTGTGTGGCGGCGGTCCGTGACCTGCCGTCAGAGCCGGGCGGCGTCCTCCGGCCGGGGCGCCGCCGCGGGCGCGGTGGGGAGCGGGGAGGTCTCTTCGGCCTTGGTGGCCCTGCGGCCGGCGGCCAGGATGAGCACCACGGCGATGGTCTGGATTCCGATCATCATGGCCTGTGTCCTGGGTGAGGTGATGCCCAGCGAGACCATCGTCAGGTTGACCGCGAAGTGCATGCCCATCGACGCCACGATGCCCGCACGGTCATAGGCGCAGGCGACCAGCATGGCCATGGGGATGTTGTTGACGGCGAAGAGGACACCGCTCGGTGTGGCCAGACCCAGGTCGTGCTGCGGGGTCCCGGCGATGAAGAACAGCGGCAGGTGCCACACGGCCCAGACGACACCCAGCAGCAGGCCGACCCGGAAGGGGCCCATCGTCGCGCGGAGCCTCGGGTAGGCGGTGCCGCGCCAGCCGGCCTCCTCGGAGAGCGGACCGGAGGCGATCATGCTGACCAGGAACACCGCGGGACCGCCCATCTCCTCCGTCATGTCCCTCAAGGAGTCAAGGGAGAGCGCGGGGTCACCCGCCGCATGCCCGATGAACGCGGCCGCCACGACCGTCGCGGAACCGAGCACCATCAGCACCGGCGCCCGGAGCAGGTGCTTCCGGCGGAACCTCACCACATGCGTGGGAACGGGCTCACCGCGCCGCCGCCGAAGGACCCGGATGACCAGGGCGGCTATCAGCGGTCCGAAGGCGCCGAGTGTGTAGGGCAGATTGGCGGGAGCCTCGGTCGACTTCCCGCCGGCCCACATCGCGATGCCCCAGGCCAGCCAGCTCGCGAGGAACGCGATGCCCAGGAAGAGGATCAGATCCCTGCGGTAGCGGCCGGGAGCGGCAGGGGCCCCGGGCGTCGGCGGCGTGAATGTTGTGGTCATGCCAAAGATTCCTTCGTGGAATGTCCGGTGGTGTCCGGACGGGTGCTTTGCCGGTGCCTACGGGTGCCTGTAGTTGCCTACGGGTGCCTGTGGGTGCCTACGGGTGCCTACGGGTGCCTGTGGTTGCCTACGGCTGCGTACGAGCGCCTTGGCCGTGTGTTCCCGCTTCGGTGGGAACCTCGTCCGAGGTGGCGCCCAGCCGGTGGGTGAGCCAGCCGGCGACCAGGCCGAGGAGCTCGGGGTCGACCGGGCCGCGCAGCAGCCGGCGGTAGGACCGGATGGTGTGCGGCGCGGGGTCGCGGCGCAGTACGTGGGTCAGGTCCTGGACCCGGTGGATCTCGGCACGGCCGCCCGGCACCAGGCTCTTGATCGTGGCCAGGTCGGCGGGCGGTACCTGGATGTCCTTGTCGCCCGTGACCGCCAGTACGGAGGCCCGTACGGCGACGAGGTCGTCACGGGTGTCGTGCACGAGCATCTCCCGCATCCAGCGGGCGTTCATCGGGAGTCCGAAAACGCGGGCCACGTCCGTGCGGGTCCGCTTGATCCTGGCGAGGGCCCGGTTGCCCAGTGCCCCCAGCGGCCGCCGGAGCAGCCGTACCGGTGCGGGCATGCCCCCGAAGACCGAGGAGGCCTGCCGGCGCATGGCGTCCTCGCCCGACCGGGCGAAGCCGGCCAGCAGCACCACCGCCCGCACCTCGGGGCGTGCCGCCAGGGCCATGGCGTGCAGGGCGCCCTCGCTGTGCCCGATGACGCCGACCGCGCCGGAGCGTATGTCCGGGTGTGCGCCCAGGGTGTGCAGCGCGGCCACGGCGTCCTGGCGGTTGTCGGTGAAGCCGGCTGCCCGCCAGTCGCCGGGAGTGGCGCCCGCCCCGCGCCGGTCGTAGCGCAGGGTCGCGATCCCCGCCGCCGCCAGGCTCGCGGCCAACGGCTGACCGAGGTCCAGGACGAGCTTCGCGGTGTTCCCGTTCCGGTCCAGGGGGCCGGAGCCGTGCAGAAGCAGTACGGCCGGGTGAGGACCCTGCCCGGCCGGCAGGGTCAGGGTGCCGGCCAGGAGGGTTCCGTCGCCCGCGGGGACCGTCGTCTCGGTTTCGCGCATGTCGGTGTCATGCATGCCGGTGTCACGCAAGGCTTCGCCTCTCATTGATCTCAACAATGAGAACGTTATCAGGTGTGAGATCATGAAGGCATGGCACATGCGAATCTCCTGCTCCACCCCGTGCGCATGCGCATCCTCCAGGCCCTCCTCGGGGAGGACGAGCTGACCACGGCCCAGCTCCGCGACCGGCTGCCCGACATCCCCGCCGCCTCCATGTACCGGCACATCGCCGCCCTCGCCGGCGCCGGGATCATCGAGGTCGTCCGGGAGAGGCCGGTGCGCGGGACCGTCGAGCGCAGCTATCGGGTCCACCAGGACAAGGCCCTCGTCGACGAGGACGCGCGCACGGCCATGACCAAGGAAGACCATCGGCAGGCGTTCACGGTCTTCACCGGGGCCCTGATGACGGGCTTCGACCGCTACCTCTCCCGGGACGACACCGAGCCCGCGCGCGAGAACGTCCTCTACCGGCAGGGCGCCGTGTACCTGACGGATGAGGAGTACGCGGAGCTGGTCGACGAACTCGAGGCCACCGTCGCCCGCCGGGCCGGCACCACTCCCGACGACGGCCGCACCCGCCACCTCATCAGCCTGGTCATCGTGCCCGACAAGGACCGCTAGCTCCCCGGAAACGGGTCAGGGGCCTGATCCACTGTGTGGATCAGGCCCCTGACCTGGTGTTTCAGCTGTCGGGGTGGCGGGATTTGAACCCACGACCTCTTCGTCCCGAACGAAGCGCGCTGCCAAGCTGCGCTACACCCCGATGTCCACCGGGTGTCCCGGCGACATCGATTACTTTAGCCCACCTGCGCCCGGAGGCGAAATCCGGTTTTTGCCCCCGGGCGGGAGGCCTCAGTCGCGGGGCGTCAGCGTCAGCAGGGTCGCCTCGGGCGGGCAGGCGAAGCGGACCGGGGTGTAGCGGTTCGTGCCGCAGCCGGCCGAGACATGGAGGTAGGAGCTCCGCTCGCCGACCGTGTGGCCCGAGAGGCCCTTCACCCGGTCCGTGTCCAGGTCGCAGTTGGTGACGAGGGCGCCGTAGAACGGGATGCACAGCTGGCCGCCGTGGGTGTGGCCGGCCAGGATCAGCGGGTAGCCGTCCGCCGTGAAGGCGTCCAGGGTGCGCAGATACGGGGCGTGGACCACGCCGATCGAGAGGTCGGCGCCCGTCTCGGGGCCGCCGGCGACCTCCGCGTAACGGTCCCGCTTGATGTGCGGGTCGTCCAGGCCGGTGAACGCGATCTCGAGTCCGTCGGCCTTGATCCGGCCCCGGGTGTTGGACAGGTTCAGCCAGCCGGCCTCGTCGAAGCTGTCCCGCATCGGCTCCCACGGGTTGTGGACGGCGCCCACCGCCGGTGCGTTCCCGTTCAGCCCGTGCTTGCCCTGCGTCTTCTCCAGGAGGTAGCGGACCGGGTTGCGGAGCTTCGGGCCGTAGTAGTCGTTGGAACCGAAGACGTAGACCCCGGGGAACTCCATCAGCGGGCCGAGCGCGTCGAGCAGCTCGGGCACGGCCTCCGGGTCGGAGAGGTTGTCGCCGGTGTTCACGACGAAGTCCGGGCGCAGGCCCGCCAGCGACTGGAGCCAGGCGCGCTTCTTGCGCTGGCCACTGACCATATGGATGTCGGAGACCTGGAGTACGCGCAACGGGCGTGCCCCGTGCGGGAGTACGGGAATGGTGATCCGGCGGAGGCGGAACGAGCGCGCCTCGAATCCGGCCGCGTACACGAGGCCGGCGGCACCGACCGCTGCGCCGACTGCCGTGACTTTCAGGGGTACTCCGTAGCGTGCGCGCATGGGTCCATCGTCGCAGAAAGGCCGCGGCGGGACGAAAACAGGCGGGCGGCAGGTGCCCCGTACCTGTCACAATCGCCGCATGACCACGCTCAAGTCCAAGCTCAAGGAAGACCTCACCACGGCCATGAAGGCGCGTGACGAGCTCACCTCGTCCACCCTCAGGCTCACCCTGACCGCGATCAGCAAGGAAGAGGTCAGCGGCAAGACGTCGCGTGAGCTCTCCGACGACGAGGTGCAGAAGGTGATCGCCAAGGAGGCGAAGAAGCGCCGTGAGGCGGCCGAGGCCTTCGCGCAGGGCGGCCGGACGGAACAGGCCGAGCGGGAGAAGGCCGAGGGCGAGCTGCTCGACGCGTACCTGCCCAAGCAGCTCTCCGACGACGAGCTCGGCGTGATCGTCGCGCAGGCCGTCCAGGAGGCGAAGAGCGCGGGTGCCGAGGGGCCGCGGGCCATGGGCGCCGTCATGAAGATCGTCAGCCCGAAGGTGGCCGGGCTCGCCGACGGCGGCCGGGTCGCCGCCACGGTGAAGAAGCTGCTCGCGGGCTGAGCGGCCGGTGGACGACGAATGAAGGAGGGGCGCACCCGGCCGGGTGCGCCCCTCCTTCATTCATGACGTCGTGGCGTGATCCGGGCGGTCAGTGCCCGCCGTGCCTGCCGCCGCCGTTCCCGCCGATGACACCGGGCGGCAGGGTGATGCCGCCGATGGCGTCGGTGCCGGGCTTGTCGTTGTTGTCGTTCCCGCCGTTGTCCTCGTCGCGGCCCTTGTTCTTGTCCTTCCCCTTCTCCTTGGCGCGTGGCACCGAGATCGGGTGGAAGGCCGGGGTCTCTCCGGCGTCCAGCGCGCCGTTCATCGCCGTCTTCCAGATGGGACCGGGAAGGCAGCCACCGCAGACCTTTTCGTAGTACTCGCCACCGATGGTGATGTCGTACATCTTGGTGGTCTTCTCGCCGATGTCGTCGCCGACCCAGACCGCGGTGGAGAGGTTCGGCGTGTAGCCGACGAACCAGGCGTCGAGGCGGTCGTTCGTCGTACCCGTCTTGCCCGCGTTGTCACGGTCGGTGAGCCCGGCCCGCGTGCCGGTGCCGTCCTCGACCACGCCCTTGAGCATCTGGCTGATCGTGTCCGCCGTCGGTTCGCTCATCGCGCGGGAGCACTTGGTCTGCGGTACGCCGAGCTTCTTGCCGTTGGGGTCGGTGATCGACTCCAGGGCGACGGGCGTGCAGTAGGTGCCCCGGTTGGCGAACGTGGCGTACACGGAGGCCATCGACAGCGGGGTGCTCACCTCACCGCCGAGGGTGATCGAGGCGTTCTCCTCGATCTCCTTGCCGTCGCCGCGCTCGTAGCCGACCTTCTTCGCCATCTCGACCGTCTCGCAGAGACCGGCCTTCTGCTCCAGTTTGGCGAAGTAGGTGTTGATGGACTTGCCGAGCGCGCTCGTCATGTCCCAGCTGCCCTTTTCGGTCTCCATCTCGTTCTGGAGGTCCCAGTTGCTGCTGCCGGTCGGGGATCCCGCACAGGTACGGAAGGAGTTCAGCGGCAGCGAGATCTTCCAGTCGGTGGAGTAGCTCTGCGCCGGGCTGACGCCCTTTTCCAGGGCGGCGGCGGCGGTGATCGGCTTGAAGGTCGAGCCGACCTGGAAGCCGTAGGTGCTGCCGCCCATCTTGTTGCTGACGCCGAGGTTGAGGACCGTCTCGTTCTTGTTCTGGTCCAGGCCGTAGGGCCTGGACTGGGCCATCGAGAGGATCTTCCCGGTGCCGGGCTGGACCTGCACCACCGAGGCGGCGACCTTGTCGTCCTTGTAGACCTTCGAGGTCGCGGCCGTGTCGGCGGCCTTCTGCGCGCGCGGCGAGAGCGTGGTCTTGATGGTCAGACCGCCGAGGTTCCAGAGCTTGGCGCGCTCGTCCTCGGTCTTACCGAAGGACGGGTCCGTCAGGATCGTCTTGCGTACGTAGTCGCAGAAGAACCCGGCGCCGCTGACGGCGGTGATGCAGCCACTGTTCGGCTTGCTGACCGCCAGCTTGATGGGGGTGGCGATGGCCTTGTCGGCCTCGGCCTGCGAGATGCTGCCGACGGAAGCCATGCGCCGCAGCACGGTGTTGCGACGCTTGGTCGCCTCCTCCGTGTCGTTGACCGGGTCGTAGCGGGTCGGCGACTGGACGAGGCCGGCCAGCATCGCGGCCTCCTCCAGCTTCAAGTCCTTGGCGTGCTTGGAGAAGTAGCGCATGGAGGCCGCTTCGACGCCGTAGGCCTGCTGCCCGAAGAAGGTGATGTTGAGGTAGTTCTCCAGGATCTTCTTCTTGCCGAGCTCTTCCTCGACCTGGATCGCGTACTTCAGCTCCCGGACCTTGCGGCCCATGGTCTGCTGAGTGGCCTCGGCGACCTTCTCCGGGTCGTCGCCCGCCTCCTCGACGAAGACGTTCTTCACGTACTGCTGGGTGAGCGTCGACGCGCCCTGCGAGGCGCCGCCCTCCTGCACGTTGCGGTTCATCGCGCGCAGGATGCCCTTGAGGTCCACGGCACCGTGCTCGTAGAAGCGCGAGTCCTCGATCGCGACGATCGCGTCCTGCATGTACGGCGAGATGTTCTTGAGCGGGACGACGGTGCGGTCACGCGAGTACACCGTGGCGATCGTGCCGCCCTCGTTGTCCAGGATCTTGGTCCGCTGGCTCAGCGGCGGAGTCTTGAGATTGGAAGGGATCTCGTCGAATCCCTCGACGGTCCCCTTGGCGGCGAGCCCGAGTGCGCCGGCGGCCGGCAGCGCGATGCCTGCCAGCACAGCTCCGGCGAGCGCGGCGACACCGAGGAACTTGGCGGCCTGCTGGGTCGTCGTCAGACCCCCGCCTGAGCGCTTCTTTGGCATGGGGGCAGCCTACGTTCTCATTCGCCGGACACGCGTATAGGCCTTGGCCTAAGCTGCTCTCAACTGTCACAGCAGTCCGATTGTGCATCAACCCCCTTGCACGGACCTCAATGGAATTCAGCCACCTGTCGCGGCGTTCCCGAATTCGCCTCGTGTGTCACAGAATGTCTGTTGTGACTTGAGGTTTCTGTCCCGATTGCGCCGGGAAGGTCCCGCATGTCTCCCCATCACTCCCCTGGGTGATCTGCCGCGTACGCATAGTCCGTTCGGACCATTCAAGATTGGGCCCGAAGGGGGTGTTGTGCCGTGCCTGCCTTCCGTAACGTCCTCAACTGGTGGCGGTGAATATGCCGCTGCCGCCGTGGGGGAGCCTCGATTCGGGAGAGGACGGCGCCGGCATGGGCTGGGTAACCGACTGGAGTGCGCAGGCAGCCTGCCGCACTACCGATCCGGATGAATTGTTCGTACAAGGGGCAGCGCAGAACAGGGCCAAGGCGGTGTGCACCGGATGCCCGGTGCGGACGGAGTGCCTGGCCGATGCGCTGGACAATCGCGTCGAGTTCGGCGTGTGGGGCGGAATGACGGAGCGGGAGCGCCGCGCGCTGCTGCGCCGACGGCCCACCGTCACGTCCTGGCGCCGCCTGCTGGAGACCGCGCGCAGTGAGTACGAGCGGTCCACGGGCATGCTGCCCGCAGCGGTGGGCCTGGACGACGGCCTGCACGACCACGACGATCTGCGCGACGACCAACTGCACGAGACCTTCGCCGCCGTGGGGTGAGATGGGCGGTGTGCGGTACCGCACGGGCTGTTCCTGGGGAGCCCGGCGGCGCTGGAGCGCGGTCCTACGCGGCTCCGGCCGGGGTGGAAGCGGAACCGGTCGCGAGCAGCTCCCCGATGGCCCTGAGGCCTGAGAGATCGTGCACATCACCGGGCAGAGCGGCGACCTCGGCCACCGGTACCTCGGGGTGGAGCGTGGTGAAGCGCTCCCGTGTGTGCTGCTCGCGCGCGACGACCTGCATGCGCTCGGCGTGCAGCCGCAGCAGCCCAGCGGTCAGCTGATCGACGGATGCTTCGTCCGTGTCTGATTCCGTGTGCGTGGGTGGTCCGGACGGGTCAGGCGACTTTCGGCCACTGCTGTGGGGCTCGGGCTCGGCGGCGCGCGTCGTCCGGTCGTACGGGGGCGGCTCCTGCTGTGAAGGCTTGTGCGGGGCGTGCTCGCTGCTGCTGGGCTCGGGGGAGAGCGGGGACTCCGGGGCCTCGGGAGAGGGGTCGGCCACCAGGTCCTCCGGGTCACCAAGGCCAGCCTTCCCGGCCGTCTGATCCACAATGCCGACGCCTTCAAGATTTTCTGCGGCGGCCACCGCCCGCTCCGCGGAGAGCCGCGCGGCCCCGCTGCCGTGCACCCGGTTGAGGACCAGACCCGCCAGCGGCATCTCCTCCGCGGCCAGCCGTTCCACGAAGTACGCCGCCTCACGCAGGGCGTCCCGCTCCGGCGTCGCGACCACCAGGAAAGCGGTGCCGGGGGCCTGGAGCAGCTTGTACGTGGCATCGGCCCGGGTACGGAATCCGCCGAACATGGAGTCCATCGCCGCGACGAAGGTCTGTACGTCACGGAGGAACTGCCCCCCGAGCAGCTTGCCGAGCGTCCCCGTCATCATCGACATGCCGACATTGAGGAACTTCATCCCGGCCCGTCCGCCGATCTTCGCCGGGGCGATCAGCAGTCGGATGAACTTCCCGTCCAGGAACGAGCCGAGACGTTTAGGCGCGTCCAGGAAGTCCAGTGCGGAGCGGGACGGAGGGGTGTCGACGATGATCAGGTCCCACTCGTCGCGTGCCCTCAGCTGCCCGAGCTTCTCCATCGCCATGTACTCCTGCGTGCCCGCGAAGCCGGCCGACAGGGACTGGTAGAAGGGGTTCTCCAGGATCGCGCGGGCACGCTCGGCGTCCGTGTGCGCCTCGACGGTCTCGTCGAAGGTGCGCTTCATGTCGAGCATCATGGCGTGCAGCTCGCCCTCGCCCCCGATGCCGTCGACCCGGCGCGGGATGTTGTCCAGCTGGTCGATGCCCATGGACTGGGCGAGCCGACGGGCCGGGTCGATGGTGAGGACGACGGCCTTCCGACCGCGCTCCGCCGCCCGTACGCCGAGAGCCGCCGCGGTCGTGGTCTTGCCCACACCGCCGGAGCCGCAGCAGACGACGATACGGATCTCCGGGTCGTCCAGGAGCGCATCGGTCTCCAGCCCCGGTGCGTTCTCCGAGCCCGGTGCGTTCTCCATGCCGGGTGTCATGCGCCCGCCCCTCGTCCGGAGCCGCGTCGCTTCCCGCCCCGGGGCGCCTGCCCCGCCGGGCCCGCGGTCTCGTCCCCGACCCCCTGCTTACGGAACTCCTCCGCCAGCTCGTACAACGCGGACAGGCTCACGCCCTCGCCCATCAGCGGGAGCTCGGCCGTGGGCAGCCCGAGACCGGCCAGTACAGCGCGCTGCTCACGCTCCAGGCCCACGCGCTGGGCATGCTCGGCGGCCTGTTCGACGAGGGGCCGCACGAGTGCGGCGGAACCTGTCACGCCGGCCCGGGTGAGCGTCTTGGCGATCTCCTTGCGGCGGCCTCCCGAGGCCGTGCGCAGCGTGTCCTCGTCCAGCAGGTGGGGCCGCACCATGTTCACGACGACCCGGCCCACGGGCAGTTCGGCGGCCCGGAGCTCCGCGATGCCGTCCGCGGTCTCCTGGACCGGCATCTCCTCCAGGAGCGTCACCAGATGGACCGCGGTCTCGGGGGACTTCAGGACCCGCATCACGGCCTGCGCCTGATTGTGTATGGGGCCGATCCGCGCCAGCCCCGCCACCTCGTCGTTCACGTTGAGGAAGCGGGTGATGCGGCCGGTGGGGGGCGCGTCCATGATCACGTAGTCGTAGACGAACCTGCCCTGCTTGTCCTTGCGGCGTACGGCCTCGCAGGCCTTGCCGGTCAGCAGGACGTCCCGCACACCCGGGGCGATGGTGGTGGCGAAGTCGATCGCGCCGAGCTTCTTCAGCGCCCGGCCCGCGCTGCCGAGTTTGTAGAACATCTGGAGGTAGTCCAGGAGGGCGCGCTCGGCGTCGATCGCCAGGGCATGCACCTCCCCGCCGCCCGGCGCCACGGCGATCCGGCGCTCCTCGTAGGGGAGGGGCTCGGATTCGAAGAGCTGGGCGATGCCCTGCCTTCCCTCGACCTCGACGAGGAGAGTGCGCCTGCCCTCGGTCGCGAGGGCGAGCGCGAGTGCGGCGGCGACCGTGGTCTTACCGGTCCCGCCCTTGCCGCTGACGACCTGGAACCTGCTCACGTCTTCGAGCCTAACCAGTCGGCAGGCAGGCTACGCACGAGCCCGCCTGTGCCAGGCATTACAGTCGGCTCATGACCAAGTGGGAATACGCGACCGTGCCCCTTCTCGTGCACGCGACCAAGCAGATTCTGGACACCTGGGGCGAGGACGGCTGGGAGCTGGTCCAGGTCGTTCCCGGGCCGAACAACCCCGAGCAGCTCGTGGCCTACCTGAAGAGGGAGAAGCCGTAGTGGCGGGCGCCGTCGAGGCGAAGCTCGCCGAACTCGGCCTGGCCCTCCCGGACGTCGTTCCGCCGCTCGCCTCGTACCAGCCGGCCGTGCGCTCGGGGGTGTACGTCTACACCTCGGGCCAGCTCCCGATCGTGGACGGCACACTCTCGGTGACCGGCAAGGTCGGTGCCGAGGTGACGGCGGACGAGGCCAAGGAGCTGGCGAAGACCTGCGCGCTGAACGCCCTGGCGGCGGTCAAGTCGGTCGCCGGTGACCTGGACCGGATCGCACGGGTCGTGAAGGTCGTGGGCTTCGTCGCCTCCGCCTCCGACTTCACCGGGCAGCCAGGTGTCGTCAACGGTGCGAGCGAGCTGCTCGGCGCGGTCCTCGGGGACAAGGGCGTGCACGCCCGCAGCGCCGTGGGCGTCGCGGTCCTGCCGCTGGACGCACCGGTGGAGGTCGAGGTCCAGGTCGAGCTCGTCGACGCCTGAGCCGGCACTTCTCCGTCCGCCCGATCCCGTAGTCCCCTCGCCCGATCCCGTAGCGCCCCGATCCCGCCCGGTCCCGCGACCGGGCGGGATCATGCGCGTACGGACGGTGTGCGTACGTGTAGGGGGCAGGCATTCGATGTCCGGGGCCCTCGAACATCGACGCGGTTCCGGATAGCCTCCGGCCATGTCCAACGGTCAGTGGTACCCACCGGAATGGCCCGCCCGGATCAGGGCACTCGCCAGCGGCGAGCTGACAGCCGTGACCCCCAGGCGTGCGGCCACGGTGATGCTGCTCCGCGACGAAAAGCCGGGGGACGGCGGCGCACGGGGCGACGGCGTACCCGCCGACGGCACCACGGGCACCACAGGGGCCACCGGCCTCGCCGTCCATATGCTGCGCCGGCGCACCTCCATGGCCTTTGCCGGCGGCGCGTACGCCTATCCGGGTGGCGGGGTCGACCCGCGTGACGACGACCACCTCGTCCGCTGGGCAGGACCGTCCCTGGAGACCTGGGCCGGCCGGCTGGGTGTCGGCACCCTCGCAGAGGCGCAGGCCGTCGTCTGCGCCGCGGTCCGTGAGACGTACGAGGAAGCGGGCGTCCTGCTGGCCGGGCCGACGGCCGACACCGTCGTGAGCGACACCACGGGCGCCGACTGGGAGGCCGACCGCGAGGCCCTCGTCGCCCGTGAGCTGTCCTTCGCGGGTTTCCTCGACCGCCGTGGCCTGGTGCTGCGATCCGACCTGCTGGCCGCTTGGGCGCGCTGGATCACCCCGGCCTTCGAGCCACGGCGCTACGACACCTGGTTCTTCGTGGCCGCGCTCCCGGAGGGGCAGCGCACCCGGAACGCCTCCACCGAGGCCGACCGGGCGGTGTGGATCCGGCCGGGTGACGCCGCGGACGGCTACGACCGGGGCGAACTGCTGATGATGCCGCCCACCGTGGCCACCCTGCGGGCCCTGAGGCCCTACGGGACGGCCGCGGAAGCGCTGAAGGGGGCGGATTCCCAGGAACTGGCTCCTGTGCTGGCAGAGGCCCGTATGGAAGGTGATGAGCTGGTGCTGAGCTGGCCGGGGCGCGAGGAGTTCACCAAGCACGTCCCGACGGGCGGTGGATCATGAGCGACGCGGCCGCACTGCCCGGGCAGCCGCGGGGCGGGGTCCTCTCCGGGCCCGCCACCACTCGTACGGTCAACGTCCTGGCACCCAACGCCTCGGCGATGACCCTGGACGGCACGAACACCTGGATCGTCGCGGAACCGGACTCCGACCTCGCGGTCGTGATCGACCCGGGCCCGCTCGACGACGTACATCTGCGGGTCGTCGTCGACACCGTGGAGCGTGCGGGCAGGCGGGTCGGCCTCACCCTGCTCACGCACGGACACCCCGACCACGCGGAGGGCGCCGCGCGCTTCGCCGAGCTCACCCGTACGAAGGTGCGCGCCCTGGACGTGGCGCTGCGCCTGGGCGACGAGGGACTCGAGGCCGGTGACGTGATCACTACGGGCGGCCTGGAGCTCCGGGTGGTCCCGACCCCGGGACACACCGCCGACTCGCTCTCCTTCCACCTGCCCGCCGACCGGGCCGTGCTGACGGGCGACACGGTTCTCGGGCGCGGAACCACCGTCGTCGCGCACCCGGACGGCCGGCTCGGGGACTACCTGGACACCCTGCGGCGGCTGCGCTCGCTGACGGTCGACGACGGGGTGCACACGGTGCTTCCGGGGCACGGGCCGGTGCTGGAGGACGCGCAGGGCGCGGTCGACTTCTATCTCGCTCACCGGGCACACCGGCTGGCCCAGGTGGAGACGGCCGTGGAGGCGGGGCACCGGGCGCCCGCCGAGGTCGTGGCGGCGGTGTACGCGGACGTGGACCGTTCCCTCTGGCCTGCGGCGGAGCTGTCGGTGCGGGCTCAGCTGGAGTACCTCGGCGAGCACGGTCCGGTCTGACCCGACGTGCCCGCAGAAGCAGAACACGACAAGGCCCCACCGGCCGGTGGGGCCTTGTCGGACGCCTGGGCCGGACGCGTGAGCCGGATGCGTCGGCCGGACGCGTCAGTCGGACGCGTCAGCGGGAACGCTTCGCCAGCCGCTCCACGTCCAGGAGGATCACGGCGCGCGCCTCGAGTCGCAGCCAGCCGCGGCCCGCGAAGTCCGCGAGTGCCTTGTTGACCGTCTCGCGGGAGGCGCCGACCAGCTGGGCGAGCTCCTCCTGCGTCAGGTCGTGCACCACGTGGATGCCCTCCTCCGACTGCACGCCGAAGCGGCGCGACAGGTCGAGGAGCGCACGGGCGACGCGGCCCGGCACATCGGAGAAGACCAGGTCGGACATCTGGTCGTTGGTCTTGCGCAGGCGGCGGGCGACGGCGCGCAGCAGCGCGGTGGCCACCTCGGGGCGGACATTCAGCCAGGGCTGGAGGTCTCCGTGACCGAGGCCGAGGAGCTTGACCTCGGTGAGCGCGCTGGCCGTCGCGGTACGCGGGCCCGGGTCGAACAGGGACAGCTCCCCGATCAGCTCTCCGGGGCCGAGGACGGCCAGCATGTTCTCCCGCCCGTCGGGGGAGGTGCGGTGGAGCTTCACCTTGCCCTCGGTGACCACGTACAGGCGGTCGCCCGGGTCGCCCTCGTGGAACAGCGCGTCTCCGCGTGCGAGGGTCACCTCACTCATCGAGGCGCGGAGCTCCGCGGCCTGCTCATCATCGAGCGCCGCGAAAAGCGGGGCGCGCCGCAGAACGTCGTCCACGAGTTCTCTCCTTGTCGGCCTGTTCAGGGAAGCGTCGTTTCCATGATGCCGGACGGCAAAACAGTGCGATCGATCACAAACCAGTTTGACGCACGGGCGTGCCGGACCCTACGGCAGGGGGCCGATTGGGCGTGGATACGCGGTGACCGGGGCGGATGTCAGCCCCTGGCTCTAGGCTGGCCGAGTGTCCGTGACGCCGGTGGGGGCACGGGCCGAGGGGGCTGATGGGGTGTCGGGAGACGGGAATTCCGCTGTGGGCGAACAGGTCGCACGAAGTAAGAAAAATGCCGCAAGTCGCTCGTCGGGAGCGACAGCGGGAGCGGCGTCGGGAACAGGACGAGGAGCGGCGGCGGGAGGGGTGCGAGGAGCAGCGTCGGGAGTGGCCTCCGGCAAGCCCGCGAAGCCCGAGTCGCATCTCGCGATGGTCCGCCGTGCCCGCCGGATCAACCGCGAGCTGGCCGAGGTCTATCCGTACGCCCACCCTGAGCTGGACTTCCGTAATCCGTTCGAGCTCCTGGTGGCCACGGTGCTTTCCGCACAGACCACCGACCTGAGGGTCAACCAGACGACCCCGGCCCTCTTCGCTGCCTACCCGACGCCCGAGGACATGGCCGCCGCCGTGCCCGAGAAGCTGGAGGAGATCATCCGGCCGACCGGTTTCTTCCGGGCCAAGGCGCGGTCCCTCATGGGTCTGTCGGCCGCTCTGCGCGACGACTTCGACGGTGAGGTACCCGGGCGTCTCGCTGATCTCGTGAAGCTGCCGGGCGTCGGGCGCAAGACGGCCAACGTCGTCCTCGGCAACGCGTTCGGCGTCCCCGGAATCACTGTGGACACGCACTTCGGCCGGCTGGTCCGGCGCTGGAAATGGACCGAGCAGGAGGACCCGGAGAAGGTCGAGGCGGAGATCGCCGCGATCTTCCCGAAGAGCGAGTGGACGATGCTCTCGCACCGGGTGGTCTTCCACGGCCGCCGCATCTGCCACTCCCGTAAGCCCGCCTGCGGAGCCTGCCCCATCGCTGCTCTCTGTCCGGCCTACGGGGAGGGCGAGACGGACCCGGAGAAGGCGAAGAAGCTCCTGAAGTACGAGATGGGCGGCTATCCGGGCCAGCGCCTGAGCCCGCCCCCGGACTATCCGGGCAGCCCCGCACCGCCGCTGGGAGCCGGGTGAGCGCCCTTCGCTCCCGCCCCGCCAAGCGCGCGTGAGCGTCCTGCGAACCGCCCGCCCGGCGCGCGTGAGCGTCCTGCGAACCGCCCGCCCGGCGCGCATGGGCGTCCTGCGAACCGCCCGCCCTGCGCGCATGGGCGTCCTGCGCCCCGCCCGCCAGGCGCGGCCCCGTGCGGAACGAAATGACCGACGACAGGCGTTGGAACGACGGGGGTGCCCATGACGCACGCACAAGGAACACGGGCCGCGGCTGACGCGGCCACCGACGGTACGGGCGCGCCCCACGGCAGCGCGCTCACCGTCACCACCGACGGCCTGCCCGCCTGGCTCGATCCCGTGGCCCGAGCGGCGCGCACGGTGCAGGCGCAGCAGCTCAGCCGGTTCCTGCCGCCGGAGAGCGGGGCCGGGCGCCAGTCCGCCGTCCTGGTTCTCTTCGGCGAGGGCGAGCGCGGCCCTGAGCTGCTCCTGATGGAGCGTTCCGGTTCCCTGCGCTCCCACGCCGGCCAGCCTTCCTTCCCCGGGGGCTCCCTCGACCCCGAGGACGGCGACCACACCACCACCGGGCCCCTCAGGGCCGCGCTGCGGGAGGCCGAGGAGGAGACCGGACTCGATCCCAGCGGTGTCCAGCTCTTCGGTGTGCTGCCCCGGCTCTACATCCCGGTGAGCGGCTTCGTCGTCACGCCTGTCCTCGGCTGGTGGCGGACGCCCAGCCCGGTGGGAGCCGTCGATCCTGCCGAGACCGCCCGGGTCTTCACCGCCCCCGTGGCCGATCTCACGGATCCCGCCAACCGCGCGACGGCGGTCCACCCGAGCGGGCACCAAGGCCCCGCGTTCCTGGTCGAATCGGCTCTGGTCTGGGGATTCACAGCGGGTGTGATCGACAGGATTGTGCACTTCGCGGGGTGGGAACGCCCCTGGGACAGGACCAGGCAGGTGCCGCTCGACTGGCGCGCATGACAGGCTGACTCCCGTGCTGCGCTGTTCCGGGCCTGGCCCGGACCCCGTCGAACCGGACGGGCCAGGTGACGAATCTGCGAGGCTATAGACGGTGAACGTGCTGGACATCCTGCTGCTCGTCGGCGCCGTGTGGTTCGCGGTCATCGGCTACCGCCAGGGTTTCGTCGTCGGCATCCTGTCCGTGATCGGCTTCCTGGGCGGCGGTCTCGTGGCCGTCTACCTGCTGCCCATCATCTGGGACCAGGTGACCGACGGATCCGAGGTTTCCTCCACCGCGGCCATCGTCGCGGTCGTGATCGTGATCGTGTGCGCCTCCGTGGGCCAGGCATTCACCACGCACCTGGGCAACCGGCTCCGCCGGCACATCACGTGGTCGCCCGCACGCGCCCTGGACGCCACGGGCGGCTCCCTGGTCAACGTGGTGGCCATGCTCCTGGTGGCCTGGCTGATCGGCTCCGCGCTGGCCGGCACCTCACTGCCGACGCTGGGCAAGGAGGTCCGCAGCTCCTCGGTCCTGCTCGGGGTCTCGCGGGTGATGCCCGATCAGGCCTCCACCTGGTTCACGGACTTCTCGTCCGTCCTCGCGCAGAACGGCTTCCCGCAGGTCTTCAGCCCCTTCGCCAACGAGCCCATCACCGAGGTCGACGCCCCGGATCCGGCGCTCGCCGGGAGCCCGGTGGCCACCCGTGCCAAGAAGTCCATCGTCAAGGTCGTCGGGATGGCGCCGGGCTGCGGCAAGGTCCTCGAAGGAACCGGTTTCGTCTTCTCCGACCGCCGTGTGATGACCAACGCCCACGTGGTCGGCGGCGTCGACGAGCCGACCGTCCAGATCGGCGGCGAGGGCCGGCTGTACGACGCCAAGGTCGTCCTCTACGACTGGCAGCGTGACATCGCCGTACTGGACGTCCCTGACCTGGACGCCAAGCCCCTGAGCTTCACCGGCAGCGACAAGGACGCGGCCAGCGGCGACAGCGCCATCGTCGCCGGCTTCCCGGAGAACGGCGGCTACGACGTACGCTCCGCACGCATCCGGGGCCGTATCGACGCCAACGGCCCGGACATCTACCACCGGGGCACCGTGCGGCGTGATGTGTACTCGCTCTTTGCGACCGTCCGCCAGGGCAACTCCGGCGGCCCG
Organism: Streptomyces sp. NPDC048565; assembly: GCF_040650935.1. Lineage (NCBI taxonomy): Bacteria > Bacillati > Actinomycetota > Actinomycetes > Kitasatosporales > Streptomycetaceae > Streptomyces > Streptomyces sp. NPDC048565. Next base: position 82,588 of record NZ_JBEZIH010000031.1, read on the forward strand.
CTGCTCACTCCGGACGGGAAGGTGTACGGAGTGGTGTTCGCGAAGTCGCTCGACGACCCCGACACGGGTTACGCGCTGACGGCCGACGAGATCCGCGAGGACATCGAGCTCGGCAAGTCCACGGCCCAGCAGGTCGACAGCCAGGGTTGCGCGCTCTGAGTTCTGCGCGCGGCGGCCGGCGCCTCATCCATGGCGACGTGCGCGGGGCGGCGGCATCCACGGGGACGGCGGCCGTCTCATCCACGGGGACGGCGGCCGTCTCATCCACGGGGATGGCGCAGGCGTGCCGAGACCCAGCGGGCCCGGCGGTGGAGAATGCGCGGAATGCCCAGCCGGAGATCGTGGAAATCGCTCACATCGTGCACCCGGCTCGGGGAGCCGCCCCCCTCATGAACGCTCGGACCAGCAGGAGCGGTCGAGCGGCGGTTGCGTGCTGCGTCATTGAAGTCGCGCGTCCAGCCCATACCCCGACGTCTGCCCGTGACCCAAGGTCAGTAATCGTGCGCGAGTCAGCCAATTGGCTTATGCGGCAGGCAATTGGCTGTTCGTCGGACAACTGTGCCCACCGACTACCGGTCGGGCTCAGGGTCCTTGAGCCAGTTGATGAGTTCGGCCGAGAAGCCGACCGGATCCTCCTCGTGGGGGAAGTGCCCCAGACCGTCGAAAAGTCGCCATCGGTAGGGCGCTTCGACATACTCCCCGGATCCCGCGGAACTGCGAGTCCTGATCGCCGGATCGAGTGAGCCGTGGAGATGCAGCGTCGGCACCCGGACAGGGCGCTTCATACGCCGGTTGAACTGGACGCCGTCCGGGCGGGCCAGCGAGCGGACCATCCAGCGGTACGGCTCGATCGAGCAGTGGGCCGTCGAGGGGATGCACATCGCGCGCCGGTAGACGTCCGTGGTCAGGTCGTCGGGGAAGTCGGGGGTGCGCGGCCCGGACCAGTCGCGGATCAGCCGGGCCACCAGAGCGGCGTCGTCCGCCACGAGCTGACGCTCCGGAACCCACGGCCGCTGGAAGCCCCAGACGTGCGAGCCGGCCCTGGACTGAGCGAAGTCCGAAAGCATCGAGGAACGCCAGCGGCGTGGATGCGGCATCGAGGACACCACGAGCCTCCGGACCAGCTTCGGCCGCATCACTGCCGCGGTCCAGGCGAGGTAGCCGCCCATGTCGTGCCCGACGAGCGCCGCGTCGGACTCCCCGAGCGAACGGATCACGCCGGTGACGTCGAGCGCCAGGTTGGCGGGGTCGTAGCCCCGGGGCGTACGGTCGCTGCCGCCCACCCCGCGGAGGTCCATCGCGACCGCGCGGTATCCGGCGTCGGCCAGGGCCGTCAGCTGATGGCGCCAGGTCCACCAGAACTGCGGGAAACCGTGCAGCAACAGCACCAGCGGGCCGTCACCGATCTCGGCGATGTGGAAGCGCGCGCCGTTCGCGGCCACGTCACGGTGGGTCCAGGGCCCGTCGATGCGGACAGGGCTGCCGGAACCGGCTGCCGGTCCCAACGGCCCCACCGGTCCTGATGTACTGAAGTCGGGGTCGGTCATGCGGACGAGCGTGTCACAGAGGGCACCGCGTCCTGAACAGGTCCGCTCTCGATGGCCTTGTCCGAGAGCGTGCTGCCCTGCGCCTGTTCGATCGCCCGTGCGCCGACGGCGGGGCGGGGGTGGGGCTTGACGCCCTGCAGGACCGCGGCGGTCTGCTTGGCCGAGGCGATGGACTTCTCCGGCGGCTTGACCTTCTTGAACTTGGCGTACCCGAAGAGCGCGAGCAGGAGCCCCAGCAGGATGAACGCACCGCCGACGATCAGGAACGACCAGGCGAGGCCCAGCCCGAGATTGTGGATCCCGTAGGCCGCGGCGAAGCTCAGCACCGGGATCGCGAAGAGGATCAGCACACCTGTGACGATGAAAGCCACGCTGCCGATCACGCCGCGCTTGACGTCCTGGCGCACCTCGGCCTTGGCCAGGGCGATCTCGTCGTGCACCAGCGCGGACATCTCAGCAGTCGCCGAAGCGAACAACTGTCCGATACTGCGGTCGGTGCTGCCCGCGTAGTTGCCGGGGTCGCTCATCCCTGACTCCCTCTCTTATTCCGTACATCCGATGTCAGATCATGCCGGACTGTCCGGCTTGCTGCTCGCTGCCCCCGCCCGTTCGGCAAGGCGACGGTGCTCGGCTGCCTTCCTCTCGTGGACCGCGGCCATGCGCAGGTGGTACTCGGGATCGTCCTGCTCGTAGACGTCGGGCACCCCCGATCCGTCCGCGTCGAGCTCTTCGGCCTCGTACAGCGCCCTGTATCTGCGTACCCGCAGTTTGAGCAGTACACCGGAGAGTACGGCGGCAATCAGGGAACCGATGAGCACAGCAGCCTTGATGTCGTTGATCATGCCCTCGTCGCCGGTGAAGGCGAGTTCCCCGATGAGCAGCGAAACGGTGAATCCGATGCCGGCCAGCGTGGCCACGGCGAAGACGTCTGCCCAGGCGAGGTCCTTGTTCAGCTGGGCCTTCGTGAAGCGGGTGACGAGCCAGGTGCCGCCGAAGACGCCCACGGTCTTGCCGACGACCAGACCGAGGACGACCCCGAGCGTTTCGGGCCGGGTGAAGACTCCGGCCAGGGCATCGCCCTTGAGGGTGACACCGGCCGAGAAGAGAGCGAACAGCGGGACCGCGAAGCCGGCCGACAGAGGACGCATCAGGTGCTCGATGCGCTCGCCGGGTGACTGCGTTTCTCCCTCGCGCGGGGTGCAGCGCAGCATGAGCCCCATGGCGACCCCGGCGATCGTCGCGTGGACGCCGCTGTTGTACATCAGCCCCCAGATCACCAGGGCGAGCGGCAGATAGATGTACCAGCCTCGTACCCCGGTGCGCAGCAGCACGTAGAAGACGGCGAGACCCGCGAAGGCGCCGCCGAGCGCAATGAAGTCGATGTTCTCGGTGAAGAAGACCGCGATGATGAGGATGGCGAAGAGGTCGTCGACGACGGCGAGCGTCAGCAGGAAGGCACGCAGCGCCGACGGCAGTGAGGTGCCGATGACCGCGAGAACGGCGAGCGCGAACGCGATGTCGGTGGCGGTGGGGACGGCCCAGCCGGCGACGGATCCACCGCCGAATGCCGCGGTCAGCGTGTAGACGACGGCGGGGACGGCCATGCCGCAGAGCGCCGCCGCGACCGGAAGGGCCGCGGCCTTGGGGTCGCGGAGCTCCCCGGCGACCAGCTCACGCTTGAGTTCGACGCCCGCGACGAAGAAGAAGACGGCGAGCAGCCCGTCGGCTGCCCAGTGGGCGACCGAGAGATGAAGTCCCAGTGTTTCGGGGCCGAAGTGGAAACGGCTGACGGACGCGTAGGCAGAGCCGAAGGTGTTGGCCCAGATCAGCGCGGTGACGGCGGCGGCCAGCAGGATGACACCGCCGACCGTCTCGGTGCGCAGGGCATCGGCGACGTAGTTGCGCTCGGGGAGCGAGAGCCGACCGAGCAGAGTGCGGCGGCCGGAAGGGGGGACTGGGGGCACGGGCGGGGCCACGGGGGAGACCTCCGGGTCGGGTTACGGCAGTGGTGGCATGGCGAATACACATGCCGACCAGACTTCCCGGCGCCCCTGTGGAGATTTTTCTGTGCTGTTGGCACGTGCTGCTGTGTGTGGTCGGTGCTCGTGCGTGCTGCTTGTTGTACGTGCTGCTCGTGTTGTTGTGCGTGCTGCTCGTGCTGACGCCGTTACGTCGGACCAGGCCGAACCATGACGACGAAGCCATCACTCTACCTGGGCTATCGGAACGTATCCGGATCCGGTGTCCGCCGCACGGTGGGAGCACCGGCAGCCGTAGATCTCCGCCGTGCTTTCCGGCTGCCGACGGGCTGAGGGCTGACCGAAGGGGCACCCGAGTCGCTCCGAGTGCCCCTCCTCCTGTCCGGTCCTCCGGTCCCCTAGTCCTCCGGTCCCCTAGTCCTCGGAGGAGGCGGACGGCAGCTGCGTCTGGATGAGCGACATGACCGAGGAGTCCGTGAGCGTGGTGACATCGCCCAGCTCGCGGTTCTCGGCGACGTCACGCAGCAGGCGCCGCATGATCTTTCCGGAACGGGTCTTCGGGAGCTCCGCCACCGGCAGGACGCGCTTGGGCTTGGCGATCGGCCCCAGGGTGGCGCCGACGTGGTTGCGCAGCTCGGCGACCAGCTCCTCGGAGGCGGTGGCCGTCCCACGCAGGATCACGAAGGCGACGATGGCCTGGCCCGTGGTCGCGTCGTTGGCGCCGACCACGGCGGCCTCGGCGACCGAGGGGTGCGAGACGAGAGCCGACTCGACCTCGGTGGTCGAGATGTTGTGCCCCGACACGAGCATGACGTCGTCGACCCGGCCGAGCAGCCAGATGTCGCCGTCCTCGTCCTTCTTCGCGCCGTCGCCCGCGAAGTACTTGCCCTCGAAGCGCGACCAGTAGGTGTCGATGTAACGCTGGTCGTCTCCCCAGATGGTGCGGAGCATCGACGGCCACGGCTCGGTGAGGACGAGATAGCCGCCCCCGCCGTCCGGCACCTCGTTGGCCTCGTCGTCGACGACGGTGGCGGAGATACCGGGCAGGGCCCGCTGGGCCGAACCCGGCTTCGTCGCCGTGACCCCGGGGAGCGGCGAGATCATCATGGCGCCGGTCTCGGTCTGCCACCAGGTGTCCACGACCGGGCAGGAGTCGGCGCCGATGTGCTTGCGGTACCAGATCCAGGCCTCGGGGTTGATCGGCTCACCGACCGAACCGAGGACACGCAGCGACGAGAGATCGAACTTGGCGGGGATGTCGTCTCCCCACTTCATGAACGTGCGGATCGCCGTCGGCGCGGCGTAGAGGATCGTGACGCCGTACTTCTGGACGATCTCCCAGAAACGTCCCTGGTGGGGCGTGTCGGGCGTGCCCTCGTACATGACCTGGGTCGCGCCGTTCGCCAGCGGGCCGTAGACGATGTACGAGTGCCCGGTCACCCAGCCGATGTCGGCGGTGCACCAGTAGACGTCGGTCTCGGGCTTGAGGTCGAAGACCGCGTGGTGGGTGTACGCCGTCTGGGTCAGGTAGCCACCGGAGGTGTGCAGGATGCCCTTCGGCTTACCCGTGGTGCCCGAGGTGTAGAGAATGAAGAGCGGCTGCTCCGCGTCGAAGGCCTCGGGCGTGTGCTCCGCCGACTGTCGGCCGGTGATCTCGTGCCACCAGACGTCCCGGCCCTCGGACCACGCGGTGTCCTGCCCGGTGCGCCGGACCACCAGGACGTGCTCGACGCCGGCGATGCGTGAGACGGCTTCGTCCACCGCGGGCTTGAGCGCCGAGGGCTTTCCGCGGCGGTAGCCGCCGTCGGCGGTGATGACCACCTTGGCGTCGGCGTCCTGGATGCGGGCGGCGATGGCGTCCGCGGAGAAGCCGCCGAAGACCACCGAGTGCGCCGCGCCGATACGGGCGCAGGCCAGCATCGCTACGACAGCCTCCGGGATCATCGGCAGATAGACGGCGACCCGGTCACCCTTGCCGACACCGAGCTCGATGAGCGCGTTGGCCGCGCGCGAGACCTCGTCCTTCAGCTCCGCGTAGGTGATGGCGCGGCTGTCCCCCGGCTCGCCCTCGAAGTGGATCGCGACCCGGTCGCCGTTGCCGGCCTCGACATGACGGTCCACGCAGTTGTACGCGACGTTGAGCTTGCCGTCCGCGAACCACTTCGCGAAGGGCGGGTTGCTCCAGTCGAGCGTCTCGGTCGGCTCCGTGACCCAGGTCAGGCGGCGGGCCTGCTCGGCCCAGAAGCCCAGCCTGTCCGCCGCGGCCTGCTCGTACGCCTCCGCGGTCACGTTGGCGTTGGCGGCCAGATCGGCGGGCGGTGTGAACCGCCGCTCCTCCTTGAGCAGATTGGCCAGGCTTTCGTTGCTCACGACATCTCCCATTCCCAGGGTGTCCGTTGTGTCCCGGAGGACAGCTCATCAGGCATCGGGCCAGGTGACAAGTGTCTACCGGAAAGTGGTTTAGACCTGTGTCCCGTACGGGGAGTCACATGCCCGCTCGGGCACGCACCTGCCGTGCGTTGCCCAAGCGGGATCACAAGGTCTCACGGACCGGGTATGTGAGTGGTTCAGGCGCTGACGGTGGTGCCGGGAGCGGTGCGCAGAGCCTCGATGCCGTGCTCCGCACCGGGGGCGACCCGGACGAACACCTCGTCGGGCCCTGTACCCGAACTGGCGCCCTCGATCAGCAGATAGGCCTGCGCCTCGCCGACATGGAAGTACATGCCGTGCAGCTGAAGGGTGCCCGCTGCCAGCCGGCGGGCCACCGACCCATGGGCTCGCAGATGCTCCAACTGCTGGACCACATTGGTCAGGCAGAGCTGCTCCACCGCGTCGGTGGGCAGCCGGCCGGTGATGCGCGCCCAGGAGTGATGACGCGAATGCATGCGATCCAGGCTCGGAAGACCGTGCCGCAACCAGCGCCACAGAGGTGTCCCGGGCGTTTCCGGCGGGGCCTCCGACAGGGCCTGCATCGCCCCGCATCCGGAGTGGCCGCAGATGGTGATGGACTCGACCCCCAGCACGTCCACCGCGTACTCGATGGCGGCAGCCACGGAATCGTCTCCGCTCGCCGCGTCCCCGGCGCCAGGAGGCGGCACCAGATTGCCGACGTTCCGCACGGTGAAGAGGTCGCCGGGTCCGCTCGCGGTGATCATGCTGGTGACCAGGCGGGAATCGGCACAGGTGAGGAACAGCTGCGAAGGCCGTTGCCCCTCGGCAGCCAGCCGGGCCAACTCGTCACGGACCAGTGGGGCGGTGGTGCGCTGGAACGAACTGAGGCCGCTGAGAAGGCGATGCGCACCGTGCGGACGGCCGGCGGAACTTCTCGGGACAGTGGAAGAGGAGAGCTTCGAGACGGCGTGCACGACAGGGGAGGCACCGGTGGCGCCGGTCGGCGAGATGTCCTGCGTGCCGTCGTGGCAGTGATGGTTGCGCCACGGTGTCCAGGGACGGCAGCAGGAGTGCGAGGCCGACGCGGGCTCGGCGATCCTGCCGCCGGAGCGCCCGGTGAACTCGACGCGGCCGCCCATCGCGGTCTGTGCCGCATACCAGTCCTGGATCGTCTCGTACGCCGCGTGGTCCATGAAGAAGCCGTCCAACTCGACCACGGCGTCCACTCCTTGGGGAAGCTTGCCGAGCAGGCGGCTGAGCCGGGGGACGGCCAGGAAGGTCAGCTGACCGCGCGCGGCCACCAGATAGCGGCCGTCCCGCTCCGTCACGGTGATCCTGGTGTGTGCCAGCCGGTGCAGGGCGACGGCCACCGCCACGACGATGCCGATCGCCACCCCCTGGAGCACCCCGGCAAGAATCACGCCGCTGATCGTGGCGCCGTACACCAGGAACTCCCGGTGTCTGTGGACCTTCCGGATGTGGGCGAAGCTGACCATCTGGACCCCGACCACCATCACCAGGGCTGCGAGCGCGGCCAGGGGGATCCACTCGAGGACTGTGACCAGCAGCACGGATGCCAGCAGCACCCAGACGCCGTGCAGCACGGTGGAGGCCCGACTCCTCGCGCCCGCCCGCACATTCGCGGAACTGCGTACGGCGCCGCCCGACACGGCGAGCCCTCCGGCCAGGCCCGAGACCGCGTTGGCGATGCCCTGGGCCCGCAGCTCCCGGTCGAGGTCCGACCGCTTGACGGGCGGGTACGGCGCCGAACCGTCCTTGGGTGTGGCCATGGAGCGGTCCGCGGCCAGCTTGTCCACGGATACGGCGGCCAGCAGGGATTCGAGGCTGGCCACGAGCATGACGGTGAACACCGCCGTCGCCAGCGCCGCCACCGGGCCGTGCGGCAGCTCGGGCAGTGCGTGCGCGCGCCAGGACGGCAGGTCGACCCTGGCGATGCCAGGTGTTGCCACGGCGGCCACAGCCGTCGCGGTGACCACTGCGGCGAGCGCCGCGGGGATTCTGCCAAGTGACGCGCCGATCCGCCCGGGCAGGCGCGGCCACAGGACGAGAAGGGCCACCGTCAGAGCTCCGATGAGGGGCCCGGCCGGCTCGAAGTGCGTCAAGCGGGAGGGCAGCGACAGGGCGTTGTCGAGGGCTGAGCTGCGCGGCACCTCGCCGAACACGATGTGCAGCTGGGCGAGCGCGATGGCCACACCGATGCCGGCGAGCGTGCCGTGCACGATGGCCGGACTGACGGCGAGGGCGCTGCGGGCCGCTCTCAGCGAGCCCAGCAGAATCTGCAGGAGTCCGGCTCCGACGGTGATGGCACACGTGGTGCGCCATCCATAGATCTGGATCAACTCCGCCGTGACCACGGTGAGTCCGGCGGAGGGGCCGCTGACCTGGAGCGGTGTGCCGCCCAGCAGTCCGGCGACGATGCCCCCGATCGCGGCGGACACCAGCCCGGCGGCGAGTGGGGCGTCCATGGCCACGGCGAGACCGAGCGACATGGGAACGGCGATCAGGAAGACGGTGATCGATGCGGACAGATCCGCACCCGAGACGCGGAAGCGACCGCGACGGGGCGAGGACGGCGGACTGTGCGGACGCTTGATTCCCGAGGCCCTGGAAGGGCGTGAACTTCGGGATGAGCGGTCGTTGCGAGTAGGGACGCAGGCAGACATGTTCCCGTCTCCTCCGGGGCAGCGCGGTCGCGGTGTGCGAATGACGGCGGCCGTGGTTCACGGCGTGCAGCGGTGGGGCAAAGCGGCGGGATTTTCTCAACTCTCCGTAAATGAATCGTAATGGAGAGTAAAGAAAGGTGTCCATGCTTTCGAGCAAATAGGCCAGTGAGTCACTCTTCTCAGTGAATAAGCAGCTTTTCATCCGGCTTGTCGTACTGATTCCGTCAGGGCTGCATGTGAGGTTGACCGCGCCGTGTCGGCGTACTTCAACGCACGAATCCTGCAAGGAAGAGGGTGGACGGATGATGGCCGCCGCGAAGCGGATCGCCCTGGGAGCCGTGGCCACGGCCCTGGTCGCCGGACTGGCCGGCTGCTCGGTTCCCGGGACGGGGGCTGACGGCCCCGCGCCCGGGGCGGGCAAGAAGTCCGCCCCGGGCGCCGAGGGGAACTCTCCTGCAGCGGCGCCCAAGGGAGCGGTCGAGCTCATCGGCGACGGCTCCACCGCCTTTACCGGAGCCCAGCCGGAACTCCCCGTGGCCAAGCGGCTCAAGCCCGGCCAGAAGCCCCCGCAGTTCGTGGTGTTCTCGTGGGACGGTGCGGGTGAGGACAGCCAGAAGCTCTTCTCGCATTTCCGGGAGGTCGCGAAGAAGTACGACGCCAAGATGACGTACTTCCTCAGCGGCGTGTACCTCCTGCCGGAGAAGAAGAAGGAGCTCTACGACCCACCGCAGCATTCGGTGGGCAGCTCCGACATCGGATTCAACGATGCGAAGGGAATCCACGACACGCTGACGGAGCTGCGTGCGGCGTGGCAGGAGGGGAACGAGATCGGCACCCACTTCAACGGGCACTTCTGCGGCCCTGACGGGGGTGTCGGCACGTGGTCGGTCGAGGAGTGGAAGAGCGAGATCAGCCAGGCGAAGTCGTTCGTGAAGAGCTGGAAGACGAACTCCCCCGATCTCAAGAGGGAAGCGCCCCTGCCCTTCGACTACGACAAGGAGCTGATCGGCGCCCGCACCCCGTGCCTGGAGGGGCAGAAGAACATGGTCGCGGCCGCACGGACCATGGGGTTCCGCTACGACTCCAGCGGTATCCGCAATCAGGTCTGGCCCGCGAAGAAGGACGGGCTCTGGGACCTCTCCATGCAGCTCGTCCCCGTGCCTGGCCGGGCGTTCGAGACGCTCTCGATGGACTACAACTTCATGTTCAACCAGTCCGGTACGACGACGCAGGGCGACCCCGACAAGCGCGAGTACTGGGGCAACCAGCTGCGGGACGGTCTGCTCCAGGCCTTCGACCGTGCCTACAGCGGTAACCGGGCTCCGCTGATCGTCGGCAACCACTTCGAATCCTGGAACGGCGGCACCTACATGCGTGCGGTCGAGGAGACGATCAAGACGGTGTGTACCAAAAAGGACGTGCGGTGCGTCTCCTTCCGCCAGCTCGCCGACTGGCTGGACGCACAGGATCCGGCCACGGTCGCCAGGCTCGGGACGCTGAAGGTCGGTCAGGAGCCCGAGCCCGGCTGGACCGCGTTCCTCGCGGGGACAGCCCCGGGTAAGCCCGCGAGCAGCCCCGTGCCTGCCAGGCCGGCGGATCGGTCGGCAGACAAGGGAGCCGACGGGAGTGCGGAGTAGGGCTCACCCGTAGGCGCAGGGCTCACCCGCGGGCGCCGCTCACTCCGGTTCAGGCCGGCTGGGCGGCGTCCGCCTTCGCACGGTGTTCCTGCAGGACGAAGGCGGGGTCGACCTGGGCAGCCAGATCGGCGCCCGTCTTCTCGTTGCCCCAGCTCTCGGCGTTCTTCAGATGGAAGTGCACCATCTGCCGCGTGTAGCGCTCCCAGTCGCGCAATGAGTACGAGTCCTCCGCGGCGTCCTGCAGGGCTTGCAGGGCCATCCGGTTGTCCGCTTCCAGCAGTTCGAACGGCGCGGGGCGGCCCTTTTCCATCGTCCGGACCCAGTCGGACTGACCGACGCCGATCAGCAGGTCGTCGCCGACCTCCGCGCGAAGGAACTCCAGATCGTCCTCGCTCTGCACCTTGTTGCCCACCACCTTCAGTGCGACACCGAAGTCCCGCGCGTACTCCTTGTACTGGCGGTAGACGGAGACACCCTTCCGAGTCGGTTCGGCGACCAGGAACGTCATGTCGAAGCGGGTGAACATCCCTGACGCGAACGAGTCCGACCCTGCCGTCATGTCGACCACCACATACTCCTCCGGCCCGTCGACCAGGTGGTTGAGGCAGAGCTCGACCGCCCCGACCTTCGAGTGGTAGCAGGCGACGCCGAGATCGGACTCGCTGAACGGGCCGGTGGCCATCAGCCGGATCTCCCCGTCGTCGAGACGGACCGTGCGGGCGCAGGCGTCGTAGACCGGGTTGTCCTCGCAGACGCTGAGGAGCCGGGACCCCTCCCCGGGCGGTGTCGTCTTGATCATCGTCTCGGCGGACGCGATACGGGGGTTGCTTCCCCGGAGGTAGTTCTTGATGAGAGGCAGCTGGGCCCCCATGGCGGGCAGAGCGGCGGCCTCCTGCTCGTCCAGGCCGAGGGCGGCCCCCAGGTGCTGGTTGATGTCGGCGTCCACCGCGACGACATGGGCTTCATTGGCAGCGAGGTGGCGGATGAAGAGCGAGGACAGCGTGGTCTTGCCGCTGCCGCCCTTCCCCACGAAAGCGATCTTCATGTTCACTTACGGTAGCGGAATCATCGCTCACTGTGGTCTCTCTTCGTGAAGAAGACCACTCCCGGGCGGTATCCGTAATAGGGGCGCGTAGCCTCCTTACCTATGAGTACGACTTCCTCGGACCCGCTTGCCGCCCTGGGTGACCTGCCGGGGGTGGCCGACGCGGTGGACTCCGTACGCAAGGCCGTGGACCGGGTCTACGGGCACCGGGTCATGCGACGCCGCAGCAACGAGGTCACCGCGGAGGCGGCCCTGCGCGGCGCCCGCGGCTCGGCTGCGCTCTCGGGTGCCGACTGGAATCTCGAGGAGGTGCGCCGGCGCACCGACTTCAGCGGTGAGGCCGACGCCCGCACCATCGGCGCCGCTCTGCGGCTCACGGCGGAGGCCGGACAGCTGCTCTCCATCTGGCGGCAGTCCCCGCTTCGTGTCCTGGCGCGCCTGCATCTGGTGGCGGCGGGCGGCGCGACTCCGGACGAGACGGTCGGCAGGCCCCGACTGGCGGGTGAGCCTGTCGACGAGCCGTTGATCGAGGCGCCCGTCCCGGGTGCGGACGAGGTGTCCGGACGCCTCGAAGGCCTGTCGCAGCTGATCATCGCGGGCGGCTCGGCCCCCGCTCTGGTGACGTCCTCGGTGGTGCACGGTGAGCTGTTGGCGCTGAGGCCCTTCGGCTCGCACAACGGCCTGGTCGCCCGGACCGCCGAGCGCATCGTGCTGATCGGCAGCGGACTGGATCCCAAGTCGATCTGCCCTGCCGAAGTCGGTCACGCCGAGCAGGGACGCGCGGCTTACGTGGCGGCGTTCGAGGGGTATCTGTCGGGGCGGCCGGAGGGCATGGCTGCCTGGATCGCCCACTGCGGGCGCTCGGTGGAGCTGGGGGTGAGGGAGTCCACGGCGGTGTGTGAGGCGCTCCAGCGCGGCGCGGCCTGAGCGGAAAGGGTTGCGGCGGTACCGGTTCCGGTACCGCCGCTGGCACGTCCGCCCAGTTACCAAGCGTCCTCGGTGTGTGCCCATCAGGTCGGTCTTTTCCCGTCACCTGGTGCGGCTGGCCCGTAATCGACGGGTCGACGTCGCGTGGGTGCTCGGCTTTCGTGCTCGGTCCGTGGGGCCTGTGCGTAAAGGTGATCCTCTCGGATGTCCTTGGTCTCGCGGGCCGTTGAATCCTTTGTACTCCCGGACCGGGCGGAGCGGAAGCGCCGGCCACTTTTCTTTACTTTTATGTTCAAAAACGGTCAGGTCGGACATGGCTTGCCGGTCGGAACGGTCAGATGGTGGCGGCGCGGCGACGGTTGGCGTACCAGACGAGCCCGGCGGTCACGGCGGCCGCGCCCAATGCGGCCGCTGCGACGAGTGCCGGGCGCGGTGGCATCGAGAACGCGGGCAGGCGCTGCTTGAGCCGGACCGGTCGGTCGAAGGAGAGAACGGGCCATTCCCGGAGTGTGGCCTCACGCCGCAGTGCCCGGTCCGGGTTGACGGCGTGCGGGTACCCCACGGACTCGAGCATCGGCACGTCGGTGGCGGAATCGCTGTACGCGTAGCAGCGGGACAGGTCGTAGCCTTCCGATTCGGCGAGAGCCCTGATCGCCTCGGCCTTGGTAGGCCCGTAGGCGTAGTACTCGATCTCGCCGGTGTAGCAGCCGTCGTCTCCCACCACCATCCGGGTCGCCACCACCCGGTCGGCGCCGAGGAGTTCCCCGATCGGTTCGACGACCTCGGCGCCGGAGGTCGAGACGATGACGACGTCCCGCCCGGCGGTGTGATGCTCCTCGATCAGGGTCGCGGCCTCGTCGTAGATGATGGGGTCGATCAGATCGTGCAGAGTTTCGGCCACGAGGTCT